>CAXTUS010000040.1:10380-21960 GCA_964247475.1 uncultured Acidobacteriaceae bacterium | reverse complement strand
GTAGCGCCCGCTGCCGACGGCCCGTTTCGAGGTCCGGCGCGCAGGCGTTCCACCGCTTGAAGGGGACCTGTCCGGCGTCGGGACGCGGTTGTTTTTGCCCTTCTTCCGCAGAGCGTGCGCGCTGTGGCCGCGGTCGTTCCACGTTCCAGCATGCGCCGAAGACCACCTCGGGTCGTCAGAGGCAAGGAACACCGCAGCCGGCGCCATCTGCCGCGGCTTCAGCAGCCGTTTACCCTCCGGCCACTCGGGTCAAGCATGTTGCCGCCACTCCACCCTGCGTCAGAAATCCGGCGACCATTTCGCCTGAATCTCAGAATGGTGGATGCAGCCGTAACGGCGTCGGTGTGATCTGCCTGGGATTGCACCGGCCCGCCCCGGTTCAACGCTGCATGAAAAAGGAGCCAGTCCGGTTGGGGCTGGCTCCTTGCTTCGGCATGATTGCGATCGCGGTGACGGGGTGTGGCTTAGTTCTGGCTCATGCTGTGCAGGAACTCCGAGTTGTTGCGTGTCTTCTCGAGGCGGCTGGTCAGCAGCTCCATGGCCTCGGTGGGCGACAGCGGGTTCAGCACTTTACGCAGGATCCAGATGCGCTGCAGGTCATCCTTCGGGATCAGCAGCTCTTCCTTGCGGGTGCCGGAGCGCTGGATGTCGATCGCCGGAAAGACGCGCTTATCGACCAGCTTGCGATCGAGGATGACCTCCATATTGCCTGTGCCCTTGAACTCTTCGAAGATGACCTCGTCCATGCGGGAACCGGTGTCGACCAGCGCAGTGGCGATGATGGTGAGCGATCCACCCTCTTCAATGTTGCGTGCGGCGCCGAAGAAGCGCTTCGGGCGTTGCAGGGCGTTCGAATCGACACCGCCTGAGAGCACCTTTCCTGAAGGAGGAACGATGGTGTTGTAGGCGCGAGCCAGGCGGGTGATGGAATCAAGCAGGATGACGACGTCGCGCTTGTGCTCGACCAGCCGTTTTGCCTTCTCGATGACCATCTCGGCGACCTGTACGTGGCGGGCCGCGGGCTCATCGAAGGTGCTCGATATGACCTCGCCCCGGACCGAACGCTGCATGTCGGTGACTTCTTCGGGACGCTCATCGATCAGCAGAACGATCAGCACTACCTCTGGATGATTTGCCGTGATGCTGTTCGCGATCGACTGCAGCAGCATGGTCTTGCCGGTGCGCGGCGGCGCGACGATGAGGCCGCGCTGGCCCTTGCCGACCGGCGTCAGCAGGTCCATCACGCGTCCCGAAATGTGTTCACGGACGGTCTCCATCTTGATCCGTTCCTGCGCGTAGAGCGGCGTCAGGTTGTCGAACAGGATCTTGTTGCGCGTCTCTTCGGGCGACTCGAAGTTGATCGCTTCGATCTTGACCAGGGCGAAGTACTTCTCGCCTTCGTGCGGCGAACGCACGTTGCCGGAGATGGTGTCACCTGTTTTGAGGTCGAACTTGCGAATCTGCGAGGGAGAAACGTAGATGTCATCCGGGCCGGGCAGGTAGTTGTAGTCAGGCGAGCGGAGGAAGCCATAGCCGTCGGGCAGAATTTCGAGCACGCCCTCGGCGAAGATGTGCCCTTCCTTTTCGCTCTGTGCCTGCAGAATCTTGAAGATGAGGTCCTGCTTGCGCAGGCCGCTGGTGCCGCCGATGTCGAGGCCGCGTGCGAGCTTGCCGAGTTCGGCAATGTTGTGCTCTTTGAGTTCTGAGATTGTCATGGGAGTTCTTTTTTTCTCGGATGTGGCGGAAGTAGGGATGAGGAAAGAAAGGCGCAACTAGAAGGAAGGGGCTTCGGCGAGGGCGTGTTTTGCAAAGCAACAGAACACAGCGGGGGCCGAAGGGAGGTGCGGCTTTTACTGTTATGCGGGGGTTCTAGCGTGAGAGTACTACGAAGATGCTGCGGAAAACAAGATGCTTTGAAACGGGGGCTTTCGGCTGATCTCATCCCGAACATGCCTCGCTGAGGAGGCAGGAAGAGGCGAACTGGCAGAGCAGGTGGTGAGCGTCGGATATGAGCAGAGGTCGGAAGGAGTGTTGCGCGATGAAACGGGGGGCCCTGACGAACGGTGAAGCTGCCGCGGGCCTAAGCCGCGCGGCGTTCCTGAAGATCGGCTGCATGAATCTTTTCCACCTTGGGCTCAATGGCGCCATCCATCGGGACGGTGTCTTTGAAGCGGTCGAGCACCTCGTTCGTGGTGTCCTGCAGGCGGGTGTTCGGCTTGTGCAGCTTACGCGTTGCCTTGGCAGCCAGCTGGCAGAGCTGGTAGCGGTTGTTGACGTGGGTCATTGCTCCAAAGATCAAGTCTGAGCGCATTAGTTTCTCCTTCGTTATTACAACTCGTACTGTGCGGATGCGTCGTGCGCGCCCCGTCTCCAGTGGTGCGGGCTAAGCACGGCTGTTCAAGGCCGCCATAGCCCGATGTGGCGGATCCACGAGACGCTGTCGCGCTCGCTTCAAAGGTCGAATGCAGCTTATCCGTGTAAGGCTCTGCTGGATGAAAAGTGCGTCTCGGGAACCTGGGCGTCCTAGTTTTGACGCAGTCCAGGCTGGCGAAGATGCAATGGTAAGTCAAAAGCTCCAGAAAACCACTTCTTTCTTGCCTTGCTGTTCCCGTTTTGGTCCATCTCTGGACCATCATCAAAATATCAACAGCCCGCCCTTCTTCCCTGAAAACATGGAATTACGGACGACCCTTCTGGAAGTTAGACGTTGGAACAGGGTACGTCAATACTTTTTTCGGAATCGTGCGTTAATCGCATACCAAAAAGGGTATTGCGGTCTTCCGAGACCGTTCAGGCCCAGTAGCTGCGGTCAAGGGTTCGGTACTGGATGGCCTCGGCGATGTGCTTGACCTCGATGTTATGCACGCCTTCAAGATCGGCGATCGTCCTCGCAACCTTGAGGATCCGGTCGTGAGCGCGTGCACTAAGCCCCTGCTGCTGCATGGCGCGCTCAAGGATGCGCTCGGCATCGCTCGACAGCTCGCAGAAGACACGCACCTGCTGGGTGGTCATCTGGGCGTTGGCGAAGACCGGCTGCGAGGCGCTGCGGCCGGACGGGCGGGTCCTCGCGGCGGCGCCGGGCGCGTCGGCGAAGCGGACGTGCTGCCGTTCCCGGGCGGCCATGACACGCGCGCGAATCTCGACCGAGCCTTCAGCTGCTGCTCCACCACGCAGTTCCTTGTATTGAACCGCCGGCACCTCGATGTGGATATCAATGCGATCGAGAAGCGGACCGGACACCTTCGACACGTAACGCTGGATCATGGGCGGGGTGCAGTTGCAATCGCGGCTCTTGTCGTTGAAGTATCCGCAGGGACAGGGATTCATCGCCGCCGCCAGCATGAAGCGCGCGGGAAAGCTGAGCGACATGGCCGCGCGAGAGATCGTGACGTGCCCGTCTTCAAGCGGCTGGCGCAGCACCTCGAGCACGTTGCGCGGGAACTCCGGCAGCTCGTCGAGGAAGAGCAGGCCATTGTGCGCGAGCGATACCTCGCCCGGCCGGGGCACGGCTCCCCCGCCGATCAGGCCAGCGTCCGAGATGGTGTGGTGCGGAGCGCGAAAGGGCCGGTGCGTCACCAGCCCCTCGTCGGCGTTCAGGACGCCGGCTACCGAGTGAATCTTGGTGGTCTCAAGCGCCTCTTCAAAACGCAGCGGCGCAAGGATCGAGGGGAGCCGCTTGGCGAGCATGGTCTTTCCCGATCCGGGAGGACCGATCATCAGGATGTTGTGACCGCCGGCGGCCGCCACTTCAAGCGCTCGCTTGGCGACGTGCTGCCCGCGCACATCCTTGAAGTCGTGGGGAAAGACCTGCAGCTCTTCCATCAGCTCGCGGGGGGAGACCTGCAGGGGCGTCTGCGTGACGGTGCCCGCGGCGAAGCTGTTCAGCAGCTCGCGAACCTCAAGCAGGCTCTTCACCGGATAAACCTTGACGCCTTCGACCACCGCCGCTTCGCGCGCATTGCCGGCCGGGATGATCAGGTTTTCGATACCGCGTGCCAGGGCAGCGATGGCGATCGGCAGCATGCCCTGGACGGAACGAAGCGCTCCATCAAGGCCAAGCTCGCCGACCAGCAGGAAGTTTGAAAGGTCTTTGATGTGGAGCGCGCCATAGGCACCCAGGATCCCGATGGCAATCGGGAGATCAAAGCCGGAGCCTTCCTTTTTGAGGTCGGCAGGCGCGAGGTTGATCGTGATGCGGGTAGGCGGAATGTCGAAGCCGCAGTTTCGTATCGCGGACAGGACACGATCTCGGCTTTCGCGGACCGCGGCGTCGGGCAGGCCGACCGTCGCGAAGATCATCTTGTCCTGAACGACGCCCGAGTAGTCCACCTCGACGTCGATGATGTGCGCGTCGATGCCATAGACAGCGGCGCTGAGTGCCTTGAAGAGCATAGGTTGAGCCTGGTGCTGCACGAGAGGCCGGAGCCCCGACTATAGCATCGGCAGTCAGCGTGCCTGGTTGAAAGATCTGAACTATCGTTAATGAAGTTGCGCAGCAATCCCGTATACGACTGAGACATGATGATGCACAGAGTTTGTCTTCCTCCCCGGCGCGGTCTGCGTGACCTTCGCTGCAATCTTTTGCTGCTCCTGCTGATCTTCACGTCTGCTCTCGGGTCGTTCCGGGGAGCCTGGGCGCAAGCTGATCCAGACCCTGCTCCGTCTTCCCCGGCGGACGCGCAGACGGCAAAGGCGGACGCCAAGGCGGCAGACCCGGACGCCCAGACGGCAAAGGCGGACGCCAAGGCGGGAGACCCGGACGCCCAGGTCGTCGAAGGTCCTCCACCTGCGCCGCGCACGCCTGCGCAATGGAAGGATGCAGCATGGTCGACCCTGTCGGACGCGGCAGGCGATACCAGGCATCCGGAGACGAGGATCCAGGCGCTGGCGGCGCTTGGACTTCTCGGCACCAGCCCACGCGCGGCGGAGTTGATCCGCAATGCCATGCTGGTGCGTGATGTGGATGTGCGGACAGCGGCCGTGATCGCGGCCGGGCAGACCAGGTCGCCTGCGCTGGCCGGCGACCTGCGCCGGATGCTCGATGACAGGGAGCCGCAGGTGGCGTACAGCGCGGCGCTGGCGCTTTGGAAGATGAATGATCACTCGGGCGAGGACATCCTGATGGCGGTGGTCGATGGGGAGCGGCGCTCCTCGGCCACGCTGGTGAACGGGACCGAGCATACGATCTCGAGGGATCTGCACTCGCCTTCGACCCTGGCCAAGATCGGCGCGCTGCAGGGTGCGAGCATGCTGCTGGGGCCGTTCGGCATTGGCATCACGGCCTATGAGTACGTGAAGAAGAACGGCGGCGACTCGGCGCGCGTGGCGGCGATTGAAGCTCTGGCTGAAGGCAGGACGGCGCCGATCCGAAAGGAGTTGATCGCTGCCTTGAACGATAAGGATCCCAGCGTGCGTGCGGCTGCGTTGAAGGCGCTTGCGAACTATCGTGAGCCGGACGTATCCGCCGCGATCACCGGGCGATTCGAGGATCCCAAGCTGCCCGTGCGCCTCACCGCGGCGGCGGCTTACCTGATCAGCACGGAGGCTTCGCCGGGCAGCCCGGACCCGGTTGCGAAGCGGGCCGCGGTTCGGCGTCGCGCTCGCTGAGCCATCACGTGAAAGCTGACGGCCTACAATCAAGCACGGGGCAACGAAGCAGCAGGCATTGAACGCGGGGCGGTTATTTGAACACCAGTCTGTTTGAACTTTTCAAGATCGGCATCGGGCCCTCGAGCTCTCATACGGTAGGCCCGATGCGTGCAGCACTCAGGTTTGTCAGTGAGTTGGAAGAGGTGGCGGTGGTGCGCCGCATCGAGGTGGATCTTTACGGTTCGCTTGCGCATACGGGTGTTGGTCATGGGACGGATCGCGCGATCCTGCTGGGGCTGTCGGGGGAGCGGCCGGATACGGTGGACCCTGCGAGGATCGATGGCATCGTCGCTGCGATCCGGAAAGAGCGGCGGGTGCAGGTACGCGGCTCTTCCATCCGGTTTGATGAGGCGAGCGACCTGTTGTTCCATCGCAAGCAGATGTATCCCGATGGCATGACGGGCGAGAGCTCGCATCCGAATGGAATGCGGTTTCGGGCGTTCGACGAGGCTGGGAGCACCTTGGCGAGCGAGGTCTTCTACTCGGTCGGCGGCGGCTTCATCCTGTCGGCGGCAGAGCTGCGTCCGGACCCGCTTGAGAAGGCTGTCGAGCCAAGGCCTGTCCCGTATCCTTTCCGGAGCGCGCAGGAGTTGCTTGCGATCGCCGAACAGAACGAACTCAGCATCGCCGATGTGATCCTGGTGAATGAGTGTTCGCTGTACGAGGGCGACAAGTTCAACGCAGGCGGCAGCACGATCCTGAGGCCGGGCATCGATCTTCACGACGAGGCGACGGCACCGGTGCAGGTGAAGAAGAGCATCCTGGCGCTGTGGTCTGCGATGCAGGGTTCGACGGCGCGCGGGATCGAGACTGAGGGCATCCTGCCAGGTGGGTTGAACGTGCGGCGAAGGGCGCCGCGGCTCTTCCAAAGGATCCAGGCGCTCGATGATTCGGGTAAGCCGCGTGATCCTCTGGCGCCGCTTGACTGGGTCTCGCTCTATGCGATCGCGGTGAATGAAGAGAACGCTGCGGGTGGACGTGTGGTGACGGCGCCGACCAATGGCGCGGCTGGCGTCATCCCGGCGATTGCACACTACTACATGCGCTTCATCGAAACCGGCCTTTCACAGGAGGAGAAAGAGCGCGGCCTGCTGCGGTTCTTCCTGACGGCTGCGGCGATCGGCATCCTTTATAAGGAGAACGCGAGCATCTCCGGCGCTGAAGTGGGTTGCCAGGGCGAGGTGGGCGTGGCGTGCAGCATGGCAGCCGGCGGACTGGTGGCGGCGCTCGGTGGATCGAACGCGCAGGTGGAGCATGCGGCCGAGATTGCCATGGAGCACAACCTGGGGATGACGTGCGATCCCATCGGTGGCCTGGTGCAGATCCCATGTATTGAACGCAACGCGATGGGCGCGGTGAAGGCGGTGAACGCGTGCCGCATGGCGATGCATGAGACCGAAGGGCACAAGCTGTCGCTCGACCAGGTGATCGAGACGATGTACCGGACGGGCATGGACATGCAGTCGCGCTACAAGGAGACGAGCCAGGCGGGACTTGCGCTGAACATCATCGAGTGTTGATGGACGGGCAGAGCAAGTCCGTCTCGATCGCGGACGGCAACCACTTCGTGTCCAGCGTCAGGACAAATTGGTACGCCAGCCGATCAGCTCGCAACTCGTGTTGAGCGTCAGCTGGTCTCCTTCGCTCCACTTTTCGTAGAAGCCTCTCAGCGCATGCTGCATGGATTCGTAGTTCGGCTGGCCAGGCAGTGGCGTTACCGAGAGTGACTGCGTCTGGCCGAGGAACTGCGCGAGTGTCAGCTGCTGCCGGCCGGGCGTGCGGACGATAAAAGTGTCGCCATCGCCATAGGGCTTCAGCGTCTGCTGTGTGCGCAGTTCACTGCGGACGGCGGAGTAGTCGTTGCCGAAGCGCGCAAGGATCTCGTCATATTCGCGGTTGCGTTCCGAGCCTTCGCGGTCGCGGCGGTTTGAAACGAGTACGACCCATCGTGCGGGCTTCAGGATGCGCCTGAACTCTTCGAGCGCGCGTTCACGATCGAACCAGTGGAAGGCGCGGCCTACGACCACCAGGTCGATTGATGCCGTAGTGAGCCCGGTCGCCTCGGCTGCGCCATCGAGCACCTGGAGCCTTGGGTATTGCGGCACGAGGCGCGAGCATGCGGCGCGCATCTCGGCGTTCGGCTCGACAGCGACGACACGGTTGCCGGCCTGCAGCAGCACCTCGGCGAGCATGCCGGTGCCTGCGCCAACGTCGGCGACAAGGTCGTCAGGGCTTACCTGGCAGCGTTCACGCAGGACATCAACCACCGATGTCGAGTAGCGCAGCCTATAACGTTCGTAGTCTTCGACCCTGCCGGTGAAGCGCTCTGCGTGCTTTGTCATTCTGCTTAGGATGCTGCGAGCTCAACGGCGAGCGCGACCGAGTTGCCGCCTCCCAGGCAGAGCGCGGCGACTCCTTTCCGTTTTCCGCTGCGCATCATCTCGTGGATGAGCGTGACCAGAACGCGTGCGCCGCTCGCGCCGATGGGATGACCGATGGCGACTGCGCCTCCATTCACGTTCACCCTGGCAAGATCGAGGCCAAGCTCGCGCGTGACGCCGAGCGCCTGCACGCTGAAGGCTTCATTGAGCTCGAAGAGGTCGACCTCATCTTTGGTCCAGCCGGCCTTGGCAAGAACACGCTCGACGCCGATGACCGGAGCGAGCATGACCCACTTCGGTTGAACTCCGCTCATGGCCTGCGCCTTGATCGTGACGAGCGGCTTCAGGCCAAGCCGGTGGGCACGGTCGCCAGACATCAGCACCAGCGCGGCTGCGGCATCGTTCACCCCGGGTGCGTTGCCCGCGGTCACGGTGCCGTCCGGTATGAAGGCGGGCTTCAGGGCCGCAAGCGCTTCAAGCGATGCGTCGGCGCGGACGCTTTCGTCGTGGTCGAAGACCGTAACGCTCCCCTTCCTTCCGGGAACCTCGACGGGGACGATCTCTGCTTTGAACCGTCCGCTCTGCTGGGCAGCGAAGGCGCGGCGGTGCGACTCAAGCGCGTAGGCATCCTGCTGCTCGCGCGTGATCTTGTGCTTGCCTGCGACGAGCTCTCCGGTAAGTCCCATGTGCTGGTCGTCCGATGCGCACCATAGTCCATCCTTCACCATCGAGTCGATCACCTTCGCGTCGCCCATGCGGTAGCCGCGTCGCGCGCCCGGCATCAGGTAGGGCGCGTTCGACATGGACTCCATGCCGCCGGCGACGACGATCTCCGCATCACCGAGCATGATGGCCTGGGCACCAAGGGCGACAGCCTTCAATCCGCTTCCGCACACCATGTTGATGGTCAGTGCGGCGACCGTGTCGGCCAGGCCGCCGCCGAGTGCAGCCTGCCTTGCGGGGTTCTGCCCGAGCCCGGCTGCCAGCACGCAACCCATGATGCACTCCGAGATCTCCTGCTCTTCAACACCTGCACGCTGGATCGCCTCGCGGACGACGATCGATCCAAGCCGGGTTGCGGTCATCTCTGACAAAGCGCCCTGAAATCGTCCAACCGCCGTGCGCACCGCGCTTACGATTACAACGTCAGCCATGGTCTGCCACCCCTCTCTTCTGAAGCACGCCGTAGTATACGTTTCATGTCCTACGAATCGACAATGCCGCCGCCGAAGCCCGCTCCTGTTGTGCTGTCTACGGCCGCACCGATCGCGCACTGGACGCACACCGCGGCGCTGATCAGCTTGCTTGCGATCTATGCCGTGCTTGGCCATCAACGCGCGGCGCAGCCAGCCGCCGGCGGCTCGCACATGCTGCGCTATGTATCTTCGATCACGCTCGAGTGGCTGCTGCTGGGCTCGGTGATCGCAGGCATCTTTCACCGGCGTGCTTTCTTTCAAACAGCGTTCGCCCATCGCACCCGTTCGGTCGCTTCTGCGGCCGGGCTTGGCATTGCCGTCTACTGCATCGGCTTTGCCCTGATCGCGACGATCGGTAGCCTGCTCTATTTCACCCCATTAATCCACAAGGTCAATCAGGATGTGGTGCTTGGCTTGCTACCACACACCAGCGCTGAGTTCTTCGTGTGGTTCCTGGTCTCGTTGACTGCAGGGGTGTGCGAAGAAGTCATCTTCCGTGGCTATCTGCAACAGCAGGTCGAGGCTTGGACAAGACGCCCGGTGCTTGCGATCCTCATCACCGGTCTGCTGTTCGGCGGTCTGCATCTGTATGAAGGGGCTGCGGCTATCGTGCCATTGACAGCGCTTGGTATCTTGTTCGGACTGGTGGTCCGTGAAGGCAGAGGTGATCTGCGCGCGGTGATCGTGGCCCATACCCTGCAGGACTTCGTGGTTGCGCTGCTTGCACTGGCGCGGCCGTTCGCAGAGCGGTACAGACCTCATCCATGACGCGAGGGCTCCAGGCGCTTGGACTCCAGGCGCTTGATAGAGCAAGGCTATGTTGCTCGCGCTTCCTTCTCGGCTCTTGGTGCAACAGCTCGGCTCTTGGTTCAATGGCTTGGCTCTTGCTTCATGTCCCCACTCTCCGCTCTTTGGCTCTGCCTCTTCATCAGTGGCTCCAGCCTTTTGTTCCATGCGACATTTTCAGAAAAGATTTGCGCTCAACATTCAGTTTTCTCTTGACACTTAATTTCGCCGAAACTATACCTTCGTTAGCTGCTTGATGTGCGTAAGCAGCGCAGTGGGAGAATAGGCAAACGGCAAGTGCAGAGTGGTCCGCTTCGCAGGCAAACGAAGCGCACAGAAACAAAACAAGGGGACGCTTCAAGCGTCCCCTTTCTGTTTGCCTCCACTCTTCTTCAACCTGCAGGGCCTGGCGACCAGGAGCCTAGCTGGACGTCGTGCGCTACCTCTTCGCGCCCGTCCCAGCAGGCTTTGGTGTAGAAAGATAGCCGGCGATCATGTTCTTGCCCATGTTGTTCACCACAAGCTCGTAGAGCGCAGGACTCTTGCCGGTGTAGAACTGCACAGGCTCGTCAAGGCTCTTGTCTTTCTTTTCGATGTTCCGGTCGTCGGCGCTCACCACCAGCGTGTACCTGCCCCGGCGATCATCCACCTTCTTCACCTGCAGCTTTACCGATTCGATCAGCAACGGCTTGTCGCCTTTGTGGATCGTGAACTCGTAGTAGTTGCGATCGCCCTTGTGCTTCAGCGTCTCAAGTTCGTCGTGCGTGCGCGCGATCAAGCCGCTCATCACGCCCGCGTCTCCGATCGTGCGCTGCAGCTGCGCCTTGGTTTCAGCGAGATCCGTCTGGGTGGCAGCGATGCTTGCCTTGGCGCCTCCAACGTCTGTCTTTACGGTAGAGATGTCGGTGGCCACGGCGCCGATCTGTTCAGACGCCGCCTGCTGCGCGCGCTGCAGCTTCTCGTTCTCTGCCCTGGCCGCCGCGCTTGCGGCGAGCTGTGCATACATCAGCCGCTGGGTCTTAGCGTCGATCTGCTTCTGCGTAATACCGACACTCTGCCCGAGGGTCTCGGTGGAGGCACGCATGCGGTCGCTCAGGGCCTGCTGCTGGGCGGCAAGCTGCAGATTCTTCTGCTCGGCCTGGGCCAGCTTCTTCTCAGCATCGTGCAGGTGGTTGCTGAGACCCCAGCACCAGATGAGCGCGATCGCTGCGAGCAGCAACGTGACGCCGAGGGCAAGCGGCATGAACAGCTCGCGAAGAGCACGAGCTGCAGGTTGATCCACTTCATCGTTCATCAAAGACACCTCGAACTCCATCACCAGGCCAGGCAGGCCAGGCAGGCTAGCCACGCTGAAGAGCCACTTATAACATCTTGAGGCAACAGCAAGTGCGTCCTCCTCGCAGACGGCAACCTCTTCGTACCGTGGAAGCGCCTGCGCGTGCCGGCAGGATGAGGCAGACCACGATCGGTAAAACGCGCGCCAGCACCTCCACCCCATCAAGTGCTGCTCCGTCCGGCGTTAGGACGCGGCTGCTGTTGTTCTCTAGAATAGAGACGTGGGTTCCATC
>CAXTUS010000040.1:0-10370 GCA_964247475.1 uncultured Acidobacteriaceae bacterium | reverse complement strand
ATCGACTATGTCATCGCCGGCGCCGGCATGATCGGCCTTTCGCTTGCGCTTGAGCTGGAAGGCCGCGGCGCTTCGGTCGTTGTGCTTGACGCAGGCCGCGCGCTGAAGCAGACGAGCTTCGCCGCCGCCGGCATGCTCGCCGTCCACGATCCGCTTAACTCGCCCGCATTGCTGCCGCTCGCGCAGCTCAGTGCGTCGCTTTATCCGGCGTTCCTCGATCGCATCGCGTCTTTGTCGGGGATGCATGTGGCTTTGCAAACGTCTGCCACGCTCGAGGCGGGCGCGGCAGAGGGTGCGCTGCCTGATCCGCGTGAGCTGGTGCCGCAGCTCGATGCGGGCGGAGAACACTTTCACCTGCTGGCGGCAGCTTGGGGAGTCGCTGCTGGCTGCGGTGCAGGCGACAAAGGTCGAGCTGCGCGAGCACACACCGCTTGAACGCCTGCGTGTGCTGCCCGGGTCGGTGATGGTCGAGACGGCAGGCGGCATCCTGAAGGCTTCGCACCTGATTGACTGCATGGGAACCTGGTCGCCGGCGCCGGTCTCCCCGCGCAAGGGCCAGATGCTTGCAGTCACGAACCCGCCTGAGGTTGACCTTGCGTGCGTGTTGCGGACGCACGACATCTACATCGTTCCGAGGACCGAGGGTCCGAACGCGGGCCGTTTGATCATCGGGGCGACGATTGAAGATGCAGGCTTCGATCTCACCGTGAAGCCCGAGAAGATCCTCCAGTTGAACGCGAAGGCGGTGAAGCTGCTGCCCGCGCTCGCCCAGGCTCAGTTCCTCGAGTCGTGGGCCGGGCTGCGTCCTTCAACAGCGGATGGTCTGCCGATCCTGGGCGCTACCGGGAAGCAGCCGCGTTACATGCTGGCGACGGGCCACTTCCGCAACGGCATCCTGCTGGCCCCGGCCACAGCGGTCGTCATCGCCCAGCTGCTCGCGGGAGAGACGCCGGCCGTCGATCTTAGCGAGTTCGCTCCGGGCCGGTTTTAGAGCAAGCAGCCCGCCCGGCCGGGAACCGATTACCGAACCGACTGTCCACTTACCGTGACAACCGTTTCTCCGCTGCGCTATAACCGTTGTACTTGAACCGTAGCACCTGTCGGGCGTTGCCCTGACCCTGGAGATCGTCACTATGTCCACCGCTGTCGCAGCCGTCGCACCCAAGGGCCTTGAAGGGATCGTCGCCACTTCCTCTTCCATCTGCTACATCGATGGCGACGCCGGGGTGCTCTCCTACCGCGGCATCGACATTCACGAGCTTGCGGGCAAGTCGACCTTTGAAGAGACCACCTACCTGCTGTGGAACGGCAAGCTGCCGAACGCGCAGGAGCTTGACGGGTTTCGGAAAGAGCTCGCAGCGGCACGCGTCCTGCCGACTCCGATCGTTGACCTGCTGAAGTCGGTGCCGGTCTCGGCGAGCCCGATGGAGGTGTTGCGTACGGCGGTGTCGCTGCTGTCGATCTATGACGCAGACGAGAAGGATTCAAGCCACGCCGCAAACCTGCGCAAGAGCTTCCGGCTGACCGCCCAGATCAGCATGATCGTGGCCGTCTTCGATCGCATCCGCAAGGGCAAGCCGGTGGTCGAGGCGGACGCGTCGCTCTCACACGCGGGCAACTTCCTTTGGATGCTGAACGGAGAGAAGCCATCGGAGACGGCGACCAAGGCGTTTGATGTGGCCTTGATTCTGCATGCGGATCACGAACTGAATGCGAGTACCTTCGCAGCGCGGGTCATTGCGGCGACGTTGTCGGACATGCACTCTGCGATCACCGGCGCGATCGGTGCTTTGAAGGGCCCGCTGCATGGCGGCGCCAATGAAGCGACGATGAAGCTGCTTTACGCAATCGACGAGGCGGGCGCGGACCCGGTCGAGCATGTGCGGCAGATGTTCGCGACCAAGCAGAAGATCTCGGGCTTCGGGCACCGGGTTTACCACACCGAGGATCCACGCGCGACGCATCTTCGCCGGATGTCCGAAGAGCTGGGCAAGGCTGCGGGCAATACAAAGTGGTTCGATATGTCGCGGAAGATCGAACACTTCGTGAAGGCGGAAAAGAAGCTGAACGCAAATGTCGACTTTTACTCGGCAAGCACGTACACGACGCTGGGCATCGACATCGACCTCTTCACGCCGATCTTTGCGATCTCGCGGATCTCGGGCTGGGCGGCGCATGTGCTCGAGCAGCATGACGACAACCGCCTGATCCGTCCAAGGGCAGACTACACCGGGCCAGCCTACCCGGCTCCCTACATCGACATCGCAGCACGCTAGGCAAGCGGAGCCGAGCAACCCCGGGAAGTAGCCGCCGTCCACGCCGGGGCGACCTTGCTGTCGCTTCGATCAGGCGTATCCTTAACCCATGCAGCGCATCTACATGGACGCGAACGCGACGACGCCTCTCCTGCCTGAAGTCTTTGAAGCGATGCGGCCGTACCTGCTCGAAAGCTTCGGCAACGCGAGCTCCATCCATCAGCAGGGTCAGCAGGCGAGGGCCGCGGTCGACCAGGCGCGTGAGTCTGTGGCACGGCTGATGAAGTGCCGTGCGTCCGAAATCATCTTCACCTCGGGCGGCACGGAGAGCGACAACCTTGCGGTCTTCGGCGTGCTCAACGCGGGCGATCACCTGGTGACCTCGGCGATTGAACATCACGCGGTGCTGCATGCCGCGGAGGCGATCGAAAGGCGTGGCGTCGAGGTCACGTACCTGCCGTGCGACGCCAGCGGGCTTGTGTCTGTGGAATCCTTGCAGGCTGCGCTCAGGCCGAACACGCGGCTGGTCTCGATCATGCTGGCCAACAACGAGACGGGTACGGTGCAGCCGATCCCGCAGCTTGCGCACCTGGCGAAGGAGCACGGCGCCTACTTTCATACCGATGCGGTCCAGGCCGCGGGCAAGCTGCCGATCGATCTGAGCCAGAGCTGTTCACGAGGCAGCGGCGCGTTGAAGGACGTCGACATGCTTTCGATCTCCGGGCACAAGATGTATGCGCCGCAGGGGACTGGCATCCTCTATGCCCGGCGCCATGTGCGGCTTGCGCCCCTGTTCCACGGCGGCACGCACGAGCGTCAGCGCAGAGCCGGCACGGAGAACGTCCCGGGGATCGTGGCGCTCGGCAAGGCGGCAGAGCTTGCGAATCGTTGGCTCGCCGGTGAGTCGGGGCCAGGGGCCCTGGGCGCGCTGCGCGATCGCCTGGAGCAGGCGCTGCTTGCGCTGATCCCTGAAGCAGGGGTCAACGGAGCCGGTACGGAACGTACGCCGAACACGACCAATCTCTACTTCGACCATGTGGAGGCAGAGGCGCTGGTGATTGCGCTCGACCTGAAGGGGCTGTCGGTGTCGGGCGGTTCGGCGTGCCAGTCGGGCGCCACCGAGCCGTCGCATGTGCTGACCGCGATGGGACTTTCGCCGGCACGTGCGCGTGCCAGCATCCGCTTCTCGTTGTCGCGGTTGACGACGGATGAAGAGGTGGATCGCGCGCTCGCGATGGTGCCCGAGGCGGTAGCCCGGCTGCGTTCGCTCTCGCCCACATGGAAGCAGTCGCTCGCGTTGGCTCACGCCTGACAGAGGCAACAGCAGCCGTGTCCTGACCGCCGGACCGGCGCTCACTTGGTGGTGTGGGAGCACTGGCGCGCGTACCCTGCATACACCGCCTCAAGTCCCGAAGCAGCCCACGCGCTCAGAACGAATCGCCTGTCTCCTCCGCATCATCCAATCCGGTGTGAGCCATCCAACGTCGCTTCGTCTTTCGGTTCTTGACCAGTCCCCGGTCAGCTCGGGCTCGACGCCCGCGCAGGCGCTCGGGAACTCCATCGCGCTTGCGCAGCACGTGGAGTCGCTCGGCTTCCGACGCTTCTGGATGTCGGAGCATCATGCGATGGACCTGCTGGCGTGTACGGCGCCTGAGATCATGCTGGCGCGCATCGGCGGCGAGACCTCGACCATCCGGCTCGGCTCAGGCGGCATCATGCTGCCGCACTACACGCCCCTGAAGGTGGCCGAGACATTCAGCACGTTGAACGCACTCTACCCGGGCCGCATCGATCTCGGCATAGGACGGGCCCCGGGTGGCGGCCCCGTCGAAGCCATGGCCCTGCGGCGTTACCGCGACGCTCCACGGGACGCCGTGCAGCGTGACGACTTCCCCGACCAGCTTTCCGAACTGATCGCGTTCCTTCATCATGGCTTCCCCCCGCAGCACCCCTTCGCGCGCGTCACGGTCGCTCCTGAGGCGCCAGGCTCGCCCGACATCTGGCTGCTTGGCTCGAGCATGTGGAGCTCCGCAGCCGCGGCGGAGTTTGGCCTCCCGTATGCCTTCGCCCACTTCTTCGCCGGCGAAGGAACCAGCCGCGCGATCACCAACTACCAGGCCGCCTTCCACAGCAATCCGGAGCTTGGCGAGAATGCGCGCACGTCGCCCGAGGCGATGGCCGCGGTGGGCGTGATCTGCGCCGAGACGCAGGCCGAGGCCGAGCGGCTTGCGCTCTCTGTCCGCCTTTTGCAGATGCGCATCCGCACCAACGACCGGCGGCCGGTCGCCACCCCCGCCGAGGCTGCGGCTGAGCTGCCACACTTCGGCCCACAACAGCCCGAGACCGGCGACTTCCCGCGCTACTTTGTGGGCACGCCGGACAAGGTACGCGCCGATCTGCTGAACATGGCCGGCAGGCTGAAGATCTCGGAGCTTGTGGTTAACACGATCACGCACGACCCGGCAGCGAGGCTGCGCAGCTACAGCCTGCTGGCGGAGGCGATGGCCCTGCAGCAGGCTTCACCGGCAGAAACGCAGGTTGTGCCTGCAGGCACGCAGGCTGTGGCGGCAGGTACGCAGACGGTGGCGGCCTGACCGGAAGCTACAGGTACCAGGGGATGTTGACGACCACGATCCGCTGATTCCCCTTCAGCAACAGGAAGAGCTTCAGCAGCTGCACGCGCTGGTTGTGCAGCAGGTTCTCCCACCAGTGGCGGACGACGAGCTCCGGCAGCAGCACGGCCACCTTGCGGCCCGGGTTGTCGGCCTCGAGACGCAGGATATAGTCCATCAGCGGCGAGATGATGAAGCGATAGTTTGAAGGGATCGTCACCAGCTCCGGCTCCGCCAGCCCGGCGCCGCGGATCGGCACCATGACCTGCGCCTGCCAGTCATCCTCGATGCCGTGGCCTTCGTCTTCAGAGTGCACGTGAACGACCTTGATCTCTTTCGACAGCAGCATACCGAAGCGCATGGCCTTTTCGGAGATGCGGTTCCAGCCGGCCATGGGGATGACGACCAGCGGCTGCTCAAGATTCGAGACATTCATCGGCGTCATGTCCGCCATCTCGCGATGGACCCTGGTGTAGTGGCGCTTCACTGAACGCATCAGCAGGATCAGGGCGGGCACCAGCAGGGCCGTCACCCAGGCACCCGCGAGGAACTTCGATGCGAGCACGATGAGGGTCGTGATGCCGGTGGCGACGGCTCCGATGCCGTTGACGAACATATGCCAGGTGCGGCCCTTGTGATCGCCTTCCTGGTTCTTCCAGTGGATGACCATGCCGGCCTGCGACAGGGTGAAGGCGAGGAAGGCGCCGATGGCGTAGAGCGGGATCAGCTTGTCGGTGCGGCCATCGAACAGCATCAGGATGAGCGCCGTAAAGCCGGTGAGCGCGTAGACGCCGTGCGAAAAGAGCAGCCGGCGTCCGCGCAGGATGAAGACGTGCGGCAGGTAGTCATGCACGGCGATGGCGCGCGCAAGCCGTGGGAAGTCGGCGAAGGCGGTATTGGCGCTGAGCGCGAGCGCGAGGAAGACGCTGCCCATGGTGACGAGATAGAACCAGCCCTTGCCGAAGACCGCCTTGACCAGCAGGCTGAGCAGGCTCTGGTACTGCGGGTCGTCGGGCTCCATGGCCATGATGCCGTAGTGCTTGGCCAGCCACGAGGTGCCGTAGAGCAGCACGATCAGGATCGCGATGATGACGGTGAGGGTGTACTGCGCCTTTCTGGCGCGCGGCTCGCCGAAGGCCATGACGCCGTTTGAAACCGCTTCAACGCCGGTCATCGCCGCGCAGCCGCTTGAGAACGCCTTCATCAGCAGCCAGAGGAAGGCGAGGCCGACCAGGTGCCCATGCGCGGGCGAAGGCGGTGGCATGGCAGCAAGCGCAACCGGATGCATGCCGGCCGCATAGGTCTTGTAGACACCGACGATGACAAGGGTTACCAGCGTGGAGATGAACAGAAAGGTCGGCAGGATAAAGGCGGCGCCGGTATCCTTGACGCCGCGCAGGTTGACCAGCGCAAGCACCGCCAGGATAAAGAGGCACATGGGCAGCGTGTAGGGGATCAGCTTCGATTCAACCGAGGTGACCGCGGTCACTCCGGCCGAGATGCCGACGGCTGCCGTCAGGATGTAGTCGATCATCAGGGCCGCGGCAGCGAGCAGCCCAGCGCCTTCGCCCAGGTTTTCGCTGGCAACGGTGTAGCTGCCACCGCCGTTCGGATAAGCTTCAATGGTCTGGCGATAGCTGAAGAAGACGATGACCAGGAGACCGAGGATGAGGGTGATGATGGGAAGCAGATACCCTACGCCGAAGAGGCCGAGGGGGATGAGATAAAGCAGCGCCTGTTCGGGGCCGTATGCCGCGCTGGTCAGTGCATCGAGGCCGAAGATCGGGATTCCGGCTGCAACTCCAATGTGTTCTGCTCGTTCGTCACCACTTGCAAGGGGTTTGCCAAAAAGCTTGTCCTGAATCGCCATGTCGATCTAAATCGTACACCTGTCAAGCAAATTCAAATGCGTCCTTTCCGACACTTGTGCATCGGGCAGCTTTGAGCCTCTTCTTACGTGATGGGGCGAACTCACACCGCACTGATCGGGTGGCGCGATAGGGACCAGCGATCGCTGCTGCATCTACGACCCGACGCCGTGTACCTCGGGCTGCGCTTGAAGAAGCGCGCCACCCCCTTCGGAGTTTTCGAGGCTGCGCGTGCTCACGGCAACGTCGTTCATTTACGCTGAAAGATATGCCAAACCTCTTTGAAGTTCCGCTGAAGACCATCACCGGCGAGCCGACCACGCTTGCGCCGTATAAAGGTCACGTCCTGCTGATCGTCAACACGGCGTCGAAGTGCGGCCTGACGCCCCAGTACGAGGGCCTCGAAAAGCTGTACGGCACCTACAAGCACTGCGGCTTCGACATCCTGGGCTTCCCTGCCAACGACTTCTCGGGCCAGGAGCCGGGCACGAATCAGGAGATCCAGAAGTTCTGCGAGACCAGCTTCAACATCACCTTCCCGATGTTTGAAAAGCTGGTCGCGACCGGTCCGGACAAGTCGCCGCTTTACGCCACGCTGATCGACGCGCAGCCGGTGGCGCGGGTGGCGAACCCCGGCTTTAAGGACGATCTGCGCAACTTTGGCGCAACCGTGAACGAGGCCCCGGAGCTGACCTGGAACTTCGAAAAGTTCCTGGTGAACCGCAGGGGCCAGGTTGTCGCACGCTTTGCGCCGGACACGCTGCCGAGCGACGAAGTGCTGATCAAGGCGATCGAACGCGAGCTGCCTCCGCTTGCGGGTTCCGTGCCGAGCCATTCGGGCGCGTAATCCAGGCTTTGACCATGCTGAGGGCCGCTCGAGGCCGGGCGGCCTTCCCCCACGTCGCTGAGCCAGGAATCGATGCGCCTCACCGTATCGGCCTGCATGACGTGTCACGTTTCTCTGACCATCTTTGACCATCTTTGACCATCTTCGGGGCGCCAGGTTTATGCAGCCAAATCCTCGACACCTTGCCCGAAGCGCTTCCGCAGCCATGGAGCGCTGGATCACCCCGCCATCGAATACGGCATGGCAGACCTTCAAACCGGAACAAAATCAAGCATCATGAAAGAGCCTCAGACCTGATGTCCAACCGCCGAAAACTCCTCCCTCTCTGCCTCGCAACTTCCGTGTTCACGACCGCCGCCTTTGCTCAGAAAAAAGCCACGCAAAAGACTCCCGCAGAGCAGACGCCCATCCGCATTACCGCCGACCTGACCGAAGCGCCACGCAAGCTCTTCCACGCCGAGATCGACCTGCCGGTAAAGGCCGGGCCCGCCACCTTCCTTACACCGCAATGGATCCCCGGCAACCACGCACCGAACGGGCCGGTCTCCGAGATCGTCGGCGTCGTCTTCACCGCCAACGGCGAAACCCTTCCCTGGCGCCGCGACGACGTCAACCTGTACGAGTTCCACGTTGACATCCCCGCCGGTGTCACCACGCTCCATGCGCACCTCGACAGCATCACGCCTTCGCGCGTGTCGAAGCAGATGGCGTGCCTCGAGTGGGAGCGCCTGATGCTCTACCCGGCGCACGTCCCGGTGCGCGATATCGCCATCGAGCCCAGCGTCACCGTACCTGCGGGCTGGGGCATCGGCACCGCGCTGACCCCCACGGGCACCGGCGCGCCACCCGCCACCACCGGCCTGATGGAGACTGCGCATACCCCGGCCTCCGGCTCCGTCACCACCCACTACGCGCCCACCAACGTAGAGCAGCTTGAGGACTCGCCCGTCATCGCGGGCAAGTACTTCCACGAGTTCCCGCTTGCTCCGGACGTGACGCCGAAGCACTTCATCGACGTGGTATCCGACGAGCCCGAAGATTCAAACCTCCGCCCCGAGCTGCTCGCCGAGCTCAACAACCTCGTTCATGAAGCCGGCGCCGCCTACGCCTCGCACCATTACAACCAGTACCACTTCCTGCTTACGCTCTCTGATGTTGCCGGCGGCGAAGGCCTCGAGCATGGTCAGTCATCGGATAACGGAGTCGGAGAAAAGGGCTTCTCTGATCCGCTCCACCAGCTCGCCGAATCAGATCTCCTCTCCCATGAGTTCACTCACTCCTGGGATGGCAAGTACCGGCGCCCCGCGACCCTCTACCAGCCTGACTTCGCCACGCCTCAGCAAGGCCAGCTGCTTTGGGTCTACGAAGGCATGACCCAGTACATGGGCAACGTGCTCGCGGCCCGCTCCGGCCTCAAAAATCAGGAGCAGTATCGCGATATGCTCGCCTCTTCAGCTGCCTCGCTCGACTACGAGCCGGGCCGCAACTGGCGTTCGACCGAGGACACGGCCATCGCAAGCTCGGTAGATCGGCACCCCACCGTTTGGGGCAACTGGGAGCGCGGCCAGGCCTACTACCAGGAAGGCGAGCTGCTCTGGCTCGACGCCGACACGCTGATCCGCCAGAAGACCAACGGCACCAAGTCGCTGACCGACTTCCAGCACATCTTCTTCGGCAAGGGCGGAGACACCGGCCCGCTCATCGTCCCCTACGACCGCAAGGAGCTGATCGCCGATCTGAACCAGGTCATGCCCTACGACTGGGCCACCTTCCTGCATGAGCGCATCGATGTGCCAAACCCCCACGCCGACCTTGAAGGCATCAAGCGCGGCGGCTACGAGCTGGTCTACACCGACAAGCCGAATGGCGCGGACCGCACCTTTGCAGCCGTCGGCGGCCGGCGCGCGGGCTACCTGAACGCCTGGTACTCGCTCGGCATGCGCATCGGCTCCGACGGCACGATCGGCGACATCCGCTTCGACGGCCCAGCCGACCGCGCGCAGCTTACGCCGGGCATGAAGATCGTCGGCGTCAACGGGCAGGTCTACTCGTCCGACGCCTTCAAGGAAGCCATCGACGCAGCCAAGGGGACCACGAAGCCGATCCACCTGATCACCGCCAACGGGACCGAACTGGGCTCGATCGACCTCGACTACCATGACGGGCAGCGCTTCCCTGCTTTGAAGCGGATCGACAGCACCCCCGCCTATCTCGATGACATCACCAAGCCGCTGAGCCCGCTGACCAAGCTCGCCACGCCCGCTAAGTGAAGTCAACGGCGGCGTCCTCATCGCGGACGGCGACCACTACGTGAGGTATGGGACGCTTGCGTGTTTCTACGCGAAGCGCCCTGCACCCCACGAGGTGGCGCCCACCCGGGGCGTTAGAACGCACTTGCCGATGCCATCTGTCACACTATTCCAGATGGATGAGAAGCCCTTAGCGCCTGGTCTCTACCTGGTCGCGACGCCGATCGGCAACCTTGAAGACATCACGCTGCGTGCGCTGCGCGTGCTGAAACTGGCCGACCGTATTGCCTGCGAAGACACGCGCCAGACCCAGAAGCTGTTGAACCACTTCGCCCTGCGCACGCCCACAGTCAGCTACCACCTCTTCAACGAGGGCGAGCGCGCGGCGGAGCTTCTCGCCGAGCTGCAGGCCGGCGCAAGGATCGCGATCGTCTCGGACGCGGGCACACCGGGCATCGCGGATCCGGGCTCGCAGCTGGTGCAGCTCGCGATCGCCGCAGGTGTGCCGGTATATCCCATTCCGGGCGCAAACGCTGCAC
>CAXTUS010000039.1:0-28798 GCA_964247475.1 uncultured Acidobacteriaceae bacterium | reverse complement strand
TTGATGGGGGAGCCGGTGACGAGCTGAGGGGCAAGGGCAAGTGCGTCCTGATCGTAAACGTTGACCACGTCGTGCCGGGCTGGCGGGTGCTTGAAAACCCATCCCGCGCGTGCCAGCGCACCCACTCCACGGAGTGACGCCCGTCCGAACTCGGCACGCGATGGATTCTGGTTCTCGACTACACATGGAGGTTAGATGCCCGACAGAATCCGTTGCCGCTGGGCTGCCAGCGATCCGCTCATGCGCACCTACCATGACCAGGAGTGGGGTGTCCCTGAGTTCAACAGCCGCGCCCTTTGGGAGCTGCTGATGCTCGAGGGCTTCCAGGCCGGTCTCGCCTGGATCATCGTCCTGCGTAAGCGGGAGGCCTTCCAGGCAGCTTTCGCGGGCTTTGACCCGAAGAGGGTCGCGCGCTTCGACGAGTCTGACGTTGCTCGCCTCATGGAGGATCCGAGGATTATTCGCGCCCGTGCCAAGATCGTCGCGACCATCGCCGGCGCTAGGATCTTCAACGAGATGGAGGCAGATGGCGAAGACTTTTCACATTTCGCCTGGGGGATGGTTGGGGGCAGGCCAATAGAAAACCAAGGCGCTGTTCCTGTCAGCACGGCGCTATCGGAGAGGCTCTCGAAAGAGTTGAAGCGACGCGGCTTCAAGTTCTGCGGCCCGGTCATTGTCTACGCCTGGATGCAGGCCGCCGGCATGGTGAATGACCATGCGGCGGACTGCTTCAGGCGAGAGGCCTGCGCGAAAAAGAAGGTGCCGAAAAGCTTCAGCGCAAAGGCTTAGAGCCTACATGCGAGCCTCAGCTAGGGATTGGTTGAGTAGGTCACGGTGATGGTCGTCTCTACCTCGGTTGGCTCACCGTTGAGCAAGTACGGCTTGTACTCCCAGTCTCGGACCGCGTCGAGCGCACTCTTGTCGTAGTCCTCGCGCAGGCTCTTCAGAACCGTCAGCTTCTCGATCTTGCCATCTTTTCCGATGATGGCGTCGAGCACTACTGGTCCGTCAACGATGTTCTTGTCCGCTTTCGCCTGCACCGGGTAGACCGGCTGAGTTTTCTTGAGCACTTGCCCGGCCATGATTCCTCCTGCAACCTTGATCTGGCCCGGAGCGCTGATCACCGCAGCGCCGGGGTGAGCTTCCACGTTCAGTCTCAGCGCAAGCGCCGAGCTGCAGGTCGCAACGGCGATCAGCCCGCATGCAGCAAGGTTGACAAACCGGCGTAAACGGCGTGGTGAGTGCATCGTTTCGGTAAGCTTCATAACTCTCCTTTCAAGCGTGTTGGCACCGAAGATTCCGATGGCGTGAAGTGGATGGTCTGCCGGTGGCGAGGTAAACAGCGCAGCCAGGCGCAGCAGCGAACGCGCATACCGCTCGCGCCCAAGGAGAGCCTCGCCGGCAGCCTGGTCGCAGATCATCTCGCGACTTGCAGCAACCTGTATAAGGGTCATCGTCACGACCGGGTGCCAGGCGACCGGCAGTGTGAGCACCCGGTAAAGCAGGTTCTTCTGCACGTCGCCTCGCAGGATGTGGGTGGCTTCATGCGCGAGAACAGAGTCCAGGTCCTCTTCCTCCGTCTGCTCAAGCAGACCACGCGGCAGAAGCAGCGCCGAGCGGAAGAGTCCAGCCGTAACCGGGCTTCGTATCTCGCCCGAGATGGCCACCTCGGGAAGAGCACGCGCCCAGCGCCCACGCGAAAAAAGCACCTGCCAGCGTGCCCTGGCGACCAGCGGAAGTGCGACCGGGGTCGCACGCCTCAGCAGGCGCTCCGCGCTCCAGGTGCGCCAGATGAGGCGAACTGCAAGCAGCAGGATGGTCGTGACGGAGCCGTGAATCAGGAAGCTCTCGACGACCGCCGGCAGGTGCAGGGCGTTGGCGGCGGAGCTTAAAGCCGGGCCGAAGGTGACGCTCACCTGGCCGTATGAAGGTTCGTGCGTCCACATGGCCGCACACAGAGTTTGAGCCCGCGCGATGAGGCCACCCACACCCTGCGGCAAAGCGGGAATGCCGACCTCAAGCGCTAACGCCGTGATCCAGACGCGATGCTCAACCTCTGGTCCATGATCCCGTGCAAGCCATGCCGTGCACCAAGCCGCGAGCAGCACCAAAGGCGCCTGCCAGATCGCGTTAAGCACATAGTTGATGACAAAATCTTCAAGTCCAGTCATGCAGTTCCCTTCTCTGCTGGTTGCTTCAGCATCGATCTCCTAAGCAATTAGGACATTACGGCCAGCGCCTAGAACCTGTCAACTAATTTGTTAGGAGACGGTGTCAGGCTCTCCGGCCGCGGCGCGCAGCCTGATCCGGCTGGTATCCTTGGCAGATGCGGATTGGGCTGACTCTGGTGGCAGCGGGTGTACTTGCGTTTGGCGCTGGCTGCCACTCAGCGTACGTGGAGGCGGTGGTGAAGAACAAAACTACCGCGCCTGTAAGCCTGCTCGAGCTTGATTATCCCAGCGCCAGCTTCGGCACCCAGACGCTCGCACCAGGCGATAATTTCAAGTACCGCTTCAAGGTGCTGGGGGCGGGCGACACCAAGCTGCTCTGGACCGACGTCGCGCACAAAGAGCATACCGTGACCGGACCCTCGCTCAAGGAAGGCGATGAAGGGCCGCTGGTCATCACGATCAAGGCCGACGGCGTTGACTGGTCGCCGGCCTTCCATAAGTAGAAGCACATGCTCAGGCGTTCTTGTCGCGGGCGGCGAAGAGTTCGTCAGGCACCGGGCTTCGCGTGATCAACAAGGCCTGGGATACCTGGGCTAGACTTGAACTGATGGCTCGTGGCGTTTTCATTACGTTTGAAGGTCTGGATGGATCGGGTAAGACCTCGCAGCTGACACGTCTCCGAGGCTGGCTCGAAGCTCAAGGCCACATCGTCACCACCCTCCGGCAGCCCGGCGGAACCTCCCTGGGCGACCGCATCCGCGCGATCCTGCTCGACTCCCGCTCAGAGGCAGCCCTCGGCCACATCGCCCCGCTCGCAGAGCTGGCTCTCATGTTCGCCGACCGCGCCCAGGCCATCGCCGAGGTGATCAGGCCGGCGCTTGAACGCGGCGAGATTGTTCTCTGCGACCGTTACACCGACTCCTCTGAAGCCTATCAGGGCGGCGGCCGGGGGCTTGGCACCGGACGCGTGCTGGCCGTTCACCGCGCCATCTGCGATGGTCTTGAACCAGACCTCACCGTGCTGCTGCTGCCCGAGCTCGCCACGTCACTCAGACGCGCACGTCACCGCAACACCGAGCATGTGCAGCAGTACGGGATGGACGAGAATCGCTTTGAGCGAGAGAATGATGAGTTCTACATGCGCATCCAGGCCGCGTACGAGACCATCGCTGCGCGTGAGCCTGAGAGGGTTGCGGTCATTCGCAATAACGGCTCACTGGATGAGATCCAGACGATCGTCCGAGAACTCACCCTTGCACACATCGAACCACGTCCGGCGGAGTTGTAGATGGTAAAGGGGAGCGATCACAGGGGCGGCCCGTGGCGTCTGCCGCCGGGCCTCAAACGCAACCTGATGTTCTACGCGCTCAAGCCCTGGGTTAAACTCGGCAGCCCCATCCTGCTCTTTGAACATCTGCACAAGACCTACGGCAACGTCGCCTGCTACCAGTTCCTCGGCACGCCGATCGTCTTCATCAACGAGCCCGATTACATCCGCGAGATCCTCGTGACACAGGGTGCTTCGTTCGCCAAGGAGCGAACTGTCCGGCGCATGCGCGTGCTCCTCGGCGAAGGGCTCATCACCTCCGACGAACCCTTTCACATGCGTCAGCGCAGGATCGCCGCGCCCGCCTTCCATCGCCAGCGTATCGCTGCCTACGCAGATGAGATCGTTCAGTCCGCCGTAGCCTTCTCGGACAAACTCAAGCCCGGCGAGACCTTCGACATCGCCGCCGCATCGATGGAGCTTTCGCTCGAGATCGTCGCCCGGACGCTCTTCGCCATGCGCGTCGACGATGACATCCGGAGCATCAACGACCAGGTCAACACCATCATGGACCTTTACAACTTCATCGTTGCATTCCCGATGATCGAGTCATTTCTGCACCTGCCAATCCCGGGGATAGTCAGGTTTCGCAAGGCCAAGGCCAGGCTCGATGCCGTCGTCGATAAGATCATCCTGAAGCACAAGAACGACCGCGCGAGCGCCGAAGCAGCAGGCACCGAGTCCGATCGCGGCGATCTGCTCTCCATGCTCCTGAGCTCGCATGTGGAGGTACTGGACGCCGACGGCAAGCCAACTGGCGAGGTCGAGACCATGACCGACTCCCAGGTACGCGACGAGGTACTGACCATCTTTCTCGCCGGCTACGAGACGGTTGCGAACGGCCTCACATGGACCTGGTACCTGCTCTCGCAGAACCCTGCTGCAGAAGCAAAGCTGCACGCCGAACTCGACGCCGTACTCGGCACCGGCACTGGCCGTCGCCTGCCCACCATCGCCGATATGCCACGCCTCCGCTACACCGAGATGGTCTTTGCCGAATCGATGCGTCTCTACCCCCCGGCCTGGGTGATGGGCCGCATGTCGACCCAACCCATCGAGCTTGGCCCCTACCGTATTCCGGCCGGCGCGCACTTCTTCTTCAGCCAGTACATGATGGCGCGCACGCCCGAGTACTTCCCCGACCCCTTGAAGTTCGAGCCCGAGCGCTTCACCCCTGAGGCCAAGGCGGCTCGCCACAAGTACACGTACTTCCCGTTCGGCGGAGGCTCACGCCAGTGCATCGGCGAGTCCTTTGCTTGGATGGAGGGCGTGCTCTCGATCGCTACGCTGGCCCATCGCTGGCGCCTCACCTACGCCGAACCCGCAGCTCCCGAGATCCAGGAGAAGATCACGCTGCGTCCGAAGGGCGCCGTGCCGATGCGGGCTCTGGCCAGGGACTAACGACAACAGCAACCGCTTCCTCATCGCGGCTCGCCACAACATCGCAGGGTGGGGGCGCTGGCGCGCAGTTGCAGCCTAGCCCAGGCCTCTACTACTTTTCGTGCGCCCTCGCTCCCACCCATGAAGTGGTGTCCGTCCGGCGTCGGGACGCGGTTGCGATCGCTCTTCCCTGCACGCGGTATTCTGATCAGGTGAGCCAACTTCCGGCGACGTTTCATGATTTCTACGGCAACTCGGGTGCAATCGAAGGTCTCCGCATGGCGATCGCCGCAGGCAAGCTGCCGCACTCGCTGATCCTTGCCGGGCCTGCCGGCGCGGGCAAGTACACGCTTGCGCTCATGCTCACGATGGCGCTTGAATGCGAACGTCAGCCGCGTGAGCTCTGGTCAACCGGCCAGTCGCTGGCTTCCTACTGTGGCGTCTGCAAGAACTGCACGCGCATCGGCTCCGCCATCGATCTCGAAGCCCTGGTCAACGCTGCCGTCGAGGCACGCGAGGGCTTGCGTGAGACCGACAGAAAGGAGACGCGCGTCCTAATCCAGCAGCATCCGGACGTGATGATCGTGCCGCCTGATCCCCCGCAGTTGCTGATCAAGCTCGGCCAGGTGCGCACGCTCATCCATTCCGCGCAGTACCTGCCGTCCGAAGCTCCCCGCAAGGTCTTCATCCTTACCGCCGCGGCCTTCATGAAAGAGGCCGCAAACTCTCTGCTCAAGGTGCTGGAAGAACCGCCGGACTATGCCCATATCATCCTTTGCGCTGAAAACCCCGGCGAACTTCTGCCGACCATCCGCTCCCGCTGCGCGCTTGTTCGCCTCGGCGGTCTGCCGCTCGAGGAGCTCGAGATGCTGCTCGCAGACAGGCGTCCGGAGTGGACTCCGAAGCATCGGGCCCTGGTTGCGCGACTGTCACAGGGCGCTGCCGGCAAGGCTCTGAGCTTCGACCTCGATAGTTACACCGCGTCCCGGGCCGATGCCATGCTGCTGCTGCGGTCCGCCGTCACCGACCCCGACCATACCGCGCTCTTCAAGATGACCGAGACCTACCGCGCGGGTGCCGAAGGCCAGGTCAAAACCTCAGCGCTGTTGCGCACGCTGGGCCTCCTGCTCGAAGACCTCCTGCTGCTCATGTCGGGCACGCCTGAGCGCCTGCGAAACGTCGATCTACGCCCCGAACTGGAGCGCCTTTCGCAGGCCGTCTCCTTTCAGTGGATCGAAAACGCAAGCCGCGGCCTGGACCAGGTAACCAGTGGCATGAGACGTAACCTGCTGCGCAACCTTTCGCTCGACGCCTTCGCTGAGTCGCTGGCAAGCCGCTCCTGAGATCAAAGCGTTGCGCAGTGCATTTAGCGCGCAGCTTTTTCAAGCCGATCCCGAATCGCCTGCGCAAGTCCCTCCCCTTCGGGAATCGGGCAAAGGATTTGGACGACGTTCGCCTCGTCAAGCATGCGCAAGCCGTCGAAGACCCGGCGCGCAAGCACCTGCTGATCCGCCCAGGGTCCCCACTCGTAGACGATCGCACGAGCCGGGGCCACCCAGCCAGCCGGCAGCATCACACCCGTACGGTCCCCCGTGGTCTCTACTTCAACCAGGCTCCGATCCTCGGCCATCGCGTCAGCCCTAATGAGACGGAGCCGTGCGCGTGGAGCGTAGTGGCGAATGCCGACCCCCGGAGAAGGCAACGCTTCTACCTGCACGTCGTCAATCGAGGAACGCGTGAAGAGCCGCACCGTCCGGCCGTCTAGTGCGTCGGACAACATCGCAAGCGTCACCGCTCCTGGCCGGTACACGATCACCTCGTCCCCTTGCACTTCGGCCACGGTCGATTCGATCCCAACCGCGGTGGGGCCTCCGTCAAGCACCGCATCGATGCGCCCGTCGAGATCGGACAGGACATGCGCCGCGGTCGTCGGGCTGGTGTGCCCGAACCGGTTTGCGCTCGGCGCGGCCACCGGCACTGCCGCTTGTTCAAGCAGCGCCTGAGCCAGCGGATGGGCCGGGATGCGGACGCCAACCAGCGACCGGCCAGCGGTTACAGCGTCGGGTATAGCGTCCGTGCGCGGCAGCAGCAGGGTAAGCGGGCCCGGCCAGAAGGCATCCATCAAAGCCTCGGCCGCGGGGCTTGAACCGGCAATGGCGGCAAGCTGTCCACGCGCCGCGATGTGGACGATCAACGGATCCCAGTGCGGACGCTG
This sequence comes from uncultured Acidobacteriaceae bacterium, assembly GCA_964247475.1. Lineage (GTDB taxonomy): Bacteria > Acidobacteriota > Terriglobia > Terriglobales > Acidobacteriaceae > Edaphobacter. The sequence continues at coordinate 21,705 of CAXTUS010000039.1, read as the reverse complement.
CTTGGCGGCAAAGACCTGTTCGACCGCGCCTGCTGAAAGCGCATTCGCCCCCAATCCATAGACAGTCTCCGTCGGGAAGGCTACTGTGCCGCCATCGCGCAGGATGGCGGCGGCTTTTGCAAGGTCCAGCTTGGTCAAACGGAGGGTCTTCTGCATCCCTTTCATTGTAGGAGCAACGGCAAAGCCTAAGAGCAACGGCAAAGGAGACCTGAACGCGCGCTCCAGCAGATGAGCGGAGACCCCGCTTCGGTGGCTATGCCACGATGACTGCGCTATCTTCCAGCAGCTTGCAACTACAACGCATAAATCCCACAGGAAAGGTAGCCTCGGAACGTTTCCCCACTCAGAAACGGCATATACTCGCCGCATGCGCAGCGCGGAGATCGAATTGAAATTTCCTGTCACCTCCCTCGGTGAGCTTGAGATCCGTCTGGGTGAACTCGGATTTGTACTTGAAACCCCTCGCACCTTCGAATCGAATACGCTCTACGACACTGGAGATCGGCAGCTTCGCGCCCGTGGCGAGCTGCTGCGAATCAGGCGGTATGGCAGCCGCGATATCGTGACCCACAAGCGGCATCCTGACGTCGAAGACACCGCAAGCCGCTACAAGGTACGCATCGAGACCGAAAGCGAGGTGTCTGATGGCGAGGCACTGACCGAAATCTTTACACGGTTGGGATTCGAACCTGCCTTTCGCTACGAGAAGTACCGCCGGGAGTATGCGCACCCAACTGCCGCCGCAGGCCACGTAGTCATCGACGAGACCCCGATCGGCATTTGGGCGGAGCTTGAAGGGCCGGTCGGATGGATCGATCAGACCCTGGTCGCGCTTGGCGTCGATCCGGCGACCTGTTTGAAGGAGAGCTATGGTCGGCTCTTCTCAACATGGAAGCAACGGACCGGAAGCTCCGCCGAAAACCTGACCTTCAGCGAGGTCGCAGAGAACAGCCTGGTCACGGTCAGCGGCTAAGCAGACCAAGGGCTGAAGCAGGACAGAGTTTGAAGCAGACCAAGGATTAGTTAGACCTGTCTGAAGCAGACTAAGCACTGAAGCAGACCAAAGGCTCAAGGATCACCCCGCCCTGCCGATAACATCGCTATGCCCTACCGCGTGCGCTTGCAGTCGGCGACGAACAAACAGCCCACCAGGCAGATCTCGCCTCACCGTCCATGCTCATGAAGCTAGAGACCAAGTTCGCTCTGACCACCTGCGTGATGGTGCTTCTCGTGCTGATCAGCACCGGCGTCGCACACCGGCAGCTGCTGGAGGCCGGACGCCGGGTTCAGGACCTGAATGCCAGCCTGGCGCCTCTTCTCGAGGGGAGCTACAGCCTCAGCACGCAGCTTGCCGGCATCCAGCAGGCCATCCACGCGGACCTGCTCTTTGGTGGAAGCGCTCGGGACCGGGAGCTCAACTTCATGCAGCGCTCCCGAGCGATGGACCGCGTTGACGCCTTGCTGATGCAGATGGAGGCTGGAGATAAAGGATCCTGGAGACCGCAGGACCTGCGTCGTATGCACGAAATAGGCGCCGGGTTCGAACGGCTCCGCACCTTGGCGGACAATATCCAGAAAGAGGATTCGGAGAAGCAGAAGCCACCGTCAGCTCCCAGTGGTCTCCTACCAGGACATCGTCAGATCTTTGAGGTGGCCCGGCAGGCTGCAGAACAGATCGATCTGCTGGCACAGTCTCAAGAGGCACAGGTCAGGCAGGCGACGCGCAGTCTCGAGGATGCGAATCGCCTGGCACTGTGGACCCTCTGGGTCTCGGCGCTTGCGGCCTGCCTGCTAGGCGGGGTCCTTTCAACCATGCTCGGCCGGAGCCTCGCGGGCGCGATCGACCTGGTAGCGCGCCGGGCGGACGCGATCGCAGGCGGCGATCTAACCGGCGACCCGCTGGCTCACGACCGCACGGACCAGATCGGCATGCTTGCGGATGCCATGAACCGCATGCAGCACTCGCTCGGAGGCATCCTGGCTACCGTCGCCGATACGGTCGGCTCGCTTACCGGCTCCGCCGCGTCCATGCGCGAGGCGTCCGATCACATTCACCACCGAATGGACGAGCAAAGCCAACAGACTCAGCAGGCCGCGACCGCAATGCAGCAGATGTCGGCGTCGATCGCCGAGGTTTCGCGTCACACCCAGTCTGCAGCAGAGACCGCGCGCAGCGCAGCCAAAACCGCCCGCGAGGGCGGCGCCATTGTGAAGGGTGTGCTCGAGTCCATGCAACTCATCTCAAACGCAGCCAATGTCGCCGCATCGGCGATGAGCCTGCTGCGCGAGGACTCGGGTCGAATATCGCAGGTGGTCACGGTGATCGAAGGGATAGCGCGCAACACGAACCTGCTCGCACTCAACGCGGCGATCGAGGCGGCCCGCGCGGGTGAGCAGGGCCGTGGCTTCGCGGTCGTGGCCGGTGAAGTACGCCGGCTGGCCGAGTCAACCGCCAAGGCAAACAGCGAAATTGCGCTCACGATCGAAGCCGTGCAGGACCGCATCCGCTCTCTGATGATCAACTCGTCCCAGGGAACAGCGACTGTTGAACGCGGCCTCGTGACAACGTCGCAGGCCGGCGACGCACTGGAACGCATCATCGGCATGGCCGAGCAGGTCGATCGAATGATAACCCAGATCGCCATCGCCGCCGCTCAGCAGGCAATGGCAGCCGACCAGTCAAGCGCTTCGCTCGACTCCATCCATTCACTTTCTAACGACAACGTAAATGAAATGGCAACAACTGCAGCGGGCATCGAAACACTTCGTGGAACGGCAGTACACCTGGAACGCCAGGTAGACCGTTTTCAGATCCTGTCGGTCTCAGGTCGCAGCTGACCGTGCTGATTAGCCCCGCGCACCCGGTCGTATCGTTCATGCACCTGCTAGGCTCCGAGGTCTCAGCGGCAGGGCGACTCCGCACGGTAAGAAGCGGATCCCGGGGAGTTCATCTCCGGCACAGAGAACTCGGAGGCGGCAGGAAAAACCACGGCCGGAGCGAATCACGTGCTTTTCTGCCTACCTCCGTTGTCTCTATGGCAAGGATGGGCTTAGAAGATCTGAAAGTTGACTTCAACGTTCATTTCGACGGGCACCGGCTTGCCGTTTTCGGTAGCAGGCTTGAACTTGTACTGACGCACAGCCTCGATTGCTTTCTCATCAAGTCCGAGACCGATCCCGCGCAGAACGCGCACATGGACCGGGCGTCCACTGGTGTCGACCTGCAGGTAGACGAGAACGTTGCCGGCGACCTTCGCCTTGCGCGCCTCTTCTGAAAACTCGGGCTCGGGGGCGAACAGCACGACCGGGGCTGACACTCCGCCGCCGATGCGCCGGAGACCACCGCCCATGTTGCCGCCGGAGCCGGCTCCAAGACCGTTTCCGTTCCCGGAACCAAGACCTCCGCCTTTGCCATTGCCCATACTGGTACCAATTAGAGGGGAGTTGGGCATGCCCAAGTTCGGCAGGTCGGTTTTTGCCATCTTGATGTTAGGGTCGACGTCGACAGTCACCGGCACCACGATCTTTGGCTGGTCGAGCGGGGGCACCTTGGGCGGATTCAGCGTCTGCGGTGCAAACTTAGGAGGATTTCCCTTGCTCACCGGCGCAGGTCCCTTTTGGCCTCCGCCTCCGCCCATGGTCACTGCCTTCGGCGGAATCTTTGGCAGCGGTGGCGGCGGTTCAACCAGGGTGATGGTGTTGGCTGGCTTCGGGGCAGCGATGATACCGGTCTGACGGGCTGCGATCCAGAGCAGAAGGGCGACCACGCCCACATTGATGACCGTTGAAATGAGAGCTGACTTGGGATCGCGCTTGACCGTCATGCGGTCAAGCGAGCCGAAGACGTTGGCAGCGCCGGCAGGTGCGGGCGCAAGTTGCATCGGATGGTCTCTCGGGGGCCCCTGGTCCGGTGGCAAGAAAGGGTTGTTTGCCATAAACTCCATTGTCCGGGCTGCCTGGCGAATAAATTCTGCGGGCGTGCCTTCGGTGCTGTAGCTGCTTGAGGTACGTTGCCGGTCTGATGCTGGATGCCGGTTCGGTTATGTACTGCAGGTGCTGACGAGCGTCGGACGGCCAAGCTGTATCTTACTAAGTTTCAAGCGAGCGCGTGCGAACACTAGGTTGGACGTTGGGTACCCGTCAGAGGTTTGCGGAGCCGTTTTCACCCGATACAATGGTGGTTTGGAGCGAGGATCTTCGATGCCTGATATGACGACCGCCGCGGCTGAGCCAGGCGCAGCGAACGGGGGTGCGAGCCCTAAGCCTTTGAAGTCGACCCTGAACCTGCCGGAGACCGACTTCCCCATGAAGGCGAACCTGCCCCAGAACGAGCCGGCGCGACTTGCTGGCTGGATCGGGGAGGACCTCTACGGCCAGGTTCGGCGAGCTCGCGCAGGCGCACCGAAGTACATCCTGCACGACGGTCCGCCCTATGCGAACGGGGCCATCCACCTGGGTCACGCGCTGAACAAGTGCATCAAGGATTTCGTCGTCAAGACAAAGACCATGGCGGGATTTGACTCGCCCTACGTCCCGGGATGGGACTGTCACGGCCTGCCCATCGAGATCAAGGTGGACGAGCAGCTTGGCAGGAAGAAGCTCGATATGCCGGCCGTAAGTGTGCGCCGCGCCTGCCGCGAGTACGCGCAGAAGTATGTCGACCTGCAGAGCTCGCAGTTTCAACGGATCGGCGTCTTCGGACGCTGGGACGATCCCTATAAGACCATGTCGTTCGGATACGAAGCAAGGATCCTCGAGACGTTCTACGAGTACTTCGAGCAGGGCTTTGTCTACAAAGGGTTGAAGCCTGTGTTCTGGTGCATCCACGATCAGACGGCGCTGGCCGAGGCGGAGGTGGAGTACGAGATGCACACCTCGCCAAGCGTCTACGTGCGCTACCGGCTGACGTCCGCGCCGGAGCTGATCGCACCCGAACTCGCAGGGAAAGATGTTTACACGATCATCTGGACGACCACGCCGTGGACGATTCCGGCGAGTCAGGCAGTGGCCTTCAACCCGGAACTGGAGTATGTAGCCCTCGCTTCCAAAGAAGACGGTGTGGTTTACCTGATTGCCGGCGCGCTGCGGGAGGAGGTCGAGAGGCGCACCGGCCTGAAGACTGTCACCGAGCCATTGGTGCGCTTCAATGGAGTGCGACTCGACCGGGTGACCTTCCAGCATCCTTTTCTTGACCGGACGGTGCTGGGCGTCAACGCCGACTACGTAACGGCCGATCAGGGTACGGGGGCGGTGCACACGGCGCCTGCCCACGGCGTCGACGACTTCTACACCGGCAAGCGTTACGAGTTGCCGGAGCTTCAGTATGTCAACAACGCCGGGCAGCAGAAAAACACGGGGGCACATGGCGGAGCCGGGACCACACAGCTCTACGAGGGGCTGACTGTCTTCGAGTCAAACAAGGTCATCACGCAGATTCTGGGCGAGCGTGGTGCGCTGCTGAGTGCGAGCGAGTTTGAGCACAGCTACCCGCACTGCTGGCGCTGCCACAACCCGGTGATCGTGCGCGCAACGGAGCAGTGGTTTATCAGTATGGAGACCGAACTTCCTGCTCTAGACGGAGGCAGGACGACCTTCCGCCAGGCTGCGCTCGACGCGATCAAGACCGTCACCTGGGACCCCGCTTGGGGCGAAGAGCGCATTTCGAACATGATCGCGACGCGGCCTGATTGGTGCATCTCGCGGCAACGGATCTGGGGCGTTCCGATCGCTGTCTTCCTCTGCAACAAGTGCCATGAGCCTTTGCGCTCGGCCGAGGTAAATGCGAGCGTCGTCGAGCTGTTTGCGCGCGAGTCGGCGGACACCTGGTATGTGAAGACGGCGGCCCAGCTGCTACCCTCAGGAACGACCTGCGCCAGCTGTGAGAACGCCGACACCGCCGAGTTCCGCAAGGAGATGGACATCCTCGACGTGTGGTTTGAGAGCGGGTCAAGCTGGCACGCGGTACTTGAGCAGGAGCCCGAGCTGCGCTTCCCCGCCGATCTCTACACCGAGGGCGGAGACCAGCATCGCGGATGGTTCCACTCGTCTCTGCTCAACAGCGTGGCGCTGCGCGGTATTGCGCCCTATCGTACGGTTGCGACGTCCGGGTGGACCCTCGACGAGCAAGGGCGCGCGTTCTCTAAGTCGCTCGGCAACGGCGTCGATCCGGTTGATGTGGCGAAGCGTCTGGGCGCGGAGATCATCCGGCTGTGGGTAGCTTCGGTCGACTTCCGCGAGGATGTGGCGGCGAGCGAGAACCTGATGCAGAGGGTGAGTGACAACTATCGCAAGCTGAGGAACACGCTGCGATTTCTGCTGGGGAATATTCACGACTTTGACACATCGAAGGATGCGGTTGCGTTTGCTGCAATGGAGCCTCTGGACCAGTACATCCTGGCCAGGACCGCGGAGCTCGATGCGAAGATCAGGGCGGCGTACGACCGCTTCGAGTTCCACCGGGCTTACCATGCGCTGAACGAGTTCGTGAATACGGACCTATCCGCGCTGTATCTCGATGTGCTGAAGGACCGGCTATACACCTTTGCGCCAAATGCCCCCGCTCGGCGCAGCGCACAGACCGCGTTGTGGCGGATCGCCGAAGCCCTGACGCGACTGGTTGCGCCCATCTTGAGCTTCACAGCGGACGAGGTATGGGAATACCTGCCGAAGGTGGAGGGGCGCGAGCCGAGTGTGCACCTGGCTTTGTTTCCTGACCTCGCGGATATTGTGCCGGGGAGCGAGGCGGAGCTTGAGGCGGAGTGGGCGCGGCTGCTTGAGATTCGGGTGTTGGTGCTTGCCAAGCTTGAGGGTCTGCGCGCGGAAAAAGCGATCGGAAAGTCGCTTGAGGCGGAGGTTGAGTTGCGTGGCGGCGTGGATGTCGCGCTGCTCACGAAGTATTCAGGCGCGCTAGCGGAGCTCTTCAATGTGTCGGCCGTGACGCTGGGCAGAGCGGACGATGAGCTTGCCGTTGATGTGCGGAGGTCTGAGGCTCCAAAGTGCGAGCGTTGCTGGCGGTATGTTGATGAGGTTGGGGAAGATCATCGCTTCCCTACCGTATGCCTGCGCTGTGCGGAGGCGCTCGAGGCAATTGGATTCGCGCCGTACGGAGCGGCTGCGTAGGACAAGCTCGATTTGGAACAATTTTGTTGGCAGGAGTGGAATGGCAGGTTTTGAAATTGTAAGTAGAAATCCGCGGGATTCGCGGCCCTGGCTGCTGTTGATCGCGGCGACGGTGATCGTGCTCGATCGACTGTCGAAGATGTGGGTAGAGGCACATGTGGCGCGCGGACACTACCTAACGGTTATTCCCGATGTCTTCCGCATCTCGCACGTATTCAACACGGGCGCCGCCTTCTCGCTCTTCGCCGAGTCGCTGTCGCCGACGGTCGTGCGCAATGCGCTGATCGGCTTTTCGGTGGTCGCCGTGATCGTCGTGCTCGGGATGATCTGGCGCGTCGGCCGCCCGTGGACGCCGACTGGGGTGGCGCTGGGATTGATCCTGGGAGGCGCGATCGGCAACCTTTATGACCGGATCAAGTTCTCCTACGTCGTCGATTTCCTCGAGGTAAAGATCTACCACTATCACTGGCCGGACTTCAACGTGGCGGACTCCTGCATTGTGGTGGGCGCATGCCTGCTGCTGCTCGAGATCTTCCGGTCGGCACCGGGTTCAGGATCGGGTCAGGTCTAGATTTTCACCCGCAGGTTCGCAATCGCGGCCCATCTATCCGACAATAGAGAGTGGCCATGATTGAAGAGATGACGGAAGCAGAAGTGGGCGCGACGGCGGCCCCGGACTCCGGGGCAAACGACCGGATCACGATACGCGGGGCGCGAACGCACAACTTGAAGGGGATTGACGTCGATATCCCGCATAACGCCCTGACTGTGGTTTCAGGCGTTTCGGGCTCGGGCAAATCTTCGCTCGCCTTCGACACGGTCTACGCCGAGGGCCAGCGGCGTTATGTGGAGTCGCTGTCGGCCTATGCGCGACAGTTCCTTGAGCGCATCGAGAAGCCCGATGTGGACCACATGGACGGGCTTGCTCCGGCGATTGCGATCAAGCAGAAGAACCAGACCCGCAATCCTCGGTCAACGGTGGCGACGGCGACCGAGATCTACGACTACCTGCGACTGCTTTATGCGCGCTGTGGAACGGTGACTTGCCTGCACTGCGGCGGCATCGTGAAACGGGACTCGGTCGATGAGATCGTGGCGTCACTTTCATCATTTGCCGAGGGAACACGTGTGTACGCTCTCTTCCCCATCGTGCGGGCAGAGGTGAAGCTTGAGCCCCTGGTGGGAGCCTCGACGGAGGTGGTTGAATCGCCGAAGCCGGTGAAGCAGGCGAAGAAGGCCGCCGGCAAGAAGAAGCCAGAAAATATCGCCGCGGCTACGCTCACCGAGGCTTTGAAGGAGCGGCTGCTGGAACTGCGGCGGCGGGGCTATAACCGGCTCTTCCAAGCCGGTTCGATCGTCGAGTTTTCGACCCCGGAGTCGCTGCTCGAGCTGAACTTCTCGGAACCGATCTTTGTGCTGGCGGACCGGCTTGCCCTGTCGCCGGAGGTTCGCTCAAGATTGGTGGACGCGATCGAAACGGGCTATCGGGAGTCTGGCGAGATTCGCTTTATGACCATGCCCCGCGAGGGCGAAGGCGAGTCGACGACGCTGCGCTTCTCTTCGGCGTTTGAGTGCACGACCTGTCACCGGGCCTACCGCGAGCCCGAGCCGCGGCTGTTCTCGTTCAATAATCCGTTTGGCGCGTGTCCTCGTTGCCAGGGTTTCGGCAACACGATTGACTTCGATCCAGGGCTCATTCTGCCGGATAAGTCGAAGACGCTTGATGATGGTGCGATCCATCCATGGACGACAACTAAATACCGGCCCTATCACGGGGTGATGGTACGGTTCGCAAAGTCCGCTGGCGTGCCGACCAACGTACCGTGGTACGACCTTACGCCGCCGCAGCAGAGATTGATCGAAGATGGGCATGGCACCTACCCGGGCATCCGCGGGTTCTTCGCCGAGCTCGACCGCAAGAAGTACAAGCTGCATGTGCGGGTGTTTCTCTCAAAATACCGCGGCTATGCGACATGTCCGGACTGCCGCGGGACAAGGCTGAGGGCCGAGGCGCGCGCCGTCATGCTGCAAGCGAAGAATATCTGCGAGGTGAGCGCGCTGACGATCACCGAGGCGACCGCATTCTTCGATTCGCTGAACCTGTCGCCGTCTCAGATGGAGATCGCGGGCAAGGTGCTCGAGGAGGTCCGGCAGAGGACGCACTTCCTCGACCAGGTGGGGCTTGAGTACCTGACGCTCGACCGGCTGTCTTCGACGTTGTCAGGCGGCGAGTCGCAGAGGATCCAGCTTGCGACGTCGCTCGGCTCGCGTCTGGTGGGAGCGCTGTATGTACTCGATGAACCGTCGATCGGACTGCACACGCGGGATACGGCCAAGCTGATCCGCATTATGGAAGAGCTGCGCGATCTTGGCAATACCATCCTGGTGGTCGAGCATGATCCGGATGTAATCCGAGCGGCGGACTACCTGCTGGATCTTGGTCCCGGCGCAGGTGAGCTGGGCGGGCAGCTGCTGGCTGCGGGAACAGTGCCGGAGGTGATGGCGAACCCGGACAGCATCACGGGCAAGTACCTGTCAGGCCGGCTTACCATTCCCGTTCCGAAGACGCGTCGCGAGCCCGGGCGCGAGCACCTGAAGCTGAAGGGCGCGCGCATCCATAACCTGCGCGGGGTCGATCTCGACGTGCCCCTGGGGCTGCTCTGCTGCGTGACCGGCGTCTCCGGATCGGGCAAGTCGACGATCGTGCATCAGGTGCTCTACCGCGCGCTGCAGCACTCGCTTGGTCAGACCGAGGGATCAGATCCGACAGCACTCTACCGCGAGCTTTCGGGCACCCAGCACCTGAACGAGGTGATATTGGTCGATCAGTCGCCGATCGGGCGGACGCCGCGTTCAAACCCGGTGACCTACATCAAGGCATTTGACGATATCCGCGCGCTCTTCGCGGCGCAGCCGGATGCAAAGCGCAAGAACTTCGCCGCGGGTGCGTTTTCGTTCAATGTGCCAGGTGGGCGCTGTGATGTATGCGAAGGCGACGGGACGGTAACGGTCGAGATGCAGTTCCTGGCCGACATCGAGCTGCCATGCGAGGAGTGCGGTGGCACGCGCTACAAGGCTGCGATTCTGGACGTCAAATACAAAGGCAAGAACATCTTCGACGTGCTGAGCATGACGGTCAAAGAGGCATTGGTGTACTTCGCCGGCCATCCCAAGATCGTCGATAAGCTTTACGTGCTTGATGAAGTCGGCCTCGGCTATGTGCGGCTTGGCCAGTCTGCGACGACGCTCTCGGGCGGTGAGGCGCAGCGGGTAAAGCTGGCGTCGCACCTGGCAACTGCACGCTCGGTATTGAACCGCAACCAGGCGAGCGATGTGGCGACCCGGGCGCGCAGCCGGACGCTCTATATCCTCGACGAACCGACCACCGGCCTGCACTTTGATGATGTGGCGAAACTGCTGGCGGCGTTCCGCAAGCTGATCGAAGGAGGCGGGTCTTTGCTGGTGATCGAGCACAATCTCGACGTAATCAAGTCCGCAGACTGGGTGATCGATATGGGTCCCGAGGGCGGCAGCGGCGGCGGCCAGGTCGTGGCGGTCGGGACGCCTGAAGAGATCGTCGCAAACGTCGAAAGCCACACCGGGCACTGGCTGGGCCCGGTATTGGCGGCCGGGGTGACGGCTTGAAGCGGCTGCTGCTGGCGTCGGTCGCAACAGCAACGCTGCTGGCTGCCCCGGTTCTGGCGCAGGACTTCGCAGGTCCGCAGCAAACCCGGTCGCATTCAATCACGAGCGCGGAGACTCAAGCTGCGAACGAGGCGCTTGAGGCGCACGATTACGCGAAGGCGCTCAAGCTGCTGAAGCCGCTCGCCGAAGCCGAGCCGAAGAACGCGAAACTGCTGTATGACTTGGGCTCTGCGCTGGATGCGCTCGATCAGACCTCGAACGCTGAGCAGAGCTACCGGTCTGCAATCGAAGTGGACGCGGGCTATCTTGAGCCTCGGGTGGCGCTGGGCCTTATGCTGGCGCGCGCCGGCAGGATGGACGATGCGCGCGCAGCGCTGGTAGGCGCCGTCGCCGTGACAAACACCGAGCAGGTGCCAGAAACGGAAAAGCCGGTAAGGGCGCGGGCGCTGCGTGCGCTGGCGCGGATCGATGAGCGGACGCGGCCAGGAGACGCCCGCAACGAACTGCTGGCGGCGCTGGCGATCTCGCCCGAGACCCCCGCGGACACGCTGCTCTCAGCCGAGCTTGCCGAAAGCGCGGGCAACGGGAAGGAGGCGGCCGAGTCCGCATACCGGAGGGCCTTAGAGGGTAGTCCGAACGATCCTACGGCAACAGCCGGGCTGGCCCATCTTTTGACCGGGCAGAAGCGCTATGGTGACGCCGAGAAGCTGCTGGTGAGCGCGCTTGCAGCGCATCCGGACGACGCTCCCATGTCGATCCAGCTGGCCGCGACTTACACTGCGGAGGGGAAGAAGACGGAGGCTCTGCCGCTGATCGAAAGGCTGCATGAACGGGAACCGCGGGAGGCGAGCGTCTCGAGATTGCTCGCGGAATTATATGTTGACGCGCGGGAATATGCGAAGGCCGAGCCCATTTTGGGAAGCCTCTGTGAGCAAAATCCACGGGATGGCGAGCTGGTCGATCTGAGGGCGCAGGCGCTGCTGCACCTGCACCAAAGCGGCGATGCGCAAAGGATTCTTGAGCAGGTCGTTCCCGACCGAGCCAACTTCAAGGGCACCGGGGAGTGGGGCGCAGCGGCCGCGGACCTGGCATTCGCGGCCTCTGAAAATAATCACCCAGAGGTGGTTGTTCAAGTGTTGCAGATTCGTGCTAAAGTCTTGCCACCTTCACCGCCGATCATGTTCCTGTCGGCGATCTCTGAAGACAAGCTCCATCACGTGAAGGTCGCGGTCCAGGCATACAAAGAATTCTTGGCCGCATCGAACGGCGCATCACCCAATGAAGAGTTCGAGGCGCGTCATCGTCTCGTCGCTTTAGAACATGTGAAATGAACCTGTACGTGAAGCAGGTGCACCATGAGAAGCACAGTTGCCAGTACCGCTCTCTTCCTCTTCCTTCTACCTGCCCTGTGCCCTGCACGCGCCGCGGCACACCACGATGAACAGCCGCTTGATCCGGCCGGCATCGCCCAGCTTCAGCAGCGGGCGGAGCACGCCGAGGCACGGGAGCAGGCCTTCCTATTCACCCAGCTCGTAGAGATCTGCACCGATCTCGCAGGCAAGCAGATCGCCGCCGGTGACATAGACCAGGCCAGCACAACCATGAAGCTGCTCCAGCATTATGCCGATCGCATTCACGCCGGCCTGGCGCGCGATACGAAGAAGGTCAAGAACGCCGAGATGATTCTGCACCTAGCGACTTTCCGGCTCGGACAATCGCTGCGCTCGCTCTCGAACGACGATAAGGCTCCGATGGAGACAACGCTGCACCAGCTTGAGAAGGTGCACGATGAGCTGCTGGCGCAGGTGTTTGCTCATTGATCATGCGGCCTGGCTGGGCGCGACTGCTGTTGGTTGTGTCGCTGTGCGCTGGAGCAGTGCGGTGGGTGCATGCACAGGATCATGAGCCGGCGCTATCTGAGGGCGAGGTCGAGAAGCTGCGGGAGACAGCGGCTGACGCGCCGGAAAGGTTGCTGGCGTTCGTAGGATTTCTGAATCGACGGGCAGACCTGATCGACAAGCAGACTGCAGGCAAGCGGCAGCCCGGGCGGGAGGAAGACCTGCACACCCTTATGGAGGAGATTACCTCGATCCTCGATGATCTTGAGGATAATCTGGATGACTATCGCAAGCGGCACTGGGACGTCCGTAAGGCTCTGCCGAAGCTGATCGCGGCGACCGAACGCTGGGGGACGACCATAAAGACCCCGCCCGACCGCGAGGAGTACAGCGTCTCCCGCAAGCTGGCGCTTGAGTCATTGCACGATGTGCACGAGAGTGCAGTACAGATGGCCGATGAGCAGAAGGCCTGGTTCAAAGAGCATCCTCCGGTCAAGGAAGGCGAGAGGCCGCGGCTTCAGTAGACCCTCTACTTCTGCGCCGGCCGCTGCTGAGTTGAATCTGTTGCATCCTTGCGATGGAGGTTACGGCCTGGCTGACAGGTTGAGGTGCCGTTGGGCGTGACACGGCCGGTAGCCGGATCGGTCTGGGAGTAGGAGTAGCTTCGCACGGTATAGCAGGGATGCTGATTCGAGGTGAGATACGCCTCATCGATCAGGATCACACTCAGCTTTGCACCCGCCGGTGACTGCGCAGGCTTGTGGGCGGCTCTCGCTTGCGGCTTGCGCGGACCAGCATCGCCAGGAGCGAGGGTTGTGGTCGGTTTGTTTTCCTTGCCTGAGGGCTGCTGGGCGGCAAGCGAGGCCGCTGCGAGTGAGAGTAAGGGGACCAGGGTAAGCGGCTTGAGACGCATCAGTGCCTCCGGTGTGTTGTTAGGACGGATGATAGGTCTATTCTGTGAGCTTTACTTCGGCCTTCGTGGCTCGAAAGAGCATGCGGCTTCGCGATAGACTGGAACTCTCGTGTCCGCCGCACTGATCGCCATCTTCGAAGAGGAGTACCGTGAACTTCGCCCGCGTGCCCCGATGCCACGCTTCGACGTCCGCTTCCGCAAGTTCACGTCGCTGAATACCACGATCAGGCTGCGCGATGGCGTGCTGCATGTGCGGCTGTCAGATCTGCTCGAGGGCGCGCCCGAGAGTGTGCATCGTGCCATTTCGCACATCCTGATTGCGAAGATCTACAAGAAGCCGATTACCCCGGCGGCTTCGGACCGGTACCGCCGGTATGTTTCGTCGGAAGCCGTGGCGAAGGGTGCGGAGCATATCCGGCAGACGCGCGGGCGGAAGCGCATCTCGACGCCAGAGGGGAGCTACTACCATCTGGACGAAGTGTTTGAAAGCTTGAATGAGCGATTCTTCCATGGCCTGATGGGAAGACCGACGCTAACCTGGTCGGCGCATGCGGCGCGACGAATGTTGGGGCATTATGACGCGGCGCACAACACCATTGTGGTCTCTAAGGTCTTCGATCGCGCCGACACGCCGCGCTGTGCGGTCGAGTATCTGCTGTACCACGAGATGCTGCATCTAAAGCACCCGGTGCGGGTGAAGGCGGGCCGGCGATGTGTGCATTCGCGGGAATTTCAGGCGGAGGAGCGGCTGTTCCCGGAGCTTGAAGAGGCGAAGCAGTACCTGAAACGAATCTGACCCGCAAGCAAGCGAAGGCTAACACCCCAAGAAGAAGTTACTGCCCTCCGCGATCACGACGTTGATGTCTGTCATCGGCTAGATCGGAGCAATAGCTGGATCAAGCTCAGCGATCCCCGGCAGCGCAGGTCCTCCAAACGGCAGATTCCTGCGCACCGCAACCACGATGACCACGCCCACGAAGATACTGGCAAGCGCTGCGACCTGGGCGTTCGACATCGTGTGATTGAAGTAAAGCTTCGGGTTGACGCGATAAAACTCGACCAGGAACCTGGCAACGCCACTGAGCAGGAGGTAGACGCCGGTGAGCCAGCCGAGCGGCCGCGCCTTGCCTGCAAGACGCCAAAGGATGAAGCCGATGAGGAGGGCGGCGGCGAACTCCCAGAGCGGTGTGGGCAGGACGGCGGTGCCGGCGGGATAGGGGGGGACGAGTGCGTTCGGCGCCATGTGGACGCCCATCCATGAGTGCGTGTTGCGGCCGTAGTCACCGTCGCCGGAGGTGAGGCAGCCGATGCGTCCTACGCCGTAGCCTACAGCCGCGGCAGGAGCAGCGAGATCGAGCATGCGTATGCCGGCGCGCAGGCCGGTGAGGCCGTTCGGCCGCGCTTCGCGACCCTGCCACATCAGCATGGCAATACCGGCAAGCAGGCCTCCAAACCAGGCAAAGCCCGAACGCAGCCAGGACAGCAGGCCCGAAAGGATCTCACCCGGGTGGGTGCGGCCAGGCGCGAAGATCTGGTGCAGGGTAGAGGCGAGCTCGGAGGGCGACTGGAGCTCGTGCCATGCCTTCGAACCGAGTACGCCTGCAATCAGGACGAGAACGACGATGTTGAGCGCGTCGGCGTCGATCCCTTCTCGAAGAAAGGCTTTGTGTAAGACGATGCCCGCTGCGACGCCTGCGAGCCAGACCAGCAGTCCGAACGTGCCGAGGTGCCAGGAACCGATGGTGATATAGGGGTACATACAGGGGTCAGTATAACGGGACCGGTGGAGGATCAAGGTAGGAGCAAGGGCGACCTCGTCGCGAAATGCAACCACTTCGCGGGTTCGGGCTTCACCGCGCTCGACGCGGACAGGTGTCGACCAGCCCTGCATTGTTGCGACTCAGCTAAACGCGCTAGTCTAAAAGCCATGTCTCAGAAACCTGCCGCCCCCGAACTCACCTTCCCCAGCGCCTCGACCATGGACGTCCTGTTCACAAGAGCGGAGATAGCTGACCGCGTCCGAGCCATCGGAGAGCAGATTTCAGCCGACTATCAAGACGAGTCTGTGGTGCTGATTGGCGTGCTGAAGGGTGCGGCGATCTTTCTGGCGGATCTGGCGCGCGCCATCACGGTGAACAACACTTTCGACTTCGTAGCAGTTTCAAGCTACGGTCGGGCGCGTGTTTCATCCGGTGCCGTGAAGTTGATCAAGGACATCGACAACCCGATCGAGGGAAAGCACGTCATCCTTGTTGAGGACATACTGGACACAGGCCTGACGCTGAGCTATCTGCGCGGTTTGATGCTCCAGCACAAGCCGGCTTCCTTGAAGATCGCCACCTGTCTTGACAAGCCGGATCGGCGGCTGGTGCCGATCGAAGCGGATTATGTTGCGTTTAAGATTCCCAACCGTTTTGTCATTGGCTACGGTATGGACTATGCGGAAATTTACCGTAATATTCCCGATATCAGGCTTTTCCCCGAAGAACTTGCAGGACACTAACACTCGGCCATGTTGTTCGAAGGATTGAAGTAACCTTCGCCACCTGTTCGCTATACTGAACGTGGTTCGCTGGTCGCGCATCGAACCCTTCGAGGCGCACAAGTTTGAACACACAGCAGAAGCTCGAGATTCTTGCCGATGCCGCAAAGTACGACGCGTCGTGTGCATCGTCCGGAGCCAAGCGAGCGGGAAATGGCGAGGGCGTCGGCCACTCGGATGGTATGGGGATCTGCCACTCGTACACCCCGGATGGGCGATGCGTGTCGCTCCTGAAGATCCTGCTGACGAACTACTGCACGTATGACTGCGTTTTCTGCGTGAACCGTGTGACATCCGACATCAAGCGGGCGCGGTTTACACCGGAAGAAGTGGTGAACCTGACGCTTGATTTCTACAAGCGTAACTACATCGAAGGACTGTTCCTATCGTCAGGGATCATCCAGTCGCCGGACTACACGATGGAGCAGCTGGTCTCGGTGGCGAAGCAGCTCCGGCAGGTGCACAAGTTTGGTGGATACATCCACCTGAAGGCGATCCCGGGTGCATCCGAGGCGCTGATCGAGCAGGCGGGGCTCTTCGCGGATCGGCTCTCGGCAAACATCGAGCTGCCGACCCAGCAAGATTTGGTGCAGCTTGCACCCGAGAAAAAGGCCACGGTGATCGAATCGACGATGTCGCAGATCGCGGTGCGTAAGGATGAAGCGGACGAAGAGCGGAAGAAGTCGGCGCTTGCGCCTAAGTTTGCGGCGGCTGGGCAGTCGACCCAGATGGTGGTGGGTGCGACGCCGGCAAACGACCGGCAGATCCTGACGACGGCGACTCACCTTTATAAACTGCACAAGCTGCGGCGGATCTACTACACCGGTTTCTCACCATACCCGGAGGCTGATGCGCGGCTGCCGCTGCAAGCGGCGCCGCTGATGCGCGAACACAGACTCTATCAATCGGACTGGCTGATGCGGTTCTACGGCTTTGAAGCGTCCGAGCTGACGACCGAAGACCGCCCCGCCTTGTCACTCACGGAAGACCCGAAGACGGTGTGGGCGCAGACACATCCCGAGTATTTCCCGGTAGACGTGAACACCGCTCCACGTGAGTCGCTGCTGCGCGTGCCGGGGATCGGGTACCGGAATGTGGAGCGAATCCTGCGGATCCGAAAGTACCACGCGCTGTTGGTCGAAGATTTAAAGAAGTTGAATGTGCGGGTGAAGCAGGCATTGCCTTACCTGGTGGCTGTTGATCATCTGCCATCGGCCGTCTTGGGCGGTATCAACGCCGAGCCAGTGGCCAGCCAGATGGACCTCTTCGCGCCGGTGAGCGCGCTGACGGGCGCCCTGTGAGCCAGACCCGATGAAGCGTCTGCTGATCGAACCCGACTTCGATGCCTGGCGGCTGGCAGCGCGCAATGCGCTCCACGCCGGTTTTCGTCCTGATGAGATTGACTTCGAGGACGCCACGGTTCCCTCACCCCTTTCGCTTGCACTTGAGCTCGAGGATGAGCCCCACGGCCTGCCTCTCGAACATCCGCGGGTAAGCAAGGCGTTCCTCGAAGCGGCGAAGGTCGCAGCAGTGCATCGCGATCCTGCACGTTGGAACCTGCTCTACCGTGTGCTCTATCGGATGCAGACGGAGCCATACCTGCTGAAGATCGAGACCGACGAAGATGTGGCGCAGATGGTGCGGCTCGAGTCGCAGGTGCGCCGTGACCTGCACAAGATGCATGCGTTCGTGCGCTTCCGCAAGGTGCTCGAGCCTGGTGACCCGGCGGAGCGACCCGTCGTGGTAGACGAGCCTGTACTGGTTAGTGCGGAGGCCTATCCGGCCGAGGCAGAGCATCACCTGGTGCTCGAGACGCCGACGCCCTTCGGTCCGGTGCAATCTGACATCGAGCTTTGTGCGCCGGCACAACCGGTTCCGGATGAAGATTGTGAGCACTTCATCGCCTGGTACCAGCCGGACCACCGGATCGTTCCACTGGCAGCGCCATTTTTCGCCGAGCGCTTCTCGATCATGCGGTGGACGATCCTGACACCGGATGCGAGCGTCTCCTGGGATCCAGTCGGCAAGCAGCTAAGCTTTGCACCGGGAGTGCCGCGCGAGTCGGCGCCCGAAGAAGACGAGCTTGAGGTGTTGTGGCGGAGCTACTATGCAAGCATCTACAACCCGGCACGGCTTAACCCCGAGGCGATGAAGAGCGAGATGCCGGTGCGGTACTGGAAAAATCTGCCGGAGGTGCAGATGCTTCCCACGCTGATCACGCAGTCAAAGGCGAGGGTGACAAACATGGTTTCTAAGCAGCAGTCGCAGCCGAACGCGCAGCCGTTTGTACCGGGGGAGCACAGCCTGACAGCCATTGCTGCGGCTCTGCCTGCATGCAAGGGCTGCGATCTCTACTGCCACGCTATCCAGGTGGTTCCCGGGCGCGGTGCTGCGACGGCGGAGCTGATGCTGGTCGGGGAGCAGCCGGGCGACCAGGAGGACAAACAGGGTGAGCCCTTCGTAGGGCCGGCGGGCGCGGTACTCGACCGCATCCTTGACGACCTGGGCATTCCGCGCAAGTCGATCTTCGTAACGAATGCAGTGAAGCACTTCAAGTTTGTTCAGCGCGGCAAGCTGCGGCTGCACCAGAATCCCCGGATGTCGGAGATCATGGCGTGCCGGCCGTGGCTGCTGTCGGAGATTGAGACGGTCAAGCCGAAGGTGGTCCTCTGCCTGGGTGCGAGCGCATCGAAGTCGCTGCTGGGCGGGACCTTTGCGCTTATGAAGGATCATGGCAAGCTGCTGTCTACTCCCTTTCAGGACCAGGTGATGGCGACCATCCATCCGAGCGCTGTGCTGCGGGCGCGGGATGACGAAAACCGGCAGAAGCTGGAGCGGTTTCTGGCCGAGGATCTGGCTTTGGCATGGCGGACGAGCCAGGCCTGAGAGACGATCCGTATGCTTCGTGGTGTGCCAGGGTTCACGCTCGTATGATAGAAAACAGCGGGCGCACAATTCACAGACGCCTGGCAGGAGCACGATGAACGCACAGGGTATCGCGTACGATGCAGCACACTTTTTCGATGAGGCACTTGCCTCTTCCGCCGCGCTTGCGGCTGTTCTTGATCACACCCTGCTGCGTCCGGATGCGACCCGGGCGCAGGTGGCGCAGCTTTGCCACGAGGCCGCGGAGTATCATTTCGCGTGCGCGATGGTGAACCCGGCCTGGGTGGCGACGGCGGTTGAAGCGCTCGCCGGCACCGATATTCCGGTCGGCGTTGTGGTCGGATTTCCGCTCGGCGCCACGCTGTCGGCCTCAAAGCGCGACGAGACAGCGCGGGTTGTGAAGCTAGGCGCGCATGATGTCGATATGGTGCTCAACGTGGGCCTGCTGAAGTCCGGGACGAAGGAAGATTACGACGCGGTGAAGCAGGACATCCGTGGCGTCGTAGAGCTTGCGCATGGTGCGGGCGCGATCGTGAAGGTGATCCTAGAGACCTGCCTGCTTAGTTTCGAAGAAAAGCTAAGGGCGAGCGAGATCGCCCTATCGGCAGGTGCTGATTTCCTCAAGACGTCAACCGGATTCTCGACCGGCGGTGCGACGGTCGATGACATTGCGCTGCTGCGATCCGTGGCAGGCACGCGCGCCGGAGTAAAAGCTTCTGGCGGCATACGCTCGTTGGCAGATGCGAAGGCCATGCTCAAGGCCGGAGCTTCACGCATTGGCGCAAGTGCGAGTCTAAGGATCCTCGCAGAGCTGCGCGAGGGCGGATTGGCAACACCTGCAGCATCGGCTGGCTACTAACTCCGACTCAGCAGACGAAGCCGGACCCCTACGCAGTAGTCGCCGTCCAGGATCGCGACATGGTCCCGCTGTTCTAGTTCAGCTGCAGCCGCGAAAGGGTGAGGGTGACGGTGATGCTCCCGTCCACCTGGCCACCTTCAGGATCGGATGCCAGGCTGTAGTCAAAGTGGCGACCAACGACGGCGCCGCGAAAGCGTTGCCCATCGGCGTCGCGGTGGCAGATGGTATCGCCGAGCAGAGGCACCATCATGTCCGTTACATTGCCCTCTACGGCGGTGACCGCGGAGGGTTGCGGGCTATCGAAGAAGTGAAACAGGATCGCGATCCGCATATGGGTCCCCAGTGTCATCCATGTGACATAGTAGCCCCTTAAGGTTTAAGTGTTTGCCACCACAGAGCGGCAGACCGGGTAGTATCATCGCTTTTCATGGCACCCCGCGACAAGTTTGCCTCCGCCGGCGCGGACGTTCCACTCGAGGGCGACTACCGGCCAGCAGGCTCTGGCCCCGCTTTGGCGGAGCGCGCGTTGTTCCACCAGCACGCTCCCGACCCGCAGATCCGGGTCGAGCCTTTGCAACTCGACTTCCTGCTGCGCCTGGCGGACGCACTGAACACGACGCTTGACCTGAACACGTTGATGCACCGTGTGGCGGACCTGGTGCGGGCTGTTATCGACTACCGGATTTTCGCTATCCTGCTGATCAACGACCGGACACATGAGCTGTGGATGCGTTTCCAGACCGGCCACACGGCCGAGGTGGAACGGGTTCGCGTGAAGATCGGCCGTGGGGTCACCGGGCAGGCTGCGCTCGAACGGCGCTCGATGTTAATTGAAGACGTAACCAAGCTCGATAACTACATCAATGCGAATCCGTCGGTTCGGTCAGAGCTGGCGGTGCCGCTGATCGTCAAAAACAAGGTGATCGGGGTGCTTGATCTGCAGTCCGAGCAGGCTGCCTTCTTTACGCACGATCATCAGCGGCTGCTTGAGCTGACGGCGTCACGGATGGCGATCGCGGTTGAAAATGCGCGGCTTTACACACGGGTTTCGCGTCAGGCACAAACCCTGACCGTCCTGCATGAGATCTCACGCGAGATCACGTCGATCCTTGACCCGGACGATCTGCTGGAGCGAATCGGCGCACTGCTGAAGCGTGTGATCGACTTCCAGATGTTCACGATTCTGCTTTGGAACGAGCGCACGGAGCAGCTTGAACATCGCTTTTCGACGCGCTACGGGGAGCGCATCATCCGCGACCGCAACGTTCCCATCGGCGTTGGATTGATCGGCGCGGCGGCAGCAGAACGGTCGCCGGTGCTGGTGCCCGACGTGCGCAAGGACCCGCGCTATGTAAGCGATAACCCGGAGACGCGATCAGAGCTTTCTGTACCGCTGGTGTACAAGGGCCGGGTGATCGGGGTGATCGACCTTGAGCACACGCGGGTGAACTACTACAACGAAGATCACCAGCGGACGCTGACGACGCTGGCCTCGCAAATCGCGATCTCGATTGTGAACGCGCGGCTCTACCAGAGAATTCATGACGAAGAGCAGAGGATGGAGCGCGACCTGGCGATGGCGCGCGAGGTGCAGCTGCGTCTGCTGCCAGCGGCGCCGCCCACCCCGTCGAACGCAGAGATCGCCGCCAGCTTCCGGCCGGCGCGATCGATCGGCGGCGACATGTATGACTTTCTCGACTATGGACCGACGCCCTATCCTGACCTTGAAGACCCTGATGCGGAGGCAGCAGGGTCAACCAGCTTCCATGCCGGGCGCTTCCCGAGCCGGACCTTCATCGCGCTGGGCGATGTGTCGGGCAAGGCGGCGCCTGCTGCGCTCTATGCGGCGCTGGTTTCAGGCATTCTGCGGTCGCTTGCACCGCGTCACCTGTCGCCCGCGAAC
>CAXTUS010000038.1:0-29175 GCA_964247475.1 uncultured Acidobacteriaceae bacterium | reverse complement strand
CTTTCCGCACAGCCCGCCCAGCGGCTCCCCGCCCCCTCTTCAAGTGAAACGTCTCCGAGCACGCGGTCTTCCCGCTTCCAACTGATCTCTGGCCTGGCACTTGCGCTGCTGTTGACCGTAGCAAGTCTGTCAGCGGTCGGCTGCGGCACCGATCTTTACCAGTTTCCGACCTACAACTTCGCCGGACGACCGGTGCCTCCAAGCCTGCTCTCGACGCGCGTCCTGGTGGGTCTGACCAACGGCACCACGGGTGCGCTCCAGATCCTCGACGCGCAGCGCGATATTCGCAACAACGTGCAGAACACGCGATCCACCTTCTCGGTCACGGGCTACTCGGGGAACAACCCGAGCATGTTCCAGAGCTTCCCGGCGGAGCTGCGCGGCTATGTCTATTCGAACGCTTCTCCTTACCCGATCACGACGATCAACTACGGCACCGAGGCTTCGAGCGGTACTGCGGCGAGTCTTGCCTCACCGTCGAGCGCCTATGCCACTTCGTCCGATTTCCGGCGTCTCTACTCGGCGCAGGAGCAGGCCGGGCAGTTGCTCGTATCAGACGCTGCGACCGGCGGCTCTTACGCGCTGAACCTGCCGAATGTTTATCGCGTGGCGGTGAACCCGGGTGGCACGGTCGCGCTCGCCATGGTGCGCAACTCGGACACGCTCTACCGCGTCATCAAGCTCAACATCAACCAGCCGGCGCCCCCGGGCAACGTTGACTGCCAGCCGACGATCCTGCCGGTCTACTGCGTCGTGCCGGTGCCGGGCACGTATGACCGTCCGGTGTATGCGCAGTTCTCGCTCGACGGCTCGAACGCCTACGTGCTGAACTGCGGTGTCGAGTGCGGCGGCGGCGCGAACGGTGGTTCGTCGATCAGCTTCATCCCGCAGGGGGTCCTGCAGGTGAACGCGATCCCGACGGCAGTGCCCTACCCTGCCGTGGTCACCAACACGATCCCGATCCCGGGTGGCGCGACGACGGCGCTGGCGGATGCGACCAATCTCTATATCGCCGGCCAGCAACTGCAAGCGGACGGGCTCTATGCGGGGTTCCTGACGGCGCTTGACCTGACCACGCTGGTGCCCGCGGCGCCGGTATCGATCTCTGACGGCTACCACACGAAGCTGCTGTTTGCTGATGACAACACGCTTTGGGTTGGCTCCTCACAGTGCGCCAACGGCGAGCGTGCAAAGCAGGGTCTGAACTACAACTGCCTGACCCGGTATGACCTGGGCGCGAAGACGGCGAGCATCGTCCCTGCGATCACGCCCGCGACGGCAACCACGGCAGCCAGCGTCCCGTTTCCGAACCAGAGTGAGAACCCGGTTTACCTCGGCTCCTTGACCGGCCTTTGCTGGGTGCAGAATCTGCACAAGGTCTATACCGCGTACGGCGGCCAGGTGCATGCCTTCCGCACGGCCGATGGCAGCGAGATCGACAACCAGTTCATCACCGTGCAGGGCACGGCGCTCGACGTCGCCTTCATGGATGCCGTCGATGACAAATCCAACTAGGTCCTGCTGACCATGCCTCCGCAGTCTCACTCCCAACAGGTTGATGTGCTCGCCATTGCGGCGCATCGCGATGATGTGGAGCAGACCTGCGGAGGCACGCTGCTGGTGCAGCACGCGCTCGGACGCACGACCGGGATCCTTGACCTGACGCAGGGTGAATCCGGCACGCGGGGCTCGGCGACGGAGCGCGAAGCCGAAGCGAACGCGGCCGCGAAGATCCTGCGCGTTGCGCATCGCGAGGCGCTTGACCTGCCTGACGGCAGCGTGGTGAACACGATCGAGAACCGGCTGAAGGTGGCTGCCGTGATCCGCCGGCTGCGTCCGCGCGTGGTGATCCTGCCGTACTGGCAGGGGCGCCACCCGGATCACTATACCTCGGCGACGCTTGGCTACGAGGCCTGCTTTGCCGCGGGACTCTCGAAGCTTGAGCTCGGCGGCGCCCCGCACCGTCCGTACAAGATTCTCTATGCGTCGCTTTATGCGGATGTGCGTCCAACTTTCGTGGTCGACATCACGCCGCACATTGAGACGCGGCTTGAAGCACTGCTGGCGTATGGTTCGCAGTATGGCAACCAGACCGCCGGCTCCGGCCTGTTCGTGCCCCGGGAAGAGATTCGTGAGCGCATGTTTTCAACGGCAAGGCACTACGGTCTGCTTGCCGGCGTGCGCTATGCGGAACCCTTCGTCCAGAAGGAAGTGGCCCTCGCGCATGACCTGGTGCAGCTGCCGGTAGCGTCAATCTAAGAGCCGGTTCCAGCCTTTGATTTAGGAGCTCGATCCAAAGGGAGAGAGTTCGACCAAGAGCCATCCGCCCTGGCATGATCTATCGCACACGTGTTGATGCCTTCCGACTACGTCAAGTTGTCCGCGAGGAGTGAAGTGATCGGCTTTCGCCAACCAGCGATAGCATTGCAAAGCTCGTTGAGAAAAAGTCACACTTTTTCCCATCTTCAGGAATCCAGGTTCCACCATCGCTCGTGTCTGTGATTAGGCAGCGTCTTCTTACGGCGCGCAGAACTCAGAGAGGTTTTGACGATGGCTACACTCAGCGAGCTTTACGAAAAAGGCGTCTCCCGGCGCAACTTCCTGGCGGGAGCAGGCGCTATCAGCGCTGCGACCGTCCTCGCAGGTTGCTCGAACAACGGGACCGTAACGCCGACTCCCACTCCGACCCCGGCACCGGCCGCAGTGACCGACTCCGACATCCTGAACTTCGCATTGAACCTGGAGTACCTGGAGGCGGAGTTCTACCTGCGGGCCGCAACGGGAACCGGTCTGGCGGTTGCAGATACCTCGGGTACCGGGACGCAGGGCGCGGTGACCGGCGGCACCAAGGTTACCTTTGCCACCAGCTACCTGCAGCAGTATGCGGTCGAAATCGCCCAGGATGAGCTCAACCATGTGCGCCTGCTGCGGAGCGCACTGGGTACCGCGGCGGTCGCGCGCCCGGCCATCGATCTCACCTTCTTCGCTCCTCTTGCCGTTGCGGCTGGCATCACTACGCCCGCCACCTTCAATCCATTCGCTGATGAAAACCAGTTCCTGGTCGGTGCGTTCGTCTTTGAAGATGTAGGCGTGACGGCTTACACGGGCGCCGCTCCCCTGCTTTCAAGCTCTTCGATCCTGAACACAGCGGCCGGCATCCAGGCGGTTGAGGCTTATCACGCAGGTGAGATCCGCACGATCATCGCGGGCATGGCAGCGGCCACAGGTGCAAGCCAGGCTTATCTTTCGGCTGCCAACATGGTCGCGATGTTGCGCTCGAAGCTGGGCGGCGGCGCGGAGACGACTCTGAGCGTTTCGCAGATTGTTAACGATGATTCAAATGCGCTCGCGTTCGGACGCACCACGGACCAGGTGCTGCATATCGTGACCGGCAGCACGGCGACGGGCGTGGCGAAGGGTGGCTTCTTCCCCGCCGGCCTGAACGGTCTGATCAATACGGCCACGACCTAGTCCTCGCATGCGGATAGCTCACGCTGAAAACCAGTCTCTCGCACCAAGCTAAGCGTCACCAGACGGAGAAAAACATGGCAACTCTTGAAACACAGAAGATTGACGAAACGATCGCACGCAGCCGGCGCAGCATGATGCTGCTGGGCGGCACGGCACTGGCGGCGATGGCGTTCACCAAGGCAGCAAACGCCGCTGCCGTGACCGACACCGACATCCTCAACTTTGCGCTCAACCTTGAGTATCTTGAGGCGAACTTCTACACACTTGCAGACTCCGGCCAAACCATCGACCAGGCAGGCGTTGGCGTCGGCGCAGGCACAACCGCTACCGGGACCGTCTCGGTCGTGACCAAATCCGGCGGCCCGTCGGCGTGCCAGGTGCCCTTCACGAGCTCAACCATCAAGGCCTACTGCACGGAGACGGCGAAGGAAGAGCGCGCGCACGTATCGCTGCTTCGCTCGGCGCTCGGAAGCGCGGCAGTTGCACAGCCGAGCCTCGACCTCTACAACAGCTTTCTGGCGCTGGGTTCGCTGATCGGTGCGCCTACGTTCGACCCCTTCGCGAGCGATCTCTTCTTCCTGCTGGGCGCTTACATCTTTGAGGACGTCGGCGTCTCCGCTTATCACGGGGCTGCCCCACTGATCACGGATAAGACCAACGTGCTGACGCCGGCGGTGAAGATCCATGCGGTGGAGGCCTACCACGCGGCGCTGGTGCGCACCACCCTTTACCAGATGGATGCCCTGAACCCGGCAGCCGGTATCGCGGGGCTCACTCAGAAGATCTCGGGAGTGCGTGCGACGCTTGATGGCACCGCAACCACGGCAACACCTGACGATGTCGGGCTGAGCCAGGTGAACCTGTCATTGAATGGCACGACCAGCACCTACGTGGGCTCGACCATTGTGAACAAGGATTCGAACAGCCTTGGCTGGGCGCGCACGACGACGCAGGTTCTGAACATCGTCTATGCGAGCGCGACCACGGTCAAGGGCGGCTTCTATCCTAAGGGTCTCAACGGCACGATCGCCTAAGCAACGGATCCCTCCCCAGGAATAAACCCGCATCGGCTTGTCAGCGATGCGGGTTTGTTGCGTGGTGCAAGCAAGGTCAGCTTTTCCGCCGCAACCTGACCAGGTCTCTCAGGTACTCCTTCACTGGACGTGCGGGCGTGCCCCAGAAGACCTCCCCCTTGCCAAGCAGCGCCTTGCCCGGGAGCACGCCTCCCTGTCCGCCGAGCATCACGCCCGAACCGATGGTGACGCGCTCGCCAAGCCCTACCTGTCCGCCCAGCATCGCGCCGTCTTCAATCACGCAGGAACCAGCCATGCCGACCTGCGCTGCGATCATCACGTTTTCTCCGATGCAGCAGTTATGAGCGATGTGAACCAGGTTGTCGAGCTTGGTGCCGCGTCCGATGCGTGTTTCGCCCAGGGCTCCGCGATCGATGGTGCAGCCTGCACCGATCTCGACATCGTCCTCGATGAAGAGGGCTCCCTGTTGCGGGAAGCGCAGATGACGGCCGTCCGGCCCGGTCACGTAGCCGAAGCCGCTTGAGCCAAGCACACTGTTTGCCTGGACGATGCAGCGCGAGCCCAGCGTGACGCTGCCATGCACGGTGACGTTGGGTCCGATCTCGCAGGCCTCGCCGATGCGGGCTCCGGCTTCGATGAAGGAATGAGCACCGATCGACGTACCCTGGCCGATCCAGGCGTCGGCTTCAACAACGGCTGTCGGATGGATGATCGCAGAAGGAGGCGCGGCCAGCGCTCTTCCGATCAGAGCAAAGGCGTACCTCGGGTGCCTGACTGCCAGGAGGCGTGGATTGCTGCTGTCGGCCGAGGCAAGCGGAACCAGGACCAGCCCTGCGGCACTCCGCAGTGCAGCTTCAACGGCAGTTGGCTGCTCGGCGAAGACGATGGACCCGGGGTCCGCATCGTCGAAGCCTGCGACGCGTTCAAAGCTGCGCAGGTCCGCTCCGGACTCCATGCCAAGCAGCCGCAGGATCTGCTGTGCGCTGATCGTCCTGTGGTTCGCTGCCATTAGTAGACTCCTCGATCGCCGGCGGGCCGGGTCTTCCAGCGGCGATGCATCCAAAGCCACTGCTCAGGATTGCGGCGGATTGCCTGTTCGATGGCCAGGGTAAAGGCGGCGGTGTTGGCGAGCACATCGGCTTCGGCATCGTGGCTTCGGACAAGCTCCATAACGGGACCGAAACGCAGAACGTATTTTTCCCGAACTTCGTCCCAAAGCAGGAATCCGGGCAGCACGGAAGCGTCAGTTTTGAGCGCGACCCTGGCTAGTCCCGAAGCGGTACACGCCTCAACTCCGAAAAAAGGCACGAAGACACCCTGCGGGGGAGTCATGTTGGTGTCCATCAGGATACCGACCGTCTCACCTGCGCGCATGGACGAGATGAGGCCGCGGGCGAAGTCGTCTTTGTGGATGACGCGGTTGCCATGCAGGCAGCGGATGCGGTTGACGAAGGCGTCAACCAGGGGGTTGTCGAGGCGGCGGATGACGAGCCCCATGTCAAAGCCCATCAGCGAGTGGAAGTAGCTCGACAGCTCCCAGGCGCCGAGATGCCCGGTCACGACCAGCACGCCCTTGCCGCGGCTGCAGGCCTCTTGGTAATGCTCGAGACCGTCGTATTCGATGAAACCGCCGGCCTGTTCGCAGGTGTAGCTGCTCATCTGGCAGAATTCGGCCAGCAGGTGGCCAAGGTTGCGATAGACCGCCTGGAGGGTCTCGGTACGACGTTGATCGCGCCAGTGCGGGTAGGCCAGCCTCAGGTTGATCTTGCCGACGCGTCGCAGCCGGGCAAACAGGTGGAAGGCGAGAAGGCCGATAGCAGCTCCTGCCTGGCGTGCCTGGTTGCGCGGCAGAGCGCCAAGAGTGCGCACGATCAGCCAAACTGCGGCAAACTCGAGACGGTCTTTGAGCGTCGATCCCAAGGCTTTAGTTTACTGGTGTAGACAAGAAAAGGGTGGCCACGTGGGCCACCCTGCCTGTTCAAGATTGTCTCGAGGATTACTGGTTGCGGGATGCGATGAAGTACTTCGCAACAGTACGCACAAACGGACGAGCCTCTACCGGCGTGGGAACTTCGCCAGCAAGCACTGACTTGAAGGGGATGTTCGATCCGTAGATGGTGCGAGTGTCATCTTCGTTCTGCGACAGGACCGTGCCATCAAGATCGATGCCAGCGAACAAACCCTTCGAACGCGAGTAGGTCAGGAACTCGGCATTCAGCTTCCAGTCTGTGCCTGCCTGTGCGTTGCGGCCGACCGGACCGGCTGAAGCCGCGGCATCGCCACCGATCTTGAACTTGTTTTTCAGCATCTCCTGCAGGCCGTGCTGGTTCATGGCTACAAGCACGAGGTCAGTCGACTGCCCGCCGATCTGAAATCCGAAGCTGCCACCTGCAAGCTGAACGAACACTGGAGCGCTCCAGCCCTTGGGGCTGCGGCACGTGGCAACACCCTGGCCGTATTGGCCGCCAACTACGAAAGCACCCTTCTTGAAACTGGGGATGACCACAACGCAGGAAGCGCCCGCGAGAATCGTCTGCGGTATGCCCTTATCAGGCGTCGCCATGACTTCGTTCAGCACTGCACGTGCGTTGTTCAAACGCTCATCGAGCTTTGCTTTGTCGGTCTCTGCGGAGGCCACCTGGCATGCACCCACCATCATCGCCATGGCTGCCGTCACTGCTGCGAATTGCTTCATCTTTACTTCCTCCAAGGAAGACGCCCTGACATAGTTCGGCGCTTCACGTATCAGGTAGTCAGATGGAGAGCTACATACATAGGTTGCACTGCCGGAGCCGAATGAAGGAAGCTCGAGGCAAAAAGTCGGGACTGCAAACAGCCGCAGATTGGGTTCAAAAACCATCAGGTCCGATGACCTGACAGCCAAGAAACCTTTCCGCGCGTTGCAGCCCCTCTCCCAGGTGTGTTGCTGAAAATGACTCTAATCCGATCGTCGCTGAAGACAACGGCACCAAGGTCTGTAGTGCGGCGGCGCTTTCCCGGTTTGCAACTTCTGTCCCGTTCCGGCGAGGCTTGAAGCGCGGCGCGAGGTTCCGCTTCGTGGATCTCAAAGCCGCTATAAGTACCTCAGCCTCGTAAGGGAGCTCAGACCCACTTTCTTGCAACCGCATGCATGCCAAGCGCCGTGCGGCTGCGGACATCTGCCTTGCGCATCAGGCGTCCCAGGTGGGCTTTTACGGTAGCTTGCGCGACGGCAAGCTCGTTCGCGATCTCGCGATTGGAAAGCCCGAGGTTAAGTAGCTTCAGCACTTCGAGCTCCTTGCCTGTCAGGTGTACTGGAAGACCTTCCTGAGCCGCGTCTCCCGCACGGTCGAGCATGGTGGCGAGTACCTTGCGTGGAGCCCAGATAGAGCCGGCTGCGACCTCCTCAAGCGAACGCAACAACTCCGCTTCAGTCGCTTCGTATGAAAGCACGCCGCGCGCGCCGGCGCCGATCGCGGCTTCGACGAATGGCAGATCGTTTGATCGCCCAAGGACCAGCAGGCGCACCCGTGAACGCAGACGGCGGAAGGATTCGAGCAGTTGCAGCAGGTGTTCGCTCGCAGACGAGTCGATGATCACGAGCCTCAGATCGGAGGCTTCCAGTGAGTGAGGATCAGCCAGGTGCACGGCTTGGTAGCCGTGCGCGCCAAGCAGCGAGGTCAGGCCTGCGCCACGTACTTCTTCTATCGCTACCAGGCCGACCCGAGGCAGGGTCGTTCCCTGTTCTGCCTCATCCATGCGTCCCCGCAATCCAGCTGCTGCAACGTGTGCTGCTAAAGCTTCGGAAGAACGATTCCCTGCTGGTTCTGATACTTGCCCTTGCGGTCCGCGTAGCTCACCTCACACACCTCATCCGATTGGAAGAAGAGGATCTGGCAGAGGCCTTCATTTGCGTAGATACGCGCCGGCAGCGGTGTCGTGTTCGAGATCTCGAGGGTGACATATCCTTCCCACTCCGGCTCGAACGGGGTCACGTTCACGATGATGCCGCAGCGTGCATAGGTCGATTTGCCAACGCAGATGGTCAGCACGTCACGCGGGATCTTGAAGTATTCGATCGACCGTGCGAGCGCGAAGGAGTTAGGCGGCACGATGATGGCATCGGCCTGGACGGAGACGAAGGAGCGCTCGTCGAAGGCCTTCGGATCGATGATGGCGCTGTTCACGTTGGTGAAGATTTTGAACTCGTTCGACACCCGCAGGTCATAGCCGTAGGACGAGAGCCCGTAGGAGATGCACCCGTCTTTGACCTGTTTTTCGCTGAACGGCGCGATCATGCCATGCTGGGTTGCCTGTTCGCGAATCCACCGGTCGCTCTTGATCGACATGTACCTGAACTCCTCCGTGCGCCTGTATGAAGCGTGACTTCCATCCTAAACGAGCGTGTGCCTGGCCCATCGACCGCTGGCCGAGCCTCTACACGAACCCGTTGACAACGGATAGCTCAGTTTCTACCATCGCTCTACTGGACGTGGGCCGCCCTCAATGCATCCGAAGACGTTGGCGTACACAACCCTCCTACAAACGTTCTCCAAAGCAGGTACGAAAGGGCTCCCCTTTGATCAAACAGGATCTGATTCAGCGTGTGGTAGACAGGACAGGACTGGTTCGCACCAAGGCGGAGGACGCGGTCGATGCGATCTTTGAATCAATGAAGCAGTCGCTGGCCGAGGGCGACCGGATTGAGCTTCGCGGGTTCGGGGTCTTTACGGTCAAGCCGAGAAAGACCGGGGTTGGACGCAATCCGCGCACCGGTGCCGAGGTTTCGATCGCGCCTGGCAAGGCAATCCGGTTCAAGCCAGGCAAGGATCTGCAGGTTATCGAGTAGGCGGCGGGGCAGGCGAGGGGAAAGCAACAGCAAGAGCGTCCCGATCGCGGACGGCCATCGTTTCGTGGGTGGGAGCGCTGACGCACGCGAAGTGGATGGGCCTGACCTCAGCCCCTCGTGACCTCAGCCTCTCGTGATCTCAGCCTCTTAGGTGCCCTGCGCCTCCCCCGGGACGCGGCAGTTGCCTGTTCTACATCAGGTGCACCGCGTCCACGTCGACGATCAGTGATCTGCGCGGGATGGCGGAGGCTTCGGCGTGGGCCAGCATCCGGTGGAGAGCTTCGTTCAGCAGCTTGCGGCGCTCAGCCTTGAGGATCAGGTGAAAGCGGTAGATCCGCTTGATCTTGACAATCGGTGCGGCGGCCGGTCCAAGCACCTTCACGCCAACGATCTTCTCGCGTTCGAACCAGCGACCCAGCTGCGCCGCCCAGCCAACTGCTTCTTCAAGCCTCTCGCTGATGACGATGACGTTGGTCAGCACTGAAAAGGGCGGATAGTGCAGCGAGCGGCGAAACGTCAACTCCTTCGCGACAAAGCCCGGGTAATCGTGCTGCTGCGCGTACTTCACGGCATAGTGCTCAGGATGGTAGGTCTGGACGAGCACCTTGCCAAGAAGCTCACCGCGCCCGGCGCGTCCCGAGACCTGGGTCAACAGCTGGAAGACACGCTCGGCGGCTCGGAAGTCTGGTAGCCCGAGCGCGTGGTCCGCGCCGACCACGCCGACCAGCGTGACGCCGTGAATGTCATGCCCCTTGGCCATCATCTGCGTGCCCACCAGCAGGTTGATCTCGCCCGCATGCAGGCGTGCCAGCAGACGCTCCATGTCAAAGCGTCCACGGACGGTGTCGCGATCCATGCGTCCGATCCGCGCATCGGGGAAGAGCTCCTGCAGCTTCTCTTCCCCCTGCTGCGAGCCTGCGCCGAGGAAGTAGAGATGCTCGCTCGCGCACTGCGGGCAGGCCCTCGGGACGCCGCGGCGGAAGCCGCAGTAGTGACATTCGAGGCGCGCGCCGGGCTGCGCGATCCCGTCCGGTGAGTCCTCCTGCGGCTTGTGGTAAGTCATGGCGATGGCGCAGTTTTCGCACTCGATCTTTTCGCCGCAGCTGCGGCAGAGTACGACGAAGGAGTAGCCGCGCCGGTTAAGCAGCAGCAGCACCTGTTCGCCGCGATCGAGAGCGGCGCGGGTCTCTTCGACCAGGCGGCGGCTGAAGATCTCTTCCTTGCCGACCTGCTGGAACTCTACGCGCATGTCGACCAGGTCAACCGCCGGCAGCGGCCGGTCGGCCACGCGGCGGGTCATGGTGACGAGTTCGTAGCGGCCGCGTTCGGCGTTTGACCAGCTTTCGAGCGAGGGTGTGGCGGAACCGAGGACGACGACGGCGCCGTGCAGCTTGGCGCGCATCACCGCGACGTCGCGGCCGTGATAGCGAGGGTTTTCCTCCTGCTTGTAGCTGCCGTCGTGCTCCTCATCGACGATGACCAGGCCGAGGTTGACCATCGGCGCGAAGACGGCCGACCGCGTGCCGACGACGACGCGTGCCTCGCCGCGCCGGATGCGGTGCCACTGTTCGGCGCGTTCATCAGGGGTGAGGCCGGAGTGCAGGAGAGCGACCTCGCCTTCGAACGCAGCGACCATCTGGCCGGCCATCGCGGGAGTCAGGCCGATCTCGGGGACCAGCAGGAGCGCGCTTTTGCCTGCGTCCAGGGCGCGGCGCATCGCGGCGAAGTAGACGGCTGTCTTGCCCGAGCCGGTGACGCCATAAAGCAGCAGAGGACGGAAGCCGCCTTTCGCCATGGCCGCTGCGATCGAGCCCGCAGCTTCCATCTGCTCTTCATTCAGCGGGTGCTCGTGCGCGTGCTTCTTGTGCAGGTGCGAAGCGGTGCCGAAGAGAAACTCCTCGGCGACCTGCTCGACGGCGACGAGGCCGCGCTTGACAAGCGTGCCGAGGGTGGATTCGGGGATGCTGAGCGACTTCAGCTCGCGGGTTTCCACCCGGCCGCCGCGAGCTTCGAGATGAGCCATCAGCTTGAGCTGGTTCTCGTTCAGCTCGGGCAGGCGGCGGCCGACGTGCTCAAGGCTGGGCGGGGATGTCGGTGAGACCAGCAACGCGACCTTGACCAGGCGCCGGGCGTCGCGTTCCTCGGCAAGGGTCTCGCGCACCAGCCACTTCTTCTTGACCATGCCCTCGAGCAGCGAGCGTCCGGCGCCGGTGGCTGAGCGCAGGGTGCCGGGCTTTGCGGCATCCCCGGCCTCAAGATAGTTCAGCACCGCATATTCGCGGTTCTGCTCCTCGGGCGTCAGGCGTGAGCGGCGTGAGCTGCCCCTGGCGGCACCTTCGTAGAGCACCTTGCGCCCCGGCTCGGCGATGCGGTACACGTACTGCCGCTTAACCTCGGCGGCCAGGGGCAGCATGCCGCGGATGACCTCGCCGAGCGGTGCGCAGTAGTAGTGGGCGATCCACTTCGCAAGCTCCATCTGCTCGGTCGACAGCAGCGGGCCAGGGTCCATGACAGTCTGGACGGGCCTGGCTTCGACGCCGTCGGGGAGGGGTTCGTCGTGTACGCGCATCACGACGCCCATAAGCTTCTGCCCGCTGAACGGGACGATGACGCGTGCGCCGATAGCCGGGACGGCCTGGGGGTCTACCGTGTAGGTAAACAGCTGGTCGAGCGGCACAGGCAGGGCAACATCACAGAAAGCAGGCACCTGTTCAGCTTATGCCTTCTGGAGGTACCCGGAAGGGCCTCAAGCCGCAAGCAAAGCCCAGAACCCTCACAAACCGCGCTCCGTCCACGATGAGGACGCACTTGCCGCTGCCCTTTCATCTTTCGCAGGAAGCGGAGGGCGTATCCTGTCGAAGATGATCGCGACCCTAGCGCTGTTGCTGGCCTCTCTGCAAAGCCAGGCACCCCTTCAGGACGAGCCTCTTACCGTCCCCGGGATCACCTATCCGGCTGAAGCGAAGAAGGCGCGGATCCAAGGCTCGGTTCAGCTTCAGATCAACGTCGACGCTACCGGCCATGTGACCGAGGTGCATGCGCTCGGCGGGCCGATCCCGTTGAGACAGGCGGCGGTAGATGCCTATTCGCAGGCTACCTACCGTCCGATCATCGTGGGAGGAAGGCCGGCGCCCGCGATCATTACGACGTCAGTCAACTTCACGTTGAACGAGCTGCCGCCGGATACGGATCAGCAGCTCGAGGCGCGGTTTGATCCTCTGCAGGCGAGCTGTCAGCAGCTCTCCGGGCAGCATGCGCCCGATGCGCTCGAGATCTGCCGCAAGGCGCTAGCAATGGCCGGCCACTTCTCGCCCCGCTTTGATCTGGAGCGGCGCGCGACCGCGTATAACGACGTGGTGCTGCTGCTGATCGCCGACGGCAAGAAGTCGAAGGACCTGCCCGAGGCCGGGGTGCTGGCGGATGAGGCGATTGCGCTCGTCGCGAACGACTCGCCGCATACGCCGGCTGTAGCGGTCGCGTACATCACGCGGGCCGAGGTGCGTTCGCTGGCGGGCGACCTGAAAGGATCGGCGGCGGATTGCGCGATGGCAGAAGAGACGTTGACGACCCTGCTGCACGATGCGCCTGAGAATGAGCGTGCGGGGAACTATCGTGTGCAGCTGCGGGAGACCCTGCTGCTGCATGCGGTCGTGGCGGAGCGCGACCATCATCCACTCGAAGCGCGACGCATGCGCGGCAAAGCGGGCACCCTTTAGCAAGCATGCAAGCGACGCCTTATGCCCCACGAAGTGGTCGCCGTCCGCGATGAGGACGGGGTTGTTCTCAGTTCTTGCCCTTCGCCTTCAAACCCATCTCCGCCATCACCATCTGCAGGTCCTTCCAGGCCTCGCCTTTCTGCCGCGGATCACGCAGCAGGAACGCCGGATGGTAGGTGACGACGGCCTTCGCACCGCGCACGTTGTGCCACTTGCCGCGCAGCGAAAGCAGCGACTGCTTGACGCCGAGCAGGTACATGGCCGCGGTGGCACCGAGCGCCACGACAACCTGAGGCTGAACGACGTCGATCTGCTGTGCCAGGAACTGGGTGCAGGTGTTTGCCTCGACCGGCTCGGGCGCCCGGTTGGCGGGCGGACGGCACTTGACGATGTTCGCGATGTAGACCTGCTCGCGCGACAGCCCCATGGCCTGGATCATGTTGTTGAGCAACTGGCCAGACTTGCCGACGAAGGGCAGGCCCTGCTCGTCCTCATCGGCGCCGGGGCCTTCGCCGACGAACATGAGCCGCGCATTGGGGTCGCCGTCGGCGAAGACGATGGTGTGCCGACCGGCATACGCGAGCGGGCACCGGGTACAATCGCCGATCTCTTTGCGGATCAGTTCGAGGGCGGCGGCGCGCCCTGCGGCTGCGATGCGTTTGGCGGGCAGGGGCGCCAGGTCGGTTATGGAAACCAGCTTGGCCATGTCTATGAGACTAGCCGATGCAGCGCTGAGACCGGCTGATGCAGCACTGAGACTGGCCGGCCTGGCAGCGGTCTCGGCCGCTGTGCCTGGTTCGACGCGATGCGGCGGGAGGGGACGGGATGGCTGAGGAGCGGGCGTCAGCGCATCCGGCACATCTTCTGCGGGACGAGCCTCGGCACGGTAGGGGACAGTAGCGGCTGGCAACACGGAGTCCGTCTGCGCCTCCGCGGCCTCAAAGACGCGAGGCGCGCGATTGCGATAAAAGTCATACACCCCCAGATCGCGGAAGTAGTCGAAATACGCCCGCACGGGGTCCTGCTGCTGCCTGCTATCCGCCATAGCTCTAAGCTTACAAGGACGGCGGACTTGCCCTCACCTACAGCAACTTCATCAACGGGTGCTCGATGGTTGGCTCGACGAGCCGCTCGGGCAGTACAAAAGTGACGAAGCCCTGGCGGATCTCGTCCTGCGCTACCCGGCAGGCCTTCATCGACTTCGAGTTTGAGAGCGGAGGCGCGCCGCCCTGCAGCTGCCGTGCACGACGTGCCGCACCCTTCACCAGGCTGTACTTGTTAAACAATGCGTTATCAACCATGCCAGTCACCCCGTGGGAAAGAATCCCGGTACTTGGTTACCTGTTAGTTATTACGTCTGTGGATATCGCAAGCCTATCCCACTGCGCCACGCTTGCCTACACAATTCGTGCAACTGGTTTACGCTCCGCGTGGAAGCTCGTCAAGGCAGCTTCAAGGCGAGCGGAGGCGGCCGTGGTCCGGCAGCTCCGGGCGAGGGCCTGGTCGGCAGCGGCGTCGTTGCGCGCGGTCAGCACAAGCGCGCGCAGCTCATCGACAGCTTCATCCAGACGGTCATTCACCAACGCGTACTGGTACTCGCCGATGCGGTCAAGCTCCTTTCGCGCCTCGCGCAGGCGCCGGGCAATTACCTCTTCATCTCCGACATGTTCTGCAACGCTGCGGTGCCGCAGACGACGCTCCAGTTCCTCGGGAGTTGGCGGAAGGATGAAGATGGAGACCGCTGCCGGCAGCTTGTCCATCACCTGCACCGCGCCCTGCACGTCGATATCAAGCAGCAGGTCTTTGCCTTCGGACTTGGCGTGGGCGAGCGCGCTCAAAGCGGTGCCGTAGTAGTTGCCGAAGACCTCGGCTGATTCAAGAAACTCATCGGCTTCGATCATCCGTTCGAACTGGTCGCGGGTGGTGAAGTGGTATTCGACTCCATCAACCTCGCTGCCGCGTGGCGCACGGGTGGTGTAGGAGATGGAAAAGTCCAGGTCTTCGACCAGCGACCGCAGACGACTTACGAGTGACGACTTCCCCGACCCTGAAGGCGCGGAGATGATGAAGAGAATGCCAGCCATAGTGTCCCTAGAGTGTACCCGGTCGGTATCTGAGCAGAGCTGCACGAGTTGCGGACGGCAGGCTACTCAAGGTTCTGGACCTGCTCGCGTGCACGCTCGAGCTCGACCTTTATCTCGAGCCCGACTTCTGTCAGGCGAAGGCCACTATCGCCCGAGTTGGCGCCGGTCTTCGACATCAAGGTGTTGGCTTCGCGATTCATCTCCTGGAGCAGAAAGTCGAGCTGACGGCCAAGCTCACCGCCCTGGATCAGCAGATCGCGAAAGCGCTCTACATGGGTCCTCAGCCGCACCAGCTCCTCCTCGACATCGCTGCGTGTAGACAGCAGCGCGGCTTCAGCGAGCATGCGCTCTTCGCTGATACCTTCGCCTTCAAGCAGAGCGCTCAGCCGGGCCTTCAGCTTGTGGAACTCGGACCCGGCGACGCTCAGCCGGAGGGTTCGCGCCTCGCTCGTCAGCGCCTCGAGCCGCGTCATACCGGCCGCAAGCTCAGCTCCCAGGGACTCGCCTTCGAGTGCGCGGGCGGCGTTGAACTTCTTCAGCAGCTCCTCGACCGCGGCCAGCAAAGGAGCCTCCATCTCGGACGGATCGAGAGCCGCAACAGTCGTGCCCATCACCCCCGGCATGCGGAGGATACCGGCGAGATCTGGCTCCTGGCTGATGCCAAAGCGCTCCGCGGCACGGCGGAAAGCGGCCACGTGGGCGGCGACCAGCGCCTCGTTCCAGTCAACCGAGAGGTTCTGGCTCTCCTTTTCAAGCACACAGGTCAGCTCCACGTGGCCGCGCCGGACGGTCGCTTTGACTGCCCTGCGCATACCAGGCTCAACCGCATCCATGCCCATCGGTACCCGAATCTGCAGATCGAGATGCCGGTGGTTCACCGACTTCACGCTGAGGGCAACCGAGCGCCCGCCCGCCACGACGCCGGACAGGCTTGCAAAGCCGGTCATGGATAGAACACGCGCTGCCGGTACTGCATCTTCAGCCATCAGGCCGTCCCCTCTACCTCAAGCTGAGCCACGGCGGCCACCTCGGCGGGCTCATCCCGGAACTGCAGATCATACAGGCGGCGATAGGTTCCGGAGTGTGCGAGCAGCTCCTCATGGGTGCCGACCTCGGTGATCTGCCCGGCCTCGAGAACGACGATCCGGGTTGCACGCCGTATGGTCGAGAGCCGGTGAGCAATCACGAAGGAGGTGCGTCCCTCCATCAGGTTCCCGAGCGCCGCCTGTACAAAGGCTTCGCTCTCGGTATCGAGCGCGCTGGTGGCCTCGTCGAGAATCAGGATCGGCGCGTTCTTGAGGATGGCACGCGCAATCGCCAGACGCTGCCGCTCGCCGCCACTCAGGCGCACGCCCTTTTCGCCGATCTTCGTGTCATAGCCATCCGGCATGCGCAGGATGAAGTCGTGTGCGAGTGCCATCTTCGCAGCCTCCTGCACCCGCTCGAGCGAGACATCGGGCCGCCCGTAGGCAATATTGTTGCGCACGGTGTCGTTGAAGAGCACCGTCTCCTGGGTGACCTTGCCGATCTGTTTGCGCAGCGAGGCGATGGTGACGTCGCGCAGGTCATGTCCATCGATGGTGATGGCACCCGCTGAGACGTCGAAGAAGCGTGGAATCAGGTTCACGAGCGAGCTTTTGCCGGCGCCGCTCGGACCCACCAGCGCGATCACTTCGCCTCGGGTCACCTCAAGCGAGATGCCGTGCAGCACCTGACGCGGCTGACCTTCATAGCTTTCACCATCGTCGGCGTAGCCAAATTCGACGTCCTCGAAGACAATCGCTTTCTCAAAACCCTTAAGGGTCATAGCCCGCTTCTTCTCGACGACATCGTCCTGCGCGTCCATGAAGCGGAAGATCTCCTCAGACGCACCCGTGGCCTGCTGAAAGCTGTTGTAGAAGAGCGCGAACTTGCGTACCGGATCGTAGAGCGTGAAAGTAGCGACGAGAAATGTGATGAAGGAGCCCTCGGTCATCAGGCCTGACTTGATCCGGCCGCGGCCCAGCGTGAGCAGCAAGGCGATGCCGATCGAGCCGATAGCGTCCATCAGGGGACTCGAGATCGCCTGCACGCTCACCGACCGCAGGTTGGCGGAGAGCAGGCGCCTGGCCGCCTTGCGGAAGCGGTTAGCCTCCCACAGCTCCATACCGAAGGCCTTGACGATGCCGTTCCCGGTGATCGTCTCATGCAGGATGTTCTGGATCTCGGCCAGCTTGTCCTGGCCCTTGCGCGTGGTCTGGCGGACGCGCCGGCCGATGCGCCGGGCGGATGAGATCACCACCGGGACGAACAGCAGCAGCACCCAGGCAAGCTTGCCACCGTAGAGGATGACCACGCCGGCCATGAATAGAAAGGTGAACGTCTGCTGCAGGAAGTCGCCGAGCACGGTCGACATTGCGGTCTGTACCTTTTCAACGTCGTTGATCAGGGTTGAAAGCAGGGCTCCCGTCGTGTGCTTCTGGAAAAACGAGACAGAGCGCCTCAGCACCGCGTCGTAGAGTTCGTTGCGCAGATCCGTGATCATGCCGAAGCCGGCGTAGTTAACCAGGTAGGTGCCGAGGTAGTCGCACAGCGACTTGACGATAGCCGACGCGATCAGCGCGTAGGCGACCACGGTCCACGCGTTATGGAAGTGATCCGGCACCAGGAAGCGCAGGTCGAGCGTCCGGTTCAGCCACTTGATATTGATCTTGGTGAGGTCGGTTACGGGTGCATCGGGGCGCAGCACGTTGTCGAAGATCTTCTGAACGAGCACGACGCGCAGCGCGGCCATGGCACCGACTACAGCCATCAGCACGACCGAGCCGAGCGAAAGCAGGACGTAGGGTCGCATGTAGGCGAGCAGACGAAGCACCGGCCTCAAGCTTTCACCGTCCTGGTCCGGCCAAGGTCCCGCACGGGTCTATTCTACGTCTTTCGAAGACGCCCGCCGTCTACCGCGGCATATCGCGATGAGCCGTCTTCACCCTGTATCCGGCGGCTTCGAGGCGGCGCTTCATCTCTTCGGCGATAAAGACAGAACGGTGCTGGCCGCCGGTGCAACCGAAGGCGAGGGTCAGGTAGCTCTTGCCCTCCTGGATGTAGTGGGGCAGCAGGAACTCAAGCAGATCGGTCGTCTTCGCAAGAAACTCGCCGGTCTGCGGAAACCCCTGAACGTACTGAGCCACCTTCGGGTTCTTGCCGGTAAGGTCGCGGAACTCCGGAATGAAGTGCGGGTTGGGCAGGAAGCGCACATCGAAGACAAGGTCTGCTTCGCTTGGGACTCCGTTCTTGAAGCCGAAGCTCATGGAAGAGATGGTGAGGTTCCGCTCCCGCGACTCGTGCTCCTCGAATTGCGCGTTGAT
Organism: uncultured Acidobacteriaceae bacterium; assembly: GCA_964247475.1. Classification (GTDB taxonomy): domain Bacteria; phylum Acidobacteriota; class Terriglobia; order Terriglobales; family Acidobacteriaceae; genus Edaphobacter. The sequence goes on along the minus strand of CAXTUS010000038.1, from coordinate 10,698 downwards.
GTGCGCGCGCAATTCATGGACGTTGAAGCGGGTGGTCTCAAGGATGATATCGGCGACGTTGCGGATTGGATCGAGCCGTTTGCGCTCGGCCCGGATGGACTCGAGCACGGTCTCGTCGCGGCCCATCGGGTGCGGCCGGCGGGTCTCCGAGAAGCGCCGTACGAGCGCGTCTTCGCTCGCCTCGAGGAAGACGACGCGCGTGCTCAGGACCCTGCGAACCTTCTTGAGGATCGCTGGGAAGCGGTCAAGTCGAATGCCTTCGCGGACGTCGATCACCAGCGCCGCACGCTCTATCTCGGCGGACTGCCGGACGAGATCGGCGAAGCGAGGGATGAGTTCAAGCGGCAGGTTGTCGACGGAATAGTAGCCGAGATCCTCAAAGGCTTTGAGCGCCGAAGCCTTGCCCGCGCCGCTCATGCCGGTCAGGATCACCAGCTCGCCCGGACCCGCGCCGGTCGGCTCCGCGTTCCATGGAACTCCTGCGCGTGCAGCCGATTTGTCCCGCTTCACACGGCCGGCTTCGTTGCTGGTGGGGGCCTGCGAACTCGAGACACGATTGCCGTCTCTCGCTTTCAGAGGGTTGTCCACGGAAGCAGTTTTCAATGAACCCGGAAGCTGGAACTCTCCTCCGCTCGCTGCCGGCTTCTCACTGGTGGCTGTTTGCTCCTCCCTGGTGGATGCTGGCATCGCACCGCTCGCCGCAGGCTTCTCACTGCTCGCCGCTGACTTTTTATCGCTCGCTGCCTTCTTCGCAGGTGCCTTCTTTCCCGCGCGCTTCGCTGACATACGGAGATCCTAGCATTGCCTGAACAACCCACCAGCCCGCGGGAGCATGCAGGCTGACAGGTCGTTGAGGTCAGGGGTTGCAACGGAAGCTGTGCGGCTGTGAAAACAAGTTTGGCGTCTCGTTGAAGATGGATGCTGATGATGCCCGATGCCCGGCGTCTTGATCGCCGTGAGTCTGGTCAGACTGCATCATGCATGCCGGATCAGCTTGCCAGGGCGGGCGGCGGCGACAGCACCTCGATGAGAGGTTCGGCTGAGGCGGGCTTGGCATGCCGCTCAACGGTGATCTTCCGCTCCTTGTGCTTGACCGCCTGCTGTTCGATCTTGCGCAGCGCGGCATGCAGGGCGGCCAGCATCTCCGTGGCTTCGCAGGTCGCCACCAGGGTTTCAAATCCGGTCAGCAGCGTGACCTCGGCGATCTGCCGGTACTTATCCTCGGTCAGGATGACGTGGGCTGAGACGGCGCCGCCTACGATCTGGTCGATGCGTCCAAGCTCCGTCTCTGCCAGCTGTTTCAACTTCGGGCTCAGGGTGGTGGCCCGGGCCGTGTACTCGATGTTTAGACCGGTGTTCTGAACATTCATGCACTGTCACCTCGCTGTCTAGAATGCGCCTCGCTGACGCGTTCGTCTACCTCACACGGCGCTGGTGGGTACTTGGAATCTGCATGTCCTCCCGGTACTTGGCTACGGTGCGCCGTGTCACGTTAATGCCTTGTGCCTTCAGCTCCGCGGCGAGGTGATCGTCGGTCAGGGGCTTGCGCGGGTCTTCCTCTTCGATCAGCTTCTTCACCTTGCGCTTGAGCAGGACCAGCGGCAGATCGCCGCCCTCGGGACCGTTCACGCCCTCTGAAAAGAAGAAGCGCAGCTCGTACACGCCCTGCGTCGTGTGCACGTACTTGTTGGCCACGGCGCGGCTGACGGTTGAAGGATGCACGCCGATCTCTTCGGCCACTTCCTTGATCATCATCGGTTTGAGCGCGCTTTCGCCCTCTTCAAGGAACTCCGCCTGGCGGCGTACGATCGCTTCGCAGGTTCGGACGATCGTATTTTTTCTCTGTTCTATGTTGCGCAGCAGCTGGATCGCACTCTTGTAGCGCTCCTTCACGTATTCGCGGACTTCCTTCTCAGTCTGCTTCTGCTTCAGCATCTTCCGATAGCCCTGGTTCAGCCGCAGCGTCGGCATGTCGTCTTCATTCATCAGCACCACGTACTCGCCGTCGCGCTTGACAAAAGCGACGTCAGGCTCGATCAGCCGGGTTTCGGAGACGTTATAGCGCTGGCCGGGCCGTGGATCAAGCGTGCGGATAAATTCGACTGCCGCCTGCACCTCTTCGGCTGACCGGCCGCAACTCTTGGTCAGCTCCCGCATGTCTTTTTTCTGCAGCAGCGGAAGGCAGTTGGCGACGATGTGGTTGGCCGTCTGAAAGACATCGAAAGAGCCATCCTCATGGGTCTGCTGCTCGACGCCGCGGCGTCTGAGAACCATGGCGGCCTCGCGCCGCTGCGATGCGATCTGCAGCAAGAGGCACTCCTTCAGGTCGCGTGCGCCGACGCCAACCGGATCGAGCTGGTGCATCACCTCACGTGCCTGGACCACGGCGCGCAGACTGCGGTCGAAGTCAGAGTCGTGCGGAGTGACTGCTGAAGCGGCCATGTAGGAGACCCCGTTGAACTCCTCGGCTGGCAGCCGATCACAGCTCTCGCCGAGTCCAGCCGAGTGTTCGCCGGACTCGTTCGCACCGGAGTCATCTGTTGCACGTCCCCGCCGAGCCCGTTCAAAGGGTATGGGCTCGGGCGGCGCCGCTGCCCGGAAGGCCGCGGTCAGCGCCTCGGCCATCTCCTCATCGCCGGCGAGCAGGTAGCCGTTTGGGTCAAGGTTGCCTACGATCAGTTCAGTCGCGGCCCGGACCTCGCTGGTCAGGGTCAGCGACCCGAGCTGCCACAACAGGTGATCGCTCAGGGTTCCAGGCTGCGATAAAAAGTGTTCAAACGAAGGCTTGTCGTACTCCTCGAAGTTCGAAGCGGTCTTGTAGCCAGGGTCAAGGTAATCCTGAAAGTAGCTGCCGAAGTCGATCTCATCGAAGGGATCTTTCTCCTCACGCTTCGCCTCTGCCGCTACCTCCTCAGCTGATCGCTCGCGATCGCCTTCAATGCCCGATCTCTCCTCGAGCGAAGCGTTGATCTCTTCGAGTTCTTCAAGGACAGGATTCTCGATCATCTCGGAGTTGATCATGTCCTTCAGCTCGAGCTTGTTCAGCGCCAGCACACTGACCATCTGCACCAGGCCAGGCGTCAACACCTGCCGCTGCGAGACTTTCAGGTTTAGTTTCGGTTGCAGAAACACTGTGCCAGCCCTTCTTCATCATGCTGCATGGTCTGCCGAGCGCCGGCTGCGAAGTACCTTCGGCACACCGTTCCGTCCAGTTCAGCCCATCTCGATCTGGCCAGGGTGAGAGCATCCTGGCATGTCGACTTGAGCCTCAGTCTACACGCAAGAAAATCTGCGTGCATCCGCTGAGTACGCGGCGATCTAACACTTTTGTGAGACCGGACCAATATGGAAACGCAGCTGCCCGATCTGACATTTCAAGCCGCGATGCGAGGCAGAATCCTAGTTCATCAATCTAATCCATCGAGAACTTCTCGCCCAGATAGACCCGCTTCACCTCGTCGTCACGACCCAGGTCTCCCGGCGTGCCAGCACGGAAGATCCTGCCTTCATTGATGATGTAGGCGCGGTCGGTCACACTCAACGTTTCACGCACATTGTGATCTGTGATCAGGACGCCGATGCCGGCGGCCTTTAGCTGAAAGATGATCTCCTGCAGGTCCAGCACCGCGATCGGGTCGATCCCCGAGAACGGTTCGTCGAGCAGGATAAAGGCCGGCTCGATCGCCAGGCAGCGTCCGATCTCGACACGCCGGCGCTCGCCGCCCGAGAGTGCGTAGCCGTTCGTCCTGCGAACGTGCCCCAGGTTCAGCTGTTCCAACAGCCGTTCGGTTCGGGTACGTCGAAGCGCGGGTGTCAGGTCCTGGGCCTCGAGCACAGCCATAAAATTTTCCTCAACCGTCAGCTTGCGGAAGACGCTCGGCTCCTGCGGCAGGTAGCTGATGCCATGCTTGCGGGCGCGCAGGTACATAGGCAGACGCGAGATATCGACGTCATCGGCCATCACGCGCCCGGCATCAGGTCGCACCAGTCCGACGATCATGTAGAAGGTGGTGGTCTTTCCCGCGCCATTCGGCCCCAGCAGGCCCACCACCTCACCCTGAGCAATCTCAAGGCTGACCCCGCGCACCACCTCGCGCTCGCCGTACGACTTGCCCAGAGCCTCCGTCCGCAAAACCCGCATTGCTACTTTATCCGTGTCTCCGAGCGGACCCGCCCGGCAGTCTTGATCGCGCCTCCGGCGGCCGCGCCGAGCACCTCGACGGTGCGATCGCCTGTCTTGAATCGTAACGCAGAGCCGGTGGTCGAGCCCTGAACCTGATCGTCCACGCGGGGTGGCGCGGACGGGGTCCCGGTCAGCAGGAAGGCGCCGTCCGATGCGGTGTAGACGAGCTTTTCTCCCGTTCCGCGCCGGCCCGGCTGGTCAAGCTGCACCCCGCCGCTCGTGATCATGTGATCCACACGACCACCCATCAATCCGTCTACGGAAGTCCTGCTCGCGCCGGCAGCAACAGGACTCAGCCAGACCGTCGCCTGCCTGGAGCGCATGATGCCGTCCCTGCTTTCCACCCGCACGTCGCCGGTGAAGTCGATGGTTCGCGCGCCATCGGCATAGATGAGCTGCCGGCTGAAGATTCGCAAAGGGCCCTGGCGCTGGTTCTGGCCCTCTGACCCATCCCCGCCAGCAGCACCGTTAAGAACAGTTCGAACAGCGTTCAAGCCGTCGACCCCGGCTTCTCCATGCGCCACCAGCCGCTTCCCCTTCCGGTCAAGATCGATCACCGGCGCCTCCACCTGCGAGGCTCCCTGCCACATGCGCACCCGCTGACCGGGGCCGGCAGAGAACTCCGCGAGCCCGCTAGACTTGTGCAAAACGCCACGTGCGGCCAGCAGGTGTACCGGCTCGGACGAGGCATCCGGCGACCCTGCTCCTGCAGAAAGGTTTTGGTAAGTCACCCGCACCCGTCCAAACGCTGTGGCATCTCCGGTGCCACGATCAAGATCGATGCGGTCCGCGTACAGGGCGCTCGCCGGGTCTTCGACTGCAGCCGCCCCTATCAGGTGCAGGACATTCGCTGCGGCTTCGAAGACTGCGTCATGCGCGCGGGCGTGCTCCACCTGGCGCTCGGCGCCAGCTCTGGCTGCCTCTTCATGCACTGTGCTGACCGCCCCCGACTGAGCGGCTCGCGTCAACTCGGAACGCCCTGCGGCGCCTGGTTTGAAGTCGATATGGAGGACGTCGCCCGAGCTTGTGTCCTTCGATAGAGGTGCACCCTGCGCTGTGAAAGCGGTACGCACGACCACGCTATGGCCATCTCCGTCCAGCCCGGCAAGCTCGCTCCCCTTTGCACCGGCCACGAAACGTCCGGTGAGCCGATCGGCATGTACATCGGTCAGGCTGCGGCCCTTCAAATCCTGATCCGCAAGCTGAAGCCTGGCGCCTCCCGCTCCGTACGCCGCGGCGCTGCGGATGATGGTCGGCGTTCTGCCTCCGCCGCCCAGGCCGATCTCGACGTTGGCCGCATCAAGCGTGCGCCCGCTGGTCGGACCTTTCTCAACCAGCGAGACACCGCCGGTCATGAACGCATGCTGCGGGTGCCCGGCCGCGTCGAAGGCGACGCGTGCCTCCTGGGCGTGTCCCTGTTCGTTCTTTGCTGGTTCCTCGTTGGCATAGCGCACGTTGCCGAACAGATGCGCGGACTGCGCCTGACCCTGGGTGCCAAGGTCCATCTGCATGCGGTCCGAGGTGATGGTGCCGCGGCTGCTTCCGCTCAGGGTCACGCTGCCCTCCGCGTCCACATGCCGCGGCGTGCCGTCAGGCTGCGTGTGCACCATCGCGTGGCCTGCCTCGACACTTTCGGTTCCCATCTCTCCGGCAGACACATACTTCGCATGCTGCAGGTTGATCAGGTTGGTCGCACGGTCCATCTGCGCACGGGACGCCGTGAGCACGACCGGCCGGTCATTCCGCAGCCCACTCATCCGGACCGCGGACTTCAGAACCACCACGCCGCGCCGAGCATCGTAGGAGGCGCCGACCGCGTTGCCCGCGTAGCCGCCTGTGCGGAACTCAACCGCACCTTCGGTCGATGCCATCTGCTCCTTCTGCAGAAACAGCAGGCCAAAGGTCTTCACGTGCACCATGCGGGCCTCGGGATCGCCCTTCTCCGGCTGTTCTTCCTGCTTCGCCGGCGGTACCAGGTCGATATACACCTCACCCTGTGCCGACATGGTCTGTGCCTTGGTGTCGAACTCGAAGTCCTGTCCGTGGATGCGGTCGGCAGGCTGTCCGGACGGCCCATAAAGCGTGATCCCCACATCGTGAAGGGCGATCCTGCCGTCACGCATCTGCGCCTCCTTCGAGGCATGCACGGTGAAGATCTTGCGTTTGCCCTTCGATTGATCGTAGGTAAAGCCGTTGGTCTCCTGCTGGATGTTCGCACCCAGATGCCTTGGCAGGCCAGCCAGGAAGTGACTGGCTTTGCGGTGCGCCATCGCGACAAAGCCAATCACAACCGTCAGCAGCAGCGCCCCCGCCCCGGCCAGCAGCCAACCCAGGGTTCTCGTCCTCGAGTACGCGTCCGAGGCCATCAGTCCATCTCGTCTTCAGCTGCAAGGCGCCCGCTCCGCGCAGGCTTCGGGGGGATGAGCCCGAGGGACCGCTGCAGATGCTGCGGGGTGAGTACCCCAACGATCTGCTCGCCATCAACTACCGGAACGATCTCAAGCGAAGCTCCACCACCGGCTTCGACTGCGCGATTCAACGTCGCCATCAGCGGATCGTTCACGCCGGCGGTCTGGAAGGTCCTGGTCATGATGCCCTGCACGTAGCCATTGCCGCCCGAGGAGAGCGCATCGAGAATATTCTGCCTCCCCACAGCGCCTACCATGTTGCCCGCGCGTACCACGGGGAAGACATCCTGCAGGCTGTGCCGCGCCTCGTTCATGGCGTCTTCGAGCGTCGCGCTCGCGGGCAGAATCGTGTAGTCGGTCAGCATCACATCACCGACCTTGGTCTGTTCGCCCTCGCGCTCCGGCAGCAGCTTCTGCCGGTCCACCTGGGATCCCAGCAGCACGCCCAGGCCGGCCATGGTCACCCACCAGTTGAAGTTCAACACGCCGTAGGAGATCAACGCCATCGCGACCCAGAAACCCAGGCGCAAGACAAGTTGCAGCTGCTTCTGCACCCAGGGAGAGCCCGAGCCGCGGGTAACCTCCGCACGCGCCATCCTGCCGGCATCAAGCGGCCATGCGGGCAGCAGGTTCAGGGCGGCGAGCATGAGGTTCACCCAAACGAGAGCCCGCAGCAGGTTCGCCGGGGAGACCCAGGGCAGGCCGACGATGCTTACGCCGGGCGAGACGGTCTTGATGAAACCCGCAATGACCAGGCCGAAGATGAGGTTGGCCAATGGCCCGACCAGCGCCATGCCACGCTGCACGCTGCGGCTTGCGGCCTGCTTCTCGGCCTCCGGCGAGGCATAGCTGACAAGGCCGCCGGTAGGCAGCAGGAGCACGCTCTTCACATCGAGGTAGAACCAGCGTGCGGCCACCGCGCGGGCCACCTCCCGCACCGCTACCGCAAGCAGCAGCAACACCCACAGGGCGGTGCCACGCACGGCAATCTTTCCGATCAAGGCGGCCCAGATCATCGCAGGCAGCAGTAGAAAGAGGAAGAACGAGTGCAGGCGGATCTCTACGCCGAAGATCTTGCCGATGCCGAATGACCACCCTGCCATAGATACGATTGTATGCGTGCGGCATGGGATGCGGACGGTGACGGTACAGGCGGCGGAGCGCCATCTAAGATAAACGTCATGCGTGTCATCGCCGGAACCTATCGCTCACGGCTGCTTACCTCGCCACCCGGCACCTCCACACGACCGACCAGCGACCGTCTCCGCGAGACGCTCTTCAACATTCTCGGGCCTCGGGTCGAACGAAGCCGCTTTGTCGATCTCTTCGCCGGAACGGGAGCAGTGGGGATCGAGGCGATTTCGCGAGGTGCGATGCACACGTTCTTCGCGGAAAAGGCGGTGGCTCCGCTCAAGGCCCTGCGCACGAACCTGGCGAGCCTGAAGATCACAGGCGGTTACACGGTGGAAGAGCGTGGAACGTCCGCCCTGCTCGCCAAGCTGCTGAAGCTGGGCGGGGTGGATCTTGTCTACCTGGACCCGCCGTACGACGCTGAAGACGACTACACCCAGACCCTAGGCTTTCTGGGCAGCCCGGCTCATGCCGCGGTGCTTGCCGAAGGTGCCCTGGTGGTGGCCGAGCACTCTTCGAGGAACTTCCAGCCTGCGGAACGGTACGTGCGTCTTGCACGCACGAGGGTCTACAAGCAGGGCGACACCAGCCTTTCGTTCTACTCACCCATGACCTGACCAGCGTGCGTTGCCGAAGCGCGGACAGAAGCCGCCGACGAGGCCTGGGCGGCGCCTCACGGGCCGGGCTGCCGGCCGAGCTTCCGGCCCGGCTACCGGCCCTTCCAGGCGCCGCCCGTGTGCCGCCCTGTCCTGAGGTCCAGCCGGAACTCGACTTCAACATCGCGCATCAGGTCCCATCCAAAACCGGCGAGCCCGGCGCCGTTGACCTCTGCCACTCGCACGCCCTCCCACGACAGCCGCTCCGTCTCCCAGGCCAACCCGGCGGGGCCCCAGGCGAGCACAGTCTGGAACCCGACAAACAGGAGCAGGTTCTGGTCTTCTGCCGGGATCACATCGACCACGGGCTTCATCGCTAGCAGGGTGACCTGTTCCGGATCAGCGGCCGGCGCGATGTAGCTGTAGCCTCCCGCGACGATGCAGATATGACCGGCCGTCGGACAGGCGAAGACTCCGGTCGGCATCGAAGGATCCTTGAAGCCGAGTGCGGCCGTGACCAGGTAGCTGCCGGCGCTGCTCTTCACCAGGACGTTCAAGGCCCCGCGGGCCAGCGCGTCCTCCTCGCCGGCGATCTTTCTGGGCCATGTGTACTGGCGTGCGGGAGCAATCATGGGTGGGGCGCGCAGCACCTCCGCGGTCCAGTTCGATCTAAAGGCCATCGAGCGCCTGCCTCATGTCTTCGATCAGATCTCCGGCGTCCTCGCAGCCGACGCTCATGCGGATAAAGCCGGGCTCCACCCCGTCGTGGCCCCAGCGGGCGCGTCGTTCGGCCGTGGTGGTGATGCCGCCAAAGCTGGTCGCCTCGGTGACCAACATGGCATTGGCCAGGAAGTGCTGGGCCGCTGCCTGGCCTTGCAGGGTGAACGAGAGCACGGGGCCGAAGCGCATCATCTGGGAGGCGGCGGTGGCGTGGCCTGGATGGTTGATGAGGCCGGGATAGAGGACGTTTATGACTTCGGCACGTCGATCAAGCCACCGCGCGACCGCAAGAGCGTTCGAAGACATGCGCTCAAGGCGCAGAGGGAGCGTGGCGATCGAGCGCAAGGCGAGCCACGCCTCCATCGGCCCGACGATCGCACCCGACAGGGTTCGGTGACGGTCAAGCGCACTCAGCAGATCGGGTGAGCGGGTGGCAACATGCCCGAGCAGAAGATCGCTGTGACCGCACATGGCCTTCGAGTCGGAGCAGACGGAAAGGTCTGCGCCAAGTTCGAGCGGCCTCTGTCCAAGCGGTGTCGCCGTCGTGTTGTCGACTGCAACAAGCGCGCCCACTGCCCGCGCCGCTGCGACGACGGCACGAACGTCGGTCACCTCGAGCCCCGGATTGCCGGGCGTCTCGATCCACACCAGCCTTGCACCTGCCAGCTTCCCGGGCTGTCCAAGCTCTGCGGGCAGCACCTCGCGCACCTTGATGCCGTTCACGGCGTATTGTTCTGCGAGCAGCTGCCGAGCTCCGAAGTAGCAGCCCGTGGGAATGATGGCCGTGTCGCCAGGCTTCAGCGTGACGGCGAAGACAGCATCCACCGCGGCGAGCCCCGAGGCAAAGACGCGCGCCGCGGCAGCGCTGCCTCCGCCTCCCACCTCGAGTTCCCCAATCGCGTGCTCGAGCGCGGTCCAGCCCGGCTGATGTGACCGCCCGTAGCTGTAACCGGCAGGCTCCGGCTCACCGGGCGTGTGGAAGGTAGAGACGAAGACGGGGCCGTTATGCAGAGCCTCCCCTGCGCGCGCCGCTGTCAAACCGCTTCGTACTGCACGGGTCTCGTCCTTCATCCTCCCAGCTTAGCTGAAGCCTGCCGGCCGCCCCTGTCAATTGCCTCGGTCTTGCCTGGCACTTCTTTCCAGCCACTGCTTGCCAGCCACTGCTTGCCGGCCACCTCTTTCCAGCCACAGCTAAATCAGGTGCTCCCAACCGCCCGCCTTCAGTTCCTTTCCGTCCGCGGTTCCGACCCCCGAGCCGTCGACCACCGTTCCGATGCGGGTGATCATCACTCCCAGCATCTGGCGCGGCATCTTCACGCCGGCCATCGCCGTAAACAGCAGCTCGTAGTCTTCCCCGCCATTCAGCGCCTGCTCGAGGGTCGCTGTGCGAGCCAGCGGAAGAGCCGCAGGATCGATCACTCCGCGCACCCCCGACGCCTCAGATAGCTTGCGGAGGTCTGACGAAAGTCCATCGCTCAGGTCCATGCACGCGGTGGCCCATCCGCGTTTAGAGAGCGCTAATCCAAGCTCGACGCGCGGCACCGGGAAGGTCTGGGGCGAGCCATCGCCGGTCCAGAGCTGGCCCGTGGCGAGACACGCAAGCTCGGCCGCGCTCCCCCCGAGAGCGCCCGTCACGTAGCTTCCATCCCCCACCCGCGCG
>CAXTUS010000037.1:0-29694 GCA_964247475.1 uncultured Acidobacteriaceae bacterium | reverse complement strand
CCGAGATGTGCATGCCTGGCGATAACATCCAGCTCGAGATCACGCTGCACACGCCGGTCGCGATGGAAAAGGGTCTGCGCTTCGCCATCCGCGAGGGCGGCAGAACGGTGGGCGCCGGTACCATCTCCGAGATCATCAAGTAACAGCGATGGGTGGAAGATTGTTCCTGTAGCAGAGAATAACGAGGGCCGCCGGCAGGTCGAGAGGTTGATCGCCGGCGAACCACTCCAAACGATCTTTGGGTAAGCGTCTCGCAAGGGACAGAAAAAGAGCAAGAACATGGCAGGACAAAGAATCAGGATCCGTTTGAAGGCATATGACTACCGCGTACTGGACACGTCGACCGGCGAGATCGTCGAGACGGCCAAGCGCACCGGGGCACAGGTTGCGGGCCCCATTCCGCTGCCCACGATGAAGAACAAGTACTGCGTTCTGCGCTCGCCCCACGTGGACAAGAAGTCGCGCGAGGCCTTCGAGATCCGTACGCACAAGCGTTTGATCGACATCCTTGAGCCGACTCAGCAGACGGTCGATGCGCTGATGAAGCTCGACCTGCCGGCCGGTGTCGACGTCGAGATCAAGACGGTCCAGAAGTAGTCTCCGGTTACCCCTTCACGCAGTACTCACACCGGCAGTGCCCTGGCTTTGGTCTCGCGGGCATGATGAGGAAAGGAAAGAGCAATGTCAGTCGTTGGAATTCTCGGCAAGAAAATTGGCATGACCCAGATCTTCGATGAGCGCGGTGATGTACACCCGGTCACGGTTCTGAAGGCTGGCCCGTGCGTGATCACGCAACTAAAGACGATGGCCAAGGACGGATACGATGCGGCGCAGATCGGCTACGTCGACTTCGTCAAGGCGAGCAAGGTGAACAAGGCCATGACCGGCCACTTCGCGAAGGCCAATGTTCCGCCGGTGAAGCTGATCAAGGAAGTTGCGATCGAGCGGGTTACGGGCGATGCAGAAGGCGTCAAAGCCGGCGACCGGATCATGGTCAACATCTTTGAGAATGAGCGCTTCGTCGATGTGATCGGCACGTCGAAGGGTCGCGGGTTCGCGGGCGTCATCCGTCGCCACGGATTCGGCGGCGGCCCCAAGTCGCACGGTCACATGTTCCAGGTGCAGGGCTCGATCGGTGCCTCGTCGTTCCCGTCGCGTGTCTTTCCAGGCCAGCGCATGCCGGGTCATATGGGTGCGGCGCAGATCACGGTGCGCAACCTGCGCATCCGCGGCATCGATGTCGAGGATAACCTCCTGCTGGTGGAGGGTGCGGTTCCCGGTCATCGCGAGGCGTACGTGCTGATCTCGAAGGCGAAGGCGCCACCGCGGGAGCGTCGCGGGTTTGCCGGTGCGGCAACGAAGGACGCACTGAAGGCTTCGAAGAAGGCTGCTCCTTCCAAAAAGAAGTAAGTAGGAACTAGGCAAGACGTCAGGAAGTAGTTGCCGAGCAGGACAGCAGCCGGGCTGATGCCGGACAAACAAGCGGAAGGCGCGCGGCATCGATCGCGGGCAAAGAGAGAAAAAGATGTCAAAGCTGAATGTAGTCAACCTGAGCGGCGAGACGGTCGGAGAGTTCGAACTCCTCGACGAGGTCTTCGCCGCCGGGATCAACGATGCGCTGCTGTGGGAGGCCGTGAAGCACTACCGCGCGGCTCTGCGCCAGGGTACGGCCGCCACCAAGACCCGCAAGAACGTGTCGGGTTCGGGCAAAAAGCTCTGGAAGCAGAAGGGCACGGGCCGCGCGCGTATCGGTTCGATTCGTTCGCCTCTCTGGCGTTCGGGCGGTACGGTCCACGGACCCCAGCCCCGCAGCTACGAGTACCAGTTCCCGCGTAAGAAGCTGATGGGTGCGCTTCGCTCGGCGATTGCGGCGAAGATCGATGATGGCAAGTTCATCATTGTTGATTCGCTGGCGCAGGCCGAGGGCAAGACCAAGCTGTATGCGCAGGCGTTGAAGAAGCTGGGCACGGGCAAGACGACGCTGATCGTCGAGTCGAGCCAGAAGCTCGAAGAGAGCCTGTATCTGGGCAGCCGTAATCTGCAGGGTGTCGAGCTGGTGCTTTCGAGCGAGGTTCATCCCTACGACCTGCTGCGTTATGAGAGTGCGATCTTCTCGAAGGATGCACTCGATGCGATCCAGGAGACGCTGAAGAAGTCCATCAGCAAGCGGCAGCTCGCGAGCGCCGAGAAGGAGGTCGCATAATGCCGACCCTGTATACCGTAATCCGCCGGCCCGTCATCACCGAAAAGGGGATGAACGTGAAAGAGACCGAGAACACGCTGGTCTTCGAAGTAGCCGAGAAGGCGACCAAGACCGAGGTGAAGCAGGCGGTGGAGACGCTGTTCAAGGTGAAGGTGTCGAGCGTCCGCACCGCGATCGTCGAAGGCAAGGAGCGGAAGCGCGGCAAGTTTACCGGCTACCGTCCTGACTGGAAGAAGGCGTATGTCCGTCTGAAAGAGGGCGAAAAGATGCCGGAGTACCTAAACTCCATCTAGTCTGTTGAGCTTCTGTTCCGGGTTCTGACAGATATGTGAAATAAGCAGCACCCCAGCCCGGCTGCGAACAAGTAAAGCCGGGCAGGCAAGGAAAATACGATGCCGATTAAGAGTTTTCGACCGATTACCCCGACCCTCCGCTTCCAGACGAAGCTGGTCAACGACGACATCACGACCGATGAGCCGTACAAGCCGCTGCTGACGGTGAAGCAGAGGACCGGCGGCCGCAACAGCACGGGCAAGATGACGATCCGCCACCAGGGCGGCGGCCACAAGCAGAAGCTGCGCCTGGTCGATTTCAAGCGTGAAAAATACGGCATCCCGGCCAAGGTTGAGACGATCGAGTACGATCCCAACCGCAGCTCGCGCATTGCGCTGGTCGCCTACGCGGATGGTGAGAAGCGCTATATCATCCAGCCGGTGGGCTTGAAGGTGGGCATGTCGATCATGTCCGGGCCGGAGGCCGATATCCTGGTAGGGAATGCGCTGCCGTTGAAGAACATTCCGCTGGGTACGATTGTGCATAACATCGAGCTTCGTCCGGGCAAGGGCGCGCAGATGGCACGTTCGGCGGGCGCGCAGGTTGGCCTGGTGGCGAAGGAGGGCGACTACGCCCTGCTGAAGCTGCCCTCGGGCGAGACGCGCAAGGTGCTGGTCGAGTGCATGGCGACGATTGGCCAGGTGGGCAACACGGACCATGAGAATGTAACCATCGGCAAGGCCGGCCGCAACCGCTGGAAGGGAATCCGTCCTGCGAACCGCGGTGTTTCGATGAACCCTGTCGATCACCCGCACGGCGGTGGTGAAGGCAAGACCTCGGGCGGACGCCACCCAGTCACGCCGTGGGGTCAGCCGACGCGTGGTTACAAGACGCGCAACAACAAGCGTACGGATACCTTTATCGTGACGCGCCGCAACAAGGGTAAGTAGTTTCGGATTTTGTACCAGCTTCCGGTTCGAAGAGGGATGTAAAGCAACACCAAGTCTCGCGGCGGTACTTCCCAGGCTTTAGAGGCAGGGAAAAGGCCGCCAACAGATTCGTCGTATTCAGCCTGCAGTATGGAGTTTCAGCATGTCGAGATCAGCCAAGAAGGGCCCGTTTATTGACGGCCACCTGATGACCAAGATTGAGGTCATGAACCAGAACAATGATAAGAAGGTGGTGCGCACCTGGTCGCGCCGTTCGACCATCTTCCCCGAGTTCGTGGGCCACACGATCGCGGTGCACAACGGCCGCAAGTTTATCCCGGTGTATGTGACGGAGAACATGGTCGGACACAAGCTGGGTGAGTTCTCCGCGACCCGCACCTTCAAGGGCCACTCGGCGAAGTCGGGTGAGAGCTCGGCAAAGCCGCGCTAAGCCTGGCTTTTGTGACATCTGCAGATGATTGAGATTGAGCCGGGCAACGGCATACGAGTTTGAAGGGTTACGAACATGGCGAAGACAGCAGCAAAAATCCGAGAGTTTCGCGCTGAAGCAAAGTTCCAGCGCACCAGCCCGCAGAAGGCCAAGCTGGTCCTTGACATGATCAAGGGCCTGCGGGTCGAGCAGGCGATCAATACGATTCACTTCAGCACCAAGCGCATGGCGCCGGTGGTTGAAAAGGTGCTGCAGTCGGCGATTGCCAATGCAGCCTATGTCTCGGACGAGCAGGGCCTCGATGTGGATGTCGATAACCTGTACGTTCACACCGCGATCGCGAACGAAGGCCCGCGCATGAAGCGCATCCGCCCCGCTCCGATGGGACGCGCCTTCCGCTACCAGCGCAGGCTTTGCCACATCATTGTGACCGTGGCCGAGAAGGGCAAGGTGGTGGCGGCTGCAGGTGGCGATGCGACCTCGGCGAATGCGGCAGGCAAGCCGGCGAAGAAGGCCGTGGCGAAGAAGGCTCCTGCAAAGAAGGCAGCAGCGAAGAAGGCCGTCAAGGCCTAGGGGTTCAGTACGGGTCAGGATTCGGCACTTCGGCCTCGCAGGATGCTGTGAAAGCCGGTAAACTTAAGGTTTGTTTGTCAACGCTCCGCCGGCTCAACCGGCCGGGGAGATGAGAGTAAAGGGAAGCTATGGGACAGAAAGTCCATCCGTACGGGTTTCGCCTCGGCATCAACAAGCCGTGGAAGTCGCGCTGGTTTGTGGAGCGCGGATACGACAAGCTGCTGGTCGAGGACGTGAAGCTGAAGGCTGAGCTGCGCGAAAAGCTGAAGGCCGCCGGCGTCAGCTCGGTCGAGGTTGAGCGTCCGGGCAACAAGCTGCGGCTGATCATCCGGACCGCGCGCCCGGGCATCATCATCGGTCGCAAGGGCGCCGAGATCGACAAGCTCAAGGCGGATATCCAGAAGCGCACCTCGCGTGAGGTCTTCATCGACATCCTCGAGGTGAACAAGCCCGAGCTTGATGCGCAGCTGGTTGCCGAGAACATCGCTTTGCAGCTCGAAAAGCGCGTCAGCTTCCGTCGCGCGATGCGCAAGTCGGTTGATTCGGCGCTGCGCTTCGGCTGCAAGGGGATCAAGGTCCGCGTGTCGGGCCGTTTGAACGGCAACGAGATCGCGCGTTCGGAGTGGTATCTGCAGGGTCGCCTGCCGTTGCATACGCTGCGCGCCGATATCGACTACGGCTTTGCCGAGGCCCACACCACGTACGGCATCATCGGCGTGAAGACCTGGGTGTATCGCGGCGATATCTATGAGCAGAAGAAGCGTCGCGACCAGGGTGCGTCAACCCCGGCAACCGCTGGCGCGTTCCAGGCTTAGGCATTTCAGGCTCTCAGCGAGAGCGAAGTTCAAACGATTATTTGTCCAGGGGTTCTATATGTTGATGCCAAAGAAGGTCAAGTTCCGCAAGCAGCAGCGCGGACGCATGAAGGGCAAGGCCTGGCGCGGTTCCGATATCTCGTTCGGGGACTACGGCCTGAAGGTGATGGAGTGCGGTTACATTACGGATCGCCAGATCGAAGCGAGCCGTATCGCGATGACGCGTTTCATCAAGCGCGGCGGCAAGGTATGGCTGCGCCTCTTCCCGGATAAGCCGATTACCAAGAAGCCGGCTGAAACCCGTATGGGTAAGGGTAAAGGCGCTCCGGATCATTGGGTGTGCGTGGTTCGTCCGGGTCGCATCCTGTTCGAGATGGAGGGTGTTTCGCCTGAGCTCGCGAAGGAAGCGATGCGCCTGGCGGCTCACAAGCTTCCTTTGAAGACGAGCTTTGTGATGCGTCATGATGTGAAGACCGTGGTTGCTGCCAAGTAGTTGACTGCCCGGCAGGAACGCACAGGGCGTGATGAGATCGTCCGCGATGGACAAACGGAAGTATTTGCAATGCCGTTCAGGCAAGAAGGATCAAGGTTATGGAACTCGAAAAGCTTCGCAGTCAATCTGACGATGAGCTGGTGGCGGCCCGCAACAAGTCCGCCGAAGAGCTCTTCCGTCTTCGCTTCCAGAAGAGCCTGGGCAACCAGGAAGGGGTGAAGAAGCTTCGTGGTCTGAAGCTCGATATCGCCCGTACGAAGACGATCGCACGTGAACGCGTCATCGCAGCGGACAAGGCTGCCAACCCGGCGGTAAAGAACGCGGCCCCGGCAAAGAGCACCCGCACCGAGCGCAAGCAGGCATTGGCCGCTCAGCAGAAAGCGAAGGCGTAATCATGGCAGAGACCCAGAACAACCCCGCTACCGAAACCACCCCCGTGGCACAGCCCGAGCAGGTGCAGGGGCGCCGCAACGAAAAGATCGGCGTGGTCGTTTCAACCAAGATGCAGAAGACGATCGTGGTTGAGATCGAGATGCGCAAGGCGCACCCCAAGTACAAGCGCGTGATGAAGTCGAACAAGAAGTTTTACGCGCATGACGAGCAGAACAGCGCACGCGTCGGCGATGTGGTTCGTATCCGCGAGGCCCGGCCGTTGTCGAAGCTGAAGCGCTGGTCGCTCGAGGAGATCGTCCGTCGCTCGTCGTTGTCCGAGCCTGCAGCCGATAAGCCCGCCGCTGTTGCCGCGACCACAGCCAAGTAATACCAGGGTTCAGATAGAAGGGGCTGCGGTCCTGGGCGAGAAGCCCGAACAGGAGAGATACGATGTCCGTACAAATGCGTACCATGCTCGACGTTGCCGATAACTCCGGCGCCCGCAAGCTGCAGGTCATCCTGCCGCTCGGCGGCGGACTCGGCAAGAAGGCCGGTCTCGGCGACGTCGTGACCGCCGCGGTGAAAGAGGCTTCGCCCGACGGGACCGTCAAGAAGGGCAAGGTGGTGAAGGCTGTGATCGTGCGGACGCGCAAGGAATATCGCCGTCGCGACGGGACCTACATCCGCTTTGACCAGAATGCCGCGGTGGTGATCAACGACGGCATGGAGCCGGTCGGCACCCGCGTCTTCGGACCGGTGGCACGTGAGCTGCGCGAAAAGAAGTTCCTCAAGATCGTCTCGCTGGCGCCTGAGGTTATCTAGTCCATCAGCCGGGGCCTCTTGCGAGGAGGGCCCGGTGCCACAGCGCGGATTCCGGCTCCGCCTAGTTTCAAGATCGACTCGCTCGATCGGATCGCCGAGGAAAGGGAACCACCATGCCAGTCCGCATTCAAGAGAAGCCGAAGCACAAGATCAAGATCAAGCGCAACGACCAGGTAATCGTCATCGCCGGTAAGGACAAGGGCAAGAAGGGTCGTGTGCTGCGTGTGCTCGCAGAGCGCAACCGCGTCCTGGTTGAGGGCGTGATGATGATGAAGAAGCACGTGAAGCCGAACCCGCAGCGCAACATCAAGGGCGGCATCGCGGAGCAGGAGGCGACCATCCACCTGTCGAATGTGATGCTGGTTGACTCTGAAGGCAACAAGACCCGCACCGGCGTGCGCGTTGAAGGGGACAACAAGGTCCGCTTTGCGAAGACGAACGACGCGGCGATCCCGGAGAAGAAGGGCAAGAAGTAGCCACTTTCCTCCCCGTCGCAGATTTGCATTACATTCCGGCCAAAACCCGGTATACTGACAAACGGTTCACCCTACGAAACGGTACACACGCAAGCGCCCGGACGATCGGGCACGGCGTACTCCGGCACCGTAGAGAAAGCGAAGTATTTCATCATGGCATCTCGTTTCCGCACGAAGTATGACACCGAGATCAAGCAGTCGATCTCGAAAGAGCTGGGCATCACCAACGCGATGGCGATCCCGAAGATCGAGAAGATCGTGATCAACATGGGTCTGGGCGAAGCCACCCAGAACGTCAAGATCATGGATCCGCTGGTCGCCGACCTGGCCGCGATTGCCGGTCAGAAGCCGGTGACGACCAAGGCCAAGAAATCGATCGCGCAGTTCAAGGTCCGCGAGGGCATGCCGATCGGAGCGATGGTGACGTTGCGTGGCGATACGATGTATGAGTTCCTCGACCGCCTGATCTCGATCGCCCTTCCGCGCGTGCGCGACTTCCGCGGGGTCTCTTCGAAGAGCTTCGACGGCCGCGGCAACTACACGCTGGGCCTGCGCGACCAGCTTATCTTTGCCGAGATCGATTATGCGAAGGTCGATAAGCTGAAGGGCATGAACGTCACGATCGTGACGACGGCCAAGGACGATAACGGGGCACGTGCGCTGCTGAAGGCGTTCGGCATGCCGTTCCGGGTTGGCGCGTAGGACGCGACGCTCGACTGACTTTCAAGCTTCCCCAAGGTTCCAAAGAAGATAGGACAAGTAGAGACATGGCAACTACCGCAAAGCGCGTCAAAGACGCAAAAACTCCGAAGTTCAAGTCGCGCCAGCATAACCGCTGCCAGCTCTGCGGCCGTCCGCGCGCGTTCCTCCGCAAGTTCGGCGTATGCCGCCTCTGCTTCCGCTCGCTTGCCCTGAAGGGTGAGATTCCGGGTGTGGTGAAGTCGAGCTGGTAGTCGGAATTCTGTTTGTAATGGCTGTACCGCTGTAAAACATTTCCGCTGGTTCCCGGAGAGACACTTCGGGCGAACGGGGAATGAAGGAGAGCAATGAACCTCACTGATCCAGTAGCAGATTTTCTGACCCGCATTCGTAACGCGATGCGTTCGCGCCACCAGAAGCTTGACGTACCTGCCTCGAAGCTGAAGGCGGAGATCGCCCGCATCCTCAAAGAGGAGGGCTACATCGCGAACTACAAGCCGACCGAAGAGGCTGGCATGAAGGTGATCCGCGTGTACCTGAAGTACAACCCGAACAACGAGTCGGTGATCAAGGACCTGAAGCGCATCTCGCGTCCTGGCTGCCGGGTATACCAGGGCAAGAACGAGATTCGCCGCGTCCAGGGCGGTCTTGGCATCGCGATTCTGACCACGCCCAAGGGTGTGATGACGGGGCGCCAGGCACGTCGCGAAGGCGTTGGCGGCGAGCTGCTCTGCGAGGTCTGGTAATGAGGGTTTCTGTAGGTTAGGTTTTCGGATGGAACGGCTGCAGTGGAATGGTTGGAGCTTAGGCGCCGGCAGGACTCGCAAGCCACTAAAGGAATTCAAATGTCACGTATTGGTAAGAAGCCGATTGCCCTGCCATCCTCCGTCAAGTACACGGTCCAGGGCAACACCGTTCTGGTTGAAGGCCCGAAGGGTAAGGTCACTGCGCTGATCCCCAAAGGGATCTCGCTGGTGAAGAAGGATAACGATCTCGTAGTCGAGCGCGAGAATGATTCGCAGGCCGGCTTTCACGGGCTTGCACGTGCGCTCGTCTTCAATGCCGTTACCGGTGTGACGACGGGCTGGACCAAGGAACTTGATATTGTCGGCATCGGCTACCGTGCCGAGTTGAAGGGCAAGGACATGGTGGTGTTTACGCTCGGCTACTCGCACCCGATCGAGTTCCCGCTGCCTACCGGCATTGAAGTTGCCATCGACCCGAAGCAGCTTCACCTGACCGTCTCCGGCATCGACAGGCAGAAGGTAGGCCAGGTTGCTGCCGACATGCGTTCGCTGCGCAAGCCCGACCCATACAAAAACAAGGGCGTGCGGTATACCGGCGAGAAGCTGAAGAAGAAGGTCGGAAAGACCGGCGCCAAGTAAATCTCTCGCTCCCCGGCTTCGTGTAAGAGAGGCTGGGAGCTGAACCATCATCACCGAACGTGTGCGGCACTCTGCACACGCTGTTAGGAAGGAAGAAAGCACAATGATCAGCCCACGTCAGCGCAATGTAATCCGGCAAAGGGTCCATACCCGCATCCGCGAAAAGATCTCGGGAACTGCAGCGCGTCCCCGCCTGAATGTCTACCGCTCACTGAACCACATCTACACCCAGCTGATCGACGACGCGACCGGCACCACCCTGGTCTCCGCCTCTTCAAAGGGCAAGAAGGGTGACGAGAAGAGCTACGGCGGCAACGTCGAGGCGGCCAAGGCTGTCGGCAAGGCGATCGCTGAGAAGGCGCAGGAGAAGGGGATCAAGAAGGTGGTCTTCGACCGCGGCGGATACCTTTACCACGGCCGGGTGAAGGCGCTTGCCGAGGCTGCACGGGAAGCCGGCCTCGACTTCTAGCCTGGTCTGGCTGGTCTGGTCTGGCTGGTCTGGTATTCGAAGAGAATCTCAAACGATCTTTCTGTTTAGATTGATAGGAAAATACACATGGCAATGCGCAAGAAAATCGACGCCAACCGCCTCAACCTCAAGGACGAGGTTGTTTCGATCAACCGTGTGACGAAGGTGGTCAAGGGCGGTAAGAACATGTCGTTCGCGGCCCTGGTCGTGATCGGCGATCCGGCCGAGGGCGTGGTCGGCTATGGTTCGGGCAAGGCGAAGGAGGTTCCGCAGGCGATCCGCAAGGGAATCGAAGCGGCCAAGAAGAACCTCTTCAAGATCAACCTGACTGAAACGACGATTCCTCACCAGGTCCTCGGCCACTTCGGCGCGGGCGAGGTGATGCTGAAGCCGGCACCGGAAGGAACCGGCGTGATCGCGGGGAAGACGGTCCGCGCGGTGATGACGTCATGCGGTATCCAGAACGTGCTGACGAAGTCGCTTGGCACGGCGAACCCGCATAACGTGATCAAGGCGACCTTTGACGCGCTGATCCAGCTGCGTGACCGGGCGGAAGTTGCCGCCGGCCGTGGCAAGAGCGTTGACGAGCTTTAGTTTTTAGGTATTCCAAGTAGCACCAGCAGCAACGGAGAAGAATCATGGCAGAGAAAGCGACCATCAAGCTGCAATACTTTCGCTCGATGATCTGCGCGCCGGAGAAGCAGAAGCTGACCATCAAGGGTCTTGGCTTCACGCGCCTGAACCAGATCATCGTTCGCGAAGACAGCCCGTCCATCATGGGCATGGTGAAGAAAGTTCCTCACCTTGTTCGCGTCGTCGAGTAGTTTCGCCGGCACAGCGTAGATCCAACCACGTACCATCCACATGCGAGTCGGTCCGCCCTCAGGCACTATCCCAGGAGCGGATTCGGCGTTGAGCGAGGACATCATGGCAATTCGTAACCTTTCGAACCTGCGTGCGCCGAAGAAGGCAAACGAAAACAAGAAGCGTGTCGGCCGCGGTATGGGATCCGGCATGGGCAAGACCTCCACCCGCGGCCACAAGGGCCAGGGTTCGCGTTCGGGTTCAAGCCTGATGCGCGGTTTCGAAGGCGGCCAGATGCCGCTGCACCGCCGCCTGCCGAAGCGCGGCTTCACCAACATCTTCCGTGTCGAGTACACGGTGGTCGGTCTCGATCGCCTGGCTGAATTGAACGCTGCGAACAACGAGAGCGAGTTCACACTCGACAAGATTGTGGAGCTTGGCCTGCGCCGCCGCAAGAACTCCCTGATCAAGGTGCTGAACAATGGCGAGATCAGCGCCGCCATCACGGTCCATGCGCACAGGTTCTCGAAGACCGCGAAGGAAGCGATCGAGAAGGCGGGCGGCCGGGCGATCGTGATCGGCGACGAGAAGTCTGGCCAGACCGAAGCTGCAGCTTAGTTCCGTCGGGGCCGTGGTCTGCCGGGGATAAGCTCCCGGCGGACTGCGGCTCTTCGACTTTGGGCGTTGGAAGCAATAGACTGGCTGCACCCCGGATTAAGAAGGACCATTGATGTTCGAGAAAATCGCCAACATCTTCAAGATCGAAGACCTTAGAAAGCGTGTGTTGTTCACGCTCGGCATGCTGGCCGTGTATCGGCTGGGCGCGCACATCCCAACGCCTGGCATCAACGCGAAGATGCTCGCCGACTTCTTCAACCAGAACTCCGGCTCGGCGCTTGGGCTGGTCGACCTGTTCTCAGGCGGCAACCTGCGCCGGCTGACGGTCTTTGCGCTCGGCATCATGCCGTACATCACGGCGTCCATCATCTTCCAGCTGCTGACGGTGATCTATGAGCCGCTGGCCAAGCTGCAGAAGGAAGGCGAGATGGGCCGCCGGAAGATCACGCAGTGGACCCGCTATGTGACGGTGCTGCTCGGCATCGTGCAGTCGACGGCGATTGCGCTGACCCTGACCAACACGTCGACCGGTTCGTCGATGGTGACGATCTCGAAGTGGGGCTTCATCCCGATGTGCGTGCTGACGTTGACCGCGGGCACGGCTTTCATCATGTGGCTGGGCGAGCAGATTACCGAGCGCGGCATCGGCAACGGTATGTCGCTGCTGATCTTTACCGGCATTGTGGTCGGCCTGCCGAAGGGCATCGCTGATCTTTACCAGAAGGCGACGACCAGCGCCTGGGGCGCGTTCACGCCGATTGCGATTCTGATCCTGCTTGCAATGATGATCGCGGTCGTGGCCTTCATCATCTTTGTAGAGCGCTCGGAGCGCCGCATCCCGGTGCAGTACGCGAAGCGCATCGTCGGCCGCAAGATGATGGGCGGACAGTCGACGCACCTGCCGTTGAAGGTCAACTCGGGCGGTGTGATGCCGGTCATCTTCGCAACGTCTATCCTGTCGGCGCCGCTGCTGTTTTCCGGCATGAGCTTCTTCGGTTCGCCCAAGCTTTCGGATACGACCTTCTTCGGCCCGATCCTCCGCGCGATTGCGCCGGGCGAGCCGCTTTATGAACTCCTGGTGATCGTGGCGATCATCTTCTTCGCCTACTTCTATATCTCAATCGTCTTCCGTCCGGATGATATCGCCGATAACATGCGCAAGTACGGCGGCTTTATCCCGGGTATCCGTCCGGGCCGGCGCACGTCTGATTTCATCAACGATGTGCTGACGCGGATCACGCTGGTTGGAGCGATCTACCTGATCATCATCATGCTGATTCCGACGCTGCTGATCAGCGGTATTCACTTCAACCACATTCCGCTGATTGGGCCGCTCTTCGATCGGCTGCCGGCCTTTGTGACGAGTGGGCTCGGGGTGAACTTCTACTTTGGCGGCACGTCGCTGCTGATCGTGGTCGGTGTAGCGATGGACACGGTGCAGCAGATCGAGTCGCAGTTGATCATGCGCCACTACGACGGCTTCTCCCCGAAGTCCGGCCGCATCCGTGGCAAGCGTAGCTGGTAGAGGACGCGAAGACGTTGACCGAGACAGAGACCAAGATTGACCGTGTTGTGCCCCATGACGGGGCAGCGAAGTTGGTGCCTGGGCCGGTGCTGCTGATCGGGCCGCCCGGGGTGGGCAAGGGCACCCAGGCGAAGCTGCTGATGGCCGAGTTCGGCATTCCGCAGATCTCTACCGGCGACATTCTGCGCCAGCACCGCAAGGACCATACGCCGCTTGGGGTGCTGGCCGATGAGTTGATGCAGCAGGGCAAGCTGGTTCCGGATGACCTGGTCAACCGCATGGTGGCGGAACGGCTGGCGCAGGTGGATTGTGCGAACGGCTACATCCTGGACGGGTTTCCGCGGACGCTGGCCCAGGCGACCTGGCTTGACGGGCATCTTGGCGCGGCGGGGGGGAGCCTGCCGGTGGTGGTGATCTCGCTGCTGGTGGACCGTGGCGATCTGCTGAAGCGGATCACCGGTCGCCGGCTGTGTCCGCAGGGACATATCTACAACGTGTACACGCAGCCCCCGGTCGCTGCGGGCACCTGTGACGTCGATGGAAGCGCGCTCGAACAGCGCAAGGACGATACGGAGGCCGTGTTCGAGAGCCGCATGCGGGTCTTTGACGAGGAGACGGCTCCGGTGATCCCGCACTACCGGGCGCAGGGCCGCTTCAGCGAGGTGGACGGTTTCAAGGATGTCGGCGAGGTCACCTTGGCGATTCGCGAGGCGCTGCGCAAGCTGCGGACAGGAGTGGAAGCTTAGCGATGGCGATCATGATCAAGACACCGCAGGAGATCGAGAAGATGCGTCGGTCCGGGCAGATCCTGCGCCAGGTGCACGAGGCTCTGCGGCCTCTGGTGGTGGCCGGCGCCTCTACCCAGGACCTTGAGGATGCGGCGAACGCGAAGATCGACTCGTTCGGCGCGAAGGCTGCCTTCAAGGGGTACCATGGCTTTCCGGCGGCGCTCTGCACCTCGCTCAACGAGCAGGTAGTGCATGGCATGCCAAACCCGAAGACGATCCTCAAGGATGGCGATATTCTTTCGATCGACTGCGGGGTGATCGTCGACGGCTTTTACTCGGATGCCGCGGTGACGTATGCGGTCGGCACGCCGGCGCCTGAGGCTCAGCGCCTGTTGGCTGTGACCGAGGCGTCGCTTGAGGCTGCGATCAGCCAGGCGGTGGTGGGCGGCAGGCTGGGCGACATCTCGGCCGCGGTGCAGGAGATGTGTGAGGCTGAGGGGTTTGGCGTGGTGCGGGAGTTTGTCGGCCATGGCATCGGCAAGGCCATGCACGAAGATCCGCAGGTTCCGAACTTTGGGCCGCGCGGAAAGGGGCCCAGGTTGAAGGCCGGGATGGTGCTTGCCATCGAGCCGATGATCAACGTGGGCGGCCCCGAGGTGAAGGTGCTGAAGGATGGCTGGACGGCGGTGACGGTGGATGGCAGCTACAGCGCGCACTTCGAGCATACGGTGGCCATCACCAAGGATGGCCCGCTGGTTCTGACGCGCTAGGCGGGAAGTGTGCGGGCAACGCTCAGCCATTCAGCCGCCCTCCTCGCAAACCGGCCCGACTTAGGGTAGTATTGACAATGGTGCATCACGCCGCCTGTAATCCGGCGTTACACCGGGACCATACAAGGAGATTCGTTTGTCGAAGGAAGATGCAATTGAGGTGATGGCGGTGGGCGTCGAAACGCTGCCGAATGCCATGTTCAAGGTGGAGCTTGAAAACAAGCACCAGGCCCTGGCCCATGTGTCCGGGCGCATGCGCAAGAACTTCATCCGCATCCTCCCCGGCGACCGGGTCGCGATTGAGCTCAGCCCCTATGACCTCAACCGCGGCCGCATTGTGTACCGCTACAAGTAAGTAGCGTTCCGGCACGAAGCAACTCCCAAGCAGCGACAATCCAGATTTCGTCCGGGCCTTGTTTGTTCTGGTCCGGGCATCAAGCTGTGGGGTTATGCGAGAGATCGCAGGCGCCACTGATCCAGAAGGGAATTTTCAATGAAGGTTCGTGCGTCCGTCAAGAAGATCTGTGACAAGTGCAAGGTGATTCATCGCCGTGGCGTGGTTCGCGTCATCTGCGAGAATGCCAAGCACAAGCAGCGTCAGGGTTAAGCCTGGGCGCTGGTTGAACCTGTCACCAGGTACATCCGGAACCATCAGGCGAGTTAGCCGGAGCCAAGGCTTGCGTTGAACCTGCTGGAACGATTCCGCCAACATCCACCCGCTCGCTGACCCAGTTTCAGGAGCTTCACCTGTAAAGGAATTACTATGGCACGTATTGCCGGAGTCGATGTACCGAACAACAAGCAGGTACGTATCGGCCTCACCTATATCTATGGCATCGGGGATTCGCGCGCCGCGAAGATCCTGACCGAGGCCGACATCAATCCCGTCGTCAAGGTAGGCACGCTTGACGAGGATCAGCTCAACACTATCCGTCAGATCATCGAGAAGCAGGGGCAGATCGAAGGCGATCTTCGCAAGGAGATCTCGCTGAACATCAAGCGCCTGATCGAGATCCAGTCGTACCGCGGTCTCCGTCATCGCCGTTCGCTTCCCGTCCGTGGACAGCGCACGCACACCAACGCGCGTACCCGCAAGGGCCCACGCAAGGGCACGGTAGCCGGCAAGAAGAAAGCGACGAAATAAATGGCGAAGACACAGAATCAGCAGAAGTCCGGCAAGGCAGCTTCCGGCAAAGGCAAGAAGTTCAAGAAGCGGGAGCGGAAGAACGTCCCGTACGGCCTGGTGTTCATCCAGGCGTCGTTCAACAACACGATCGTCACGATCACCGACCAGACGGGCAACACGCTCAGCTGGAAGTCGTCCGGCTCGCTGGGCTTCCGCGGCTCCCGCAAGGGCACACCGTTCGCGGCGCAGCAGGCTGCGGTCGGCGCGGCCAACGGGGCACGCGAGCACGGTCTGCGCTCGGTCGATGTGCGCGTCTCCGGTCCCGGCTCCGGCCGTGAGTCGGCGATCCGCGCGCTTGCGACTGCCGGCATCGATGTCCGGTCGATTCGCGACGTCACGCCGATGCCGCACAACGGCTGCCGTCCGCCGAAGCGCCGCAGGGTCTGACCTTTTAGAGCTCTCATTCCAGGTTGTGTGTTCTATGGGCGGACTTCGCGACATAGAGCACACAACTTCCAACCGGTTGTTTACTGTACTTACCACGGATCGCGACGAAGCGTGCAGCCTGCGTGTAAAGCGATCGACACCCGAACCAGGAGATATGAAATGGCACGTTACACAGGACCCGTCTGCCGCATGTGCCGCCGCGACGGCGTCAAGCTCTTCCTCAAAGGACCCAAGTGCTTCACCGAGAAGTGCCCGGTTGAAAAGCGGAACTTCCCCCCGGGCCAGCATGGCCAGTCGCGCAAGGTGAAAAAGGTTGTGGGCTACGGTCTGCAGCTGCGTGAGAAGCAGAAGGCGAAGCGCATCTACTTCACGCTCGAGACCCAGTTCCGCGCCTACTATCAGAAGGCGTCGAACAAGACGGGCGTCACCGGCGACCTGCTGCTGCAGCAGCTGGAGACGCGTCTTGATAACGTCTGCTACCGGATGGGTCTTGCGACCAGCCGCCGCCAGGCGCGCCAGATTGTGCGTCACGGCCACGTTTCGGTGAACGGGCGCAAGGTGAACATTCCTTCGTTCCAGTGCAAGGTAGGCGACGAGATCGCGGTACGCGAAGGCTCGAAGGCGCTCGGCATCCTTGAGACGGCGAAGCAGTTCGCGGGCGGCCTGCAGTCGGTCACCTGGATCGACATCAACCGCGATGAGCTGAAGGGCAAGATTGTCGCCCTGCCGAAGCGCGAAGATGTCCAGCTGCCGGTGAACGAGCAGCTGATCGTCGAACTTTACTCGAAGTAAGCAGTGGAGCCGCCGGCTCCGGCGCTCCTGGCCCCTGCCATGAGCCCGGACGCTGGCGGCTCAAAGTTGTTCTCTACAAACCGCACGGTCCACCGGCCGCAAAATGCATCGCGGCCGCAATGGAAAAGGAGAAATACCTATGCTTTGGAGAGGTTTTCAAAAGCCCAAGCGTCTTGCCGTCGATACCGACACCCTTACCCCCAAGTATGGCAAGTTCAGCGCGCAGCCCTTTGAGCGCGGCTTCGGTACGACCATCGGCAATGCCCTCCGCCGTACGTTGCTGTCGTCGATCGAAGGCGCCGCGGTAACCGCTGTCCGCATCGAAGGCGTGCTGCACGAGTTTCAGTCGATCACCGGCGTCGTCGAAGATGCGACTGACATCATCCTGAACCTGAAGCAGATCCCGTTCAAGCTGAACGGCGACGGCCCGAAGGCGCTTTACCTGCGTGCGGATGCGGCGGGCGTCATCACGTCGGGCATGATCGAGGCGGATGGCGACGTCGAGATCCTCGATCCGAACGTCTACATCTGCACCATCTCCGAGGGCGGCAAGATCGACATGGAGATGCGCCTGAAGCGCGGTCGCGGCTATATCTCCGCTGACAAGAACTTCGACGGCGATCTTGGCCTCGGCTTTATCCCGGTTGACTCCGTGCACTCGCCGGTGCGCAAGGTGAACTACCTGGTCGAGGCGGCGCGTCTCGGTCAGATCACCGACTACGACAAGCTCACGGTTGAGATCTGGACCAACGGCACGGTGCTTCCCGCGGATGCGCTTGGCCTATCGGCGAAGCTGCTGAAGGATCATATGACCATCTTCATCAACTTCGAAGAGGAGATGGAGGCTGGCCACGATGGCGGCATCGACGGTCCGGCGATCCGCAACGAGAACCTGAACCGGTCGGTTGAGGAGCTTGAGCTTTCGGTTCGCAGCTACAACTGCCTGAAGAACGCGAACATTGCCACCATCGGCGAGCTGATCCAGAAGACGGAAGCCGAGATGCTGAAGACCAAGAACTTTGGCCGCAAGAGCCTGAACGAGATCAAGGAGATCCTTGCTCAGATGGGGCTTTCGCTCGGCATGAAGATCGACGAGAACGGCAACCCGCAGCCTGGTCCGACCTCTGTTCTGCCCGCCGCCACCCTGGCTGCCAGTTATGGCAGCTTCGATGACGATGATGAGGACGAGGATGAAGACGAGGATCTCGAGCTCGCCAACGAGCCGGAGAACTTCTAGTAAACAGGGGCTGAGAGCTATGAGCCGCAAGGCTTTCAGCCCCGGCATCAACCCCGGCATCAACCCGCTCGCAGGAGCGTGCACCACCGGAAGGCCGATGCCCGCAGAAGCGGGAGTCGAAGGAGATTATCACCATGCGTCATCGTAATGGCGGCTTCAAGCTGGGCCGCAACACCTCTCATCGTCGCGCCATGCTGCGCAACCTCGTCACCTCCATCATCCTCAACGACCGCGTCGAGACGACCATTACGAAGTGCAAGGCTTCGCGTCCGATCGTTGAGAAGATGATCACCCTCGGCAAGAAGGGTGACGTTCACTCGCGTCGCCAGGCGCTCTCGTACCTGATGACGGACGAGGCTGTGACCCGCCTTTTCTCGACCGTTTCGCCACGTTATGCGACTCGTCCCGGTGGCTACCTGCGCATCGTCCGCACCTATGCCCGCAAGGGTGATGCCGCCGAGATGGCGGTCATCGAGCTGCTGGGCGCCGAGCAGGAGCTGAGCGAGAAGGCTGCCAAGCGTGCAGAGGTCCGCGAGAAGAAGCGCGAAGAGCTGCAGAAGCAGCTGGAAGAGCAGAACCCGGGCGAAGCCGGTGACCCGAACGCGGAAGTTTAGCGGCAGTTCGCAGCCGCTAGGCCTTCGTAAGCAATGCCCGATCATCTTGAGGATGATCGGGCATTCGCTCTTCCGGGGGAGGCTGTCGGGCGTCCAGGCTAACGCTTGATCAGGTACATGAGCCAGCTTGCCGCGATGGTTCCACCGACGAAGGTGACAAAGCAGAAAGCGCCGAAGCGAATCATCAGCCTGGGGTCGGCGCGCTGCGTGATGCCGAAGACGATCGAGGTGAACAGGGCGAACAGAACGACCGCACTGAAGTGGGTGAGGGTCATGAAACCTTCCTCCCGTTGGCGAGTGAGTGGGCGTCGACCGCGGAGACGATGTTGAGCAGGCCGGCCACCACGATGAACTTCGTGCCGTAGTCCGCGAGCGTCACCTGTACGCTCGGGTGTCCCCAGTCAAGCAGCCGCGCAAGCGCATACAGGATGCCGGCGCCCAGCTGCCCGACGAAGCCCAGGATGTCGAGCAGATCGCCTGTGTTCGGCTGGTAGATCTTGCCTTCAAGACCAATCCCGATGAAGAACATGGCGACTACCGAGAGGAACAGCAGCGCGCCGCGGATCGGCTTGCGCAGGATGAAGTGGCCCGCGCCCGGAACGAGCCAGCCGGCGATGAGGACCATGGCGGGCAGGGTTGCAGATTTTGGCGCCGCCGCGGCCTGCGGATTGGCAGTAAGAGGAGTAGCCATCGGTCTCGATGATAGCAGTTTCACACGGGTCGATGAGGGGCTCCGGTCACCGCCGCAGCAACTCGGTCCGGGCCCGGCCGGTCACAGCCGCAGCAGCTCGGTCTGGACCCGGCCGGTCACGACCGCCCTGCCGGGATAGGTGATCATGTTCACCTCGGAGCGCACGCCGAACTCCTGGGGAAAGTAGATGCCGGGCTCGACTGAAAAGCACGTATGCGGCAGGATCAGCCGTTCGTCATGGGTTTCGAGGTTATCGAGATGCGCGCCTGCGCCGTGCAGCTCGGTTGCGATGTTGTGTCCTGTGCGGTGGGTGAAGGAGTCAGCGAAGCCTGCCTGGCGAATGACGTTGCGGGCGGCCTCGTCGGGCTGCCAACCCTTGATGGGATTGCCGGCGGCGAAGGCCTCCTGCACGGTCACGATCGCGGAGTCCCGCGCGTCCCGCACCGTGTGAAAGACGAGCTGCTCTCGCTCGGTCGGCTCGCGATCGATGACGCCGGTCCAGGTGATGTCGTACCAGACCGCGAACGGATCATCGGCCAGCTTCGCCCAGATGTCGATGAGCAGGAAGTCGCCGGAGCGGATGGGGCGCGAGTTCGCGAGCGTGGGCTCATAGTGGGAGTCCGCTGAGTTGGGCCCGCAGGAGACGTTGGGACCATGCTCGGTGATCATGCCAGCGCGCTCGATGGCTTCCTTGAGGGCGTTCACCATGCTGAACTCGTCCGTGCCGCCGGACCTGCCGCCGCTCCGCGCGAGCGTCCCGATTCGTTCAAAGCCGGCTGCAAGCACCTCGTCGAGACGCCTGCGGGCTTCAAAGTGCGAAGCGATCTGCGCCTCGGTCAGCACCGCTTCAAACTGCGAGACGAGGTCTGCCGAGGAGACGATCTGTTTGCCCATCTCCTCGAGAACCTCGATCGTGCCTGCATCGACCAGCCCTACGTACATGATGGCGTTGCGCGGGCTGTACTGCATGGCGAGCTTGGTGGCGCCGGTGAGCAGCGACACGAGGGCAGCCTCGAGCTCCTGCCAGGACGAGTATTCAGCACGGGTGCCCGGGAGCGTGTCGAGCCTGCCGCCCTCGATGCGATGAACCAGCTTGCGGGGCTCTCCCGTGGCCGGGATGAAGTAGAACCAGCGCCTGGTCACGTGGGCGTTTTGATCGAGCCCAAGGATGCGGTAGGCGAGCGGATCGCGATGGTGATGATCGTAGAAGAGCCAGCCATCGAGGCCGGCGTCTTGCAGTGCGGATTGAATCCCGTCCAGGTCCATGCAGTTATTCTAGCCGTGGTCCGGGTGGGCTATCGAGGTGCATTTCCTTCGCGCGGCAGGGGGCCGTCCACCCTTTCCTCAGGGCGAAGCGTCGAAGAGTTGAGGCTCATCAGCCGGGAGGATTTCATGCGTCGAGCAAAGAACGTGTTAGCCGTAGTGATGATGTGCTGTGTTGTGTCCGTCCCGGCTTTCGTGCCAGCAGGTGCGATGGCACAGACCGCAGGTGGTGCAGACAGCCAGGTGCAGGCGGATGTTGCCCGGGCGCTCAGCAACAAGCGGCTGAAGGAGGTGACCGCCAGGGTGCAGGATGGCGTGGTGACGCTTTCAGGCCAGGTGCCTACGTTTTCAGATAAGCAGGAAGCGGCGAAGAAGGCACAGAAGGTAAAGAACGTTGCAAAGGTCGATAACCAGATCCAGGTCGCGGGAGGTCCGGAGGTCAGTGACCAGGAACTTGGCCAGAAGCTTATCGGCAAGGTTTCGAGCGACCGCATCGGGTACGGCACCACCACCTTCAACGCCATCACCGTGGCGGTGCAGAATGGCGTGGTGACGCTTGGCGGCGTGGCCTACTCGCCCACCGACAAGAGCTCCGCGCTGGGTCTGGTCAGCAGCTACCCTGGCGTCAAGGATATCGTCGACAAGATCCAGGTGGCGCCTACCTCGCCCAACGATGATCGCATCCGCCGCGATGTGGCGCGTGCCATCTATGGCTATCCCACGTTTACCAAGTACGGCATCAACCCGGTGAAGCCGATCCGCATCGTGGTGATCAACGGCAACGTGACCCTGGTGGGCAGCGTTGACAGCAAGAGCGACGCCGATACCGCGGCTCTTCGCGCCAACAGCGTAGGCGGCGTCTTCAAGGTCACCAACGACCTGAACTACCCAGGGCAGCAGGGAACAGAGCGCTAGAAGAGCCTAGAATCAACCTCATGGCAACCCTGGTTAGAAGTACGGCGGCAACGCTCGAGATGATCAAGTGGGAACACTCCATCTTCGCGCTGCCGTTTGCGTTATCCGGTGCGATGCTTGCCGCGAATGGGTGGCCGCCGGTCCAGAAGCTGCTGTGGATCGTGGTCGCGATGGTGTCGGCGCGCTCTGCCGCGATGGCCTTCAACCGGCTGGTGGATGCGAAGCTCGATGCGGCAAACCCGCGCACTGCGATGCGCGCGATTCCGGCGGGACAGCTGGGCGCGGGTTTCGTGGCAGCTTTTACCGTTGTCTCGGTCGTCCTCTTCGTTGTGGCGTCGGCGATGCTGAATCGGCTTTCGCTGCAGCTGTCGCCGCTGGCGCTGGCCGTGGTGCTTGGCTACAGCTACATGAAGCGCATCACGCGCTGGTCGCACCTGGTGCTTGGCCTTGCGCTGGGGATCGCGCCCTCGGCCGCATGGATCGCTGTACGCGGCAGCTACGACTGGCGGATGCTGGTTCTTACCGTGCTGGTGATGCTTTGGGTAGGCGGCTTCGATGTGCTTTATGCGTGCCAGGACTTTGAGCACGATCGACGCGTCGGGCTGAACAGTGTGCCCGCGGCCTTCGGCATAGAGGGCGCCTTCTGGATAGCGCGCGCCATGCACGGGCTGATGCTGGTGATGGCGCTCTGGCTCGATCGCATCTTCGCGCTCGGAGCTATCGGGTACGCCGGGACGCTGATCGTCGCGGCGCTGATCTTCTACGAACACAGCATCATCTCGCCGAAGGACCTGCGGGGGATGAACGCAGCATTCTTTCTGCTGAACGGGATCATTTCAGTTGTATTTTTCGTCTTCGTCGCTGCTTCGATCCACTTCGGCAAGTAGGCCAATGGCTGGATGTTCTCGCTGCGGGCCGCGTTAAACAAGGAAGACCCAGCCGAGGCCGGGTCTTAATTGTTGAGTGGCGATTACAAGGAAGCTACCGATCGTCAGCCTTGCGCTCCAGGTGGCCGAGACCGCGTTGGATGGTCTCCTTGGCATCTTCGGCCGCGTTCACGATGGTATCCCGCAGGCTGTGCCCTTCGTGCTCCGCATGAGCCTTCTCATCGGTGACTGTGTTGGTGTGCTTCAGATCGCTGGCCGTGTCCTTCACCGATCCCCAGGTCTGCTCCGCGTGGCCCTTCACCTGTTCCGCTGCTCCCTGGTTGGCGAGGGACTGATCATTGAAGGTTTCGCCAAGCGCCTGCTTGACCTTACCTTTGGCTTCGTCGAATGTACCGGATGCCTTGCTTTCGTTCATGGTGTAACTCCTTGGCTACGGATGTTGCGGACGTAAATGAAAATTCTTTGCTCTCATACCGGTCGGACGTATTTGCTCAGGGGAGGTTCGAGCCAGTTC
Source organism: uncultured Acidobacteriaceae bacterium (assembly GCA_964247475.1). Lineage (GTDB taxonomy): Bacteria > Acidobacteriota > Terriglobia > Terriglobales > Acidobacteriaceae > Edaphobacter. Next base: position 6,803 of record CAXTUS010000037.1, on the reverse strand, counting down.
GGTCAACGGGTTAGCGGTCGATGGACAGGATCGAATGCGAATCGACCTAAAGCGCTCTGCGGCCTGACAGCAGGTTGAAGATGAGAACGATGACCGCAAGCACAAGCAGGATATGAATCCATGCCCCAAGTGTTGGGAAGCCGATAAAGCCGATCAGCCACAAAACGACAAGTACAACGGTGATAGTCCAAAGCATTTCAAGTCTCCCTGTGAGTGCCCGGTCCCTAGCCAGGACCATGGGCGTACGCGGGCCAACCGGTGGCCTTCCTCACATAGGTTGCGGTCTGTGATACTCAGGTTGTCCTTATGAATCAGGATTGCGAGGTTTGTGTTTGAAGTCGACATCCGCTCTTGACAGTTCCGCGTTAAGCCTCGGCCATCAGGTAGCCATCCAGGGGGAACGAGGCTCGAACAGCCACATGGCCGCGCTTGCGGTGCTCGCCGGCGAACCGGGCCAGATCATTCCGTGTGCTTCGTCGGCGGATGTGTTTGCGAGGCTTGAGGACGGTTCAGCGACGATTGCCGTGCTGCCGATCGAAAACAGTCTGCATGGCAGCGTCTTCGAACACTACGACCTGCTGCTGGAGCACCCGGTCTCGATCATCGGTGAGACCATGCTGCACATTGAACATCATGTCATCGCCGCACCTGGTGCCAGGCTCGCGCAGATTGTGCGCATCCTGTCGCACCCAGTCGCGCTTTCGCAATGCCGCCGCTGGTTGCGGGAGCATCCCGCGATTGAAGCGGTGCCCGCCTATGACACCGCGGGCAGCGTCAAGCACCTGATGGCCGATGGCCTGAACAACACCGCGGCCATCGCGCCGCGCCTTGCCGCCGAGGTGTATGGAGCCGAGGTGATCGGCACCAATGTCGAGGATCATCCGGAGAACTACACCCGCTTCTACGTTTTGACTCCGAGCGTGCGGGCGGCGGCCCCCGCAGGCGCCAACAAGGCAAGCCTCGCCTTCAGCCTCGACCACCGGCCCGGCACGCTGATTGAAGCGCTCACGGTCTTCCGCGATGCCGGCATCAATCTCACCAGGATCGAGTCACGTCCCGTGCCCGGCAGGCCGTGGGAGTACATCTTCTTCACCGACCTGCGGTTTCCGGAGAGTGCCGGGCTGGAGAGAGCGCTGATGAATCTACGCGAAAGATGCCAGATGGTGAGAGAACTTGGACACTACGTGGCTGCCGAGGTGAAGGCGAAGCTTTGATCTGTGTCCTCCCGGCCGGGCGCGACGCAAGGTAGACAACTTGATTGCTTTGGGCGGCTTAGCGGAGTACACACGGAGGACCGGGTTGCATCCTAAACGGCTGATTGATCTGCCGGCCCCTCACAAAGATTTTCTTTTCCGAACAGCCTCACCCAAACGGGTGATCTGCCGATAAAGGGATCGATGAGTCTTTCTGAAATCATGATGCATCGAATAGTGGATAATCTGATAGAGGGACACTCAACATGCCGAATGACTTTGTAAGCGTAATCAGACCCACTGGAAAGAGTGGAGATGTTGTTGGAAGGGTTGAAGCCGGACGGGGCTCAGTCCCCGTGCTGCCGGTTCGGGATACCGTGTTGTTCCCCCATGCCGTGCTTCCCCTTACGGTGGGACGGGAGAGCTCGATCCAGCTCATTCAGTCGCTCGGCGAAGAGAAGACGATCCTGGTCGTCGCCCAGCGTGACGCGCGCCTGGATTCGCCTGAAGGGAACGATCTCCACTCGATCGGCACACGCGCGACTGTCCACAAGGTCGTGAAGATGCCCAATCAGAGCCTGTTTGTTTTTACTGAAGGCAATGAGCGCGTCAAGCTTGGTGAGTTTACCCAGCTGCAGCCCTTTATGACCGCCGAGTACGAGGTGATCGGCGAGATCGAGCCCGGGAAGACGCCGGAGACGGAAGCCCTGCAAAGGAACGTTGTCGGTCAGTTCCAGACGATCGTCACGTCTTCGCCGACGTTGTCGGACGACCTGCAAACCATCGCCATCAATATCGACGAGCCTGGCCGGCTGGCCGACTTCATCGCCTCCAGTCTGCCCTTTCTGACCACCGCGGACAAGCAGGAGCTGCTCGAGACACCTGATGTGACTGCGCGGCTCGAGCGCATCAACAAGCACCTGGCAAAGGAGCTGGAGGTGCAGCAGCTGCGCACCAAGATCCAGACCGAGGTCCAGGATTCGGTGCAGCAGTCGCAGCGCGACTACTATCTGCGTGAGCAGCTGAAGGCGATTCAGAAGGAGCTCGGCGACCTCGACGACACCCAGAAAGACATCGCCGACCTGAAGGAGAAGATCGAGACCGCCGGCATGCCTGAAGAGGTCCAGAAGGACGCTCTCAAGGAACTCGGCCGCCTGAGCCGCATGAACCCCGCGGCCGCGGACTATTCCCTGACCCGCAACTACGTGGAGTGGCTTGCCGTCCTGCCGTGGGCCAAGACGAGCTCGGGCGAGGTGGACATCCTGAAGGCCAAGGAGTGCCTGGATGAAGATCACTACGGGCTGAAGAAGGTCAAGGACCGCATCCTCGACTACCTGTCTGTGCGCCGGTTGAAGCCCGACATGAAGGGTCCGATCCTCTGCTTCGTCGGACCTCCGGGCGTCGGCAAGACCTCGCTCGGCCGCTCGATCGCGCGTGCGCTCGATCGCAAGTTCTCACGTATCTCGCTCGGCGGCATGCACGACGAGGCCGAGATCCGTGGTCATCGCCGGACGTATATCGGCGCGCTGCCCGGCCAAATTATTCAACACCTGAAGCGGGTCGAGGTTAAGGATCCGGTCTTCATGCTGGACGAGATCGACAAGCTCGGCCGCGACTTCCGCGGAGACCCGGCGAGCGCGCTGCTGGAGACGCTTGATCCGGAACAGAACAACACGTTCCGCGACAACTATCTCGACCAGCCGTTCGACCTTTCAAAGGTGCTCTTTATCTGCACCGCCAACCAGCTCGACACGATTCCGGGCCCTCTGCTCGACCGTATGGAGATCATCGAGCTGACCGGCTATACCGAGGAAGAAAAGGTAGCGATCGCCTCGAAGTACCTTGTTCCTCGCCAGATCAAGGAGAACGGCGTCCCGCCAGAGATGATCGTCTTCCCGACTGAAGCGATCGCGCTTGTTGCCCGCCACTACACGCGCGAGGCCGGAGTCCGCAAGCTCGAGCAGCAGATCGGCACGGTCGTCCGCAAGCTTGCGCGCAAGATCGCGGAGGGCCGGACCGAGCCGCTCACCATCACCGAAGAGACCATCCACGAGTTCCTGGGCGGGATCAAGGTGCGGGTCGACACTGAGATCGCCGAGCGTACCAAGCGCCCCGGCGTCGTCGTGGGACTCGCGTGGACACCTGCCGGCGGCGACATCCTCTTCATTGAGGCCAACAAGATGAAGGGCAAGGGAGGCTTCAACATCACCGGCCAGATCGGCGACGTGATGAAGGAGTCGATGCAGGCGGCGCTGACGTGGGTACGCTCGAACGCTGTTTCGCTGGGGCTCGACGAGGACTTTACCAAGGATGTTGACCTGCATATTCATGTGCCGGCGGGCGCCATTCCGAAGGATGGTCCAAGCGCCGGGGTCACCATGGCTACCGCGCTTGTCAGCCTGCTCACCAACACTCCGGTGCATCCGCTGACCGCGATGACCGGCGAGATCACGCTCTCGGGCGATGTGCTCCCGGTCGGCGGCATCAAGGAGAAGTTCCTTGCGGCCAAGCGCGCCGGGGTGCGCAATGTGATCATGCCGATCGACTGCAAGCAGCAGGTGGATGAAGACCTGACGCCTGACCAGACGGAAGGCATCAGTATCCACTACGCACGCCGCATCGAAGATGTTCTTGCCGTCGCACTGCCTCACACCAGGGTAGAGCAGGTGCAGGATGAAGAGGTGCGCGAGGAGATCCTGAGCGCCGCTGTCTAAGGCGCTTCCGCTCTAGATCGGCAGTGCAACGGACGGTCCGTGAACCAGCGAGCCGTCCGTTCCCTGCTTTTGCCGCGTACGTCCAACCCCTCGCATGCATGTCTACTCTGAAAGCGATGTGAGGTGATGGGCCATGGCGACAAAGAAGGCTGCCGCGACGAAGGCTGCAGCAGAGAAAACTGCAGCGAAGAAAAGTGCCGCGAATAAGACTTCTGTAAAGAAGCCTGCGAAGAAGACTCCTGCAAAGAAGGACGCAGTCAGCAGAAACGCGGTTGAAAGGCCCGCCGCCAGGACAGCTGCGAAGAAGGCAGCAACACCGAAGACTGCCGCCACAAAGACAACGAAGGCAGGCACCACAAAGGCAGCCGCCACAAAGACAACGAAGGTAGGCGCCACGAAGGCAGCCGCGACAAAGACAAAGTCCGCAAAGGCAGGCGCCACGAAGGCAGGCGCCACGAAGGCATCAGCCGCCCGGCCGCCGAGCAAGCGCGCCGGCAGGCCGCCGGCTGACGGCAAAGATCCGGGCGGAGGCCTCACCGCGGCGGGCCGCAACTTCTACAACGAGCAGACCGGCGGCCATCTAAACCCCGGAGTAAAGGGCGCTGCCAACACCACCGAGAAGAAGAAGCGCAAAGGATCCTTCCTCACCCGGCACTTCACCACACCGCCCGGACCCGTAGTAAAGGACGGCGAACCCACCCGGCAGGCGCTGCAGGCGGCAGCCTGGGGTGAACCTGTTCCGCAGAACGAGGCCGACGAGCAGAAGCTAGCAGCCAAGGGTCGCAGGCTGCTTAGAGAGAGTAAAGAGTCCAGGTGACCTCGCATGGCAGGCCGCGACCGAGGCTGCGGCGAGGATCGCTTGGTAGGATGAAGATGTGCGGATAGAGGTACTGAGCTTCGGGATCTTAAAGGATTTGCTCGGGTATGAGCGGCAGTCGATGGAGCTCGCTGACGGCCTTTCCGTCGGTTCGCTGCTTGCGAGCGTGCGGCGCAACACGAGCTCGTCCGATCAGGTTTGGCGATCGATCGCGGTCGCCGTCAATCGCGAGTACGCCGGGGCCGGAACCATCCTGAACGATGGTGACGAAGTGGCGCTGCTGCCCCCGGTGAGCGGCGGAGCGGACGATGCGGAAGGCGACAACCATGCGGATTGAGATCCTCGAGGACGTGCTTCCTACCGCCGAGGTCCTCGCCCAGATCAAGGCAGGGTCGGACGGTGCTGTCTGCGTCTTCGACGGCATCGTGCGCAACAATACGCGCGGCCGCGAGACCCTCTACCTGGACTATGAGGCTTATCGCGAGATGGCGCTTGCCCAGATGCAGGCGCTCGCCGCGCAGGCTGTCGCGAACTTCGGCGTACGGGATGTCGCCCTGCTGCACCGGCTGGGACGCCTCGAGGTCGGGGAATCAAGCGTCCTGATCGTGGTCGCCTCCGCACACCGGGGCGCGGCGTTTGAAGCCTGCCGCTGGCTCATCGACACGTTGAAGCAGCAGGTCCCCATCTGGAAGAAAGAGACCTTCGTCGACGGCGCCGTATGGGCCGACGGCGAGCCGTTTCCCGACGCGGTGGCGCTGGGAAAGGCAACGGCAAGCGCGTCCTGAAACCGGAAGAGCGGCCTCTGCGCGGGGTGGAAACGCTGGCACGCAAGTGACTTTGCGGCAACTCACTGCAGCTTACGGCGGCTCACTGCAGCTTACGTTCGCCCCGGCGTTCTCATCCCGCGACGTGGTAGCCGCCCGGCGGTCAGGGCGCACGTGCAGTTGCCTTCAGCGGTGTGCAACCTTCCCGCGCGCGCTTCGTCATACTGTCTGCTGTGATCCGCCTGCCGCTCCGCCTGACACTTGCGTTGCTCTTCCTTGTCGCGGTATGCGCCGCCCAGGCGCCCATCGAGCGACGAACCCCCTCCGAACAGGTTCCGACTCTCAAGCTGGAATCCCGCCTCGTCACCGTTGCGGTCAACGCTGTCGACGCCAAGGGCTCACCGGTCGGGGGTCTCGAACAGAAGGATTTTCACCTGCTCGAAGACGGCAAGGAACAGAAGATCGCCTTCTTCGAAAAGCAGTCGGCCACTCCACTTTCGATTGTGCTCGCGGTCGATGGCAGCGAGAGTGTCCTGCGCAATGAGCGGCTCGAGATGCAGGCAGCCAAAAAGTTTATCCGCACCCTCCTGCGCGATCAGGATGAGCTAGACCTGATGGGCTTCGCCGATACGGTGCGCGAGTTCGTTCCTTTCACGAACGACAAGAAAGCGATTGAAGCCGGACTCGGCCAGTTTGAGCGCGGCGATGCGACCGCAGTCTACGATGCGATCTACCTCGCGTCGCAGCGACTCGGCGAGACCAAGGCGGGGGGTGGACGGCGGCGGGTATTGGTCCTGATCACCGACGGCGGCGACACCGTGCACGGCGTGCGTTACGCCCAGGCGCTTGAGCAGGCACAGCGCGCCGGTGTCATGGTCTATTCGCTGATCGTGATCCCCATCTACGCCGATGCCGGGCGCAACACGGGCGGCGAGCATGCGCTGATCCAGATGGCCGATGACACGGGCGGCAAGTACTTTTATGTCGAAGACGCGAAGGACCTCGCACCTGCGTTCGACAAGGTCTCGGACGACCTGCGCACGCAGTATGTCCTCGGCTACTATGCGCCGGAGAAGACGGCGCGCAGCCGGTCGGATGGATATCGCGCGCTCAAAGTAGAGGTTGCCGACCCCGCCACAGCGGGCAACGTGAACCTCCGCTACCGGTCGGGGTACTATGCCAGTAAGTGAAGGGGCAAAAGGCAACCGCGTCTAACGCCGGACGGGCGCCACTTCGTGGGGTGGAAGCGCTGGCGCGCGTAAAAAGCGGAGGAAGTTGCGGGAATGTCCATGCGCACCAGCGCTCCCACCCCACG
>CAXTUS010000036.1:4047-30838 GCA_964247475.1 uncultured Acidobacteriaceae bacterium | reverse complement strand
GCCGCGCTACACCCCCGCGCCTCTGCCCCCGCCGCAGTAGCCCTGGTCCATACTCCCTAGTTCTTGAAGAAGTTCTTCGCCAGGAAAATTACGTTCGCCGGCCGCTCCGCCAGCCGCCGCATGAAGTAGGGATACCATTCCGTCCCGAACGGGATATAAACCCGCACCCCATACCCCTCGGCCGCAAGCTTCCTCTGCAGATCGCGCCGCACCCCGTAGAGCATCTGGAACTCAAACAGTCGCTTGTCGAGTCCCTTCGCTTCCACCTCCTGGCACATCCGCTTGATGATGACCTCATCATGCGTCGCCATGCCACAGAAGACGCCGCTGCTTGCCAGGTACAGCATCAGCTTCACGTAGTTCCGGTCCACATCCGCCTTCGCCGGAAACGCAATCGTCGCAGGCTCCTTGTAAGCTCCCTTGCACAGCCGGATGCGGATGCCCTGCTCGACCAGCCGCCTCGCATCGGCCTCGGTCCTGAAGAGATACGCCTGCAGGACCGTTCCCACACGGCCCGGGAACCGCTGGGCCAACCGTTCAGTCATCGCGATCGTGGCCTCCGTGTACTCCGAGCCCTCCATGTCGATGCGCACAAACGTATTAGCAGCTGCCGCATGCTCCACCATCCGCGCGGCAAGGCGCTCGGCGATCTGCGGATCAAGATCCATCCCCATCTGCGTCAGCTTCACGCTCACGTTGGCGTTCAGCCCGCGCGCCCTGATCTCGTCGATCAGCTGGGTGTAGATGGCCGCGCTGGCCTCAGCCTGCGCCAGATCGAGCACACTCTCGCCCAGCGAATCGAGTGAAACCGCGATCCCTTCGCGGTTCACCGCGGCCGCCGCTGAGAGCGCCTCTTCAACCGACATTCCGGCCACAAACCGGCTCGAAAGCCTGCGACCTACCATTGACCGCTCGGAAAACTGCCTGAACCCGGAGTGACGAGACATCGAGATGAAAAACGAACGCAGCAAGGACCAGACTCCTGACGTGACATAGCCATTTTCTCATGCGAGGTGGAGGTACCAAGGCGCCCTGATCACTGACCTCGAGTGCTTCGTGCGGTCCTCGCGCTGGCGCGCACTTCTCGGGGTGGGAGCGTTGGCGCGCAAGCGGTTAGAGCTTCCTGTCTAAAGCCGCTTCCCCGGCCTGCCTACCAGGGTAGTAGCTGCCGCTCAGGATCAAGGCACACTCCGTCGGCTCGACTCCGGCTGCATCAGCATCACCAACGCCATCACTGTTCCGCCAGGAAGGGCAACGTTCCCCTTAGGCGCCCGGAAGAACGCAGACTCCGGCCTCCTCATATCGCTGAACAGGTTCACCCCCGGCACACCTCCACGCTGCACCGAGATGCCTGGCGGCAGCTCAGCCTGAGCGGTCAAAGGCCGCTCGTGCGGACGCAGCGGACCGCCCGCAATCTCTGACCCCGCAAACCCCTGCAAAGGCGGCGTCGCCGAACTCCCCGCCTCCACCCCCACGCCCGGCGTCGTACGGTCAGCCGGCGCCGACGTCACCGAAGGATGCAGCAGGTCGATCGCCTGCCCTACCCAAAGTACCGTCACCTTCACCGGCAGCTCACGCCCGCCCTTCAGCCGCACCTTGTCAAACAGCACACTCAGCGAAGCCGCCGAACCGTCGACCGATGGCTGTACACTTACGACGCTCCCCATCAACCGGCTGCTCTGCTCAAGCTCGACACCGTCCGCCAGGTGCAGGCGCGTCTCCGGCCTAGCCTCGATCGACATCCCCGCATGCGCATTCCGCGAGTTGATCGGCTTTTCGAGGTCGACACGAACCCCGAACATCTGGCTCACACCTCCCGCCGGCGTCTGGGCCGCCGCTGTCAGCGCAAGACCCGCAAGCACGGACCGCGCCATCCATTCTGACTTCATCTCACACCTCGTCCGCGAATGCGCAACCATCCTACCGCGGCCGCAGGCAAGCCAGCGAGGAAGGCGACAGCATCCGCGACCAGACGCGAAGCCCGGCTTCACTTCTTCAGCTGCGGGCGCTGCGCTCGCGAGCAGCCTGATCCCAGTCACGTCTCTTGTGCCCAGCTTCGCACTCCCGGGACGTCGCGCCGCCATGATCAGGGCGCACGTGCCGTCGCCCTCCATCGCGCGCGAATCTCTGCTAAACTCAAAAAGTCGATTCCGCGAGCCTCGAGGCCATCCGAAATGCCTCGTCTTCATCCCGGCCAGCGTGCTTACTCGGCACCCACTCAGCAAAAGTTCGGGGCGTAGCGCAGTCTGGTAGCGCACCTGGTTCGGGACCAGGGGGTCGGAGGTTCGAATCCTCTCGCCCCGACCATTTCTGGGGCATTCTTCTAAAGCATCTACGACAAGTCGTGGGCCCTTGAGGTACCCGCAGGCTCCGTAGCACCCTGCTTCAGGGTCTCTTTCCGCGTCCTTGCTGTGATGTCTCAGGTCGCTTCATCCCACAGCCGAACTGCTGCCTGCCTCGTCTGGAAGCTCCTCAAAGCACCACGGCAACCCCTCTGCCGGCGCCCTGACGCCTACCCCGGCCCGCGTCTGAGATGCAAAGAACGCTCGCGTCGAGCGAGTTGAAGTCTTCACCAGCAGCACTGACGCTGCGAGCAGCACACAGCAGACACAAATCGTATGAGCGGCCTCAGCATCGACCAGACCGATGAGATCGTCCTGGCAGCCAGCACGCCAGCGGACGGGCCCGTCATGACGGTGCAGAGACCGCGACCGACGTCCGTTACTTCTTAGAGACCCGCGCCGCCATCCGCGTTTGCAGGTTCTCCGGAGCCTCTGGTCGCTAGCACAATGAGCTAGAATTCCGCCAAGTCCCGGAGACTCGGTTGATGACTCAAGGTTTTCAGATTCTGCACCCGATGTTATACATCCTGCCCATCATGTTGGCGTCGTCTACGATGCAGTTCCTTCTCCTAGGACGGAGGAAAAAGGGGATTGCAGATCCAAGCTGGGCTAAATGGGCAGCGATCATCATTCTTGTTGCGCTCTGCTTCATCGGAGTTTTCGCAAAGTTCTAAGCAGGAAGCCAGCAAACCGCTGAGACTAAGCCTCAAACCTGGCTGATAACGCGCTTCACCCCACAGTGCTAAGCTGGCGACAACATGGACGCTTATCTCGCCGCGGCGAGTGCTTTCGGTCGAAACATTGAGTCACTTGCACTCGCAGTAATGCCTCCCGCCTGCGGTTTGCGAACCCTACGGCTGCGGCTAGTCTTTTCGCAATATCTACTTTGTCGACAGCACAACTCAGCCATCATCCTCCTGTTCAATGATGGCAAGCTGGACGGTAGTGCTCGCGCGCTCCTTCGGCCTGCAATGGAGTCTTCCTTGAGATGTGAGTGGCTGCTAATGGTTGCGGACCGCGAGCGACTCAAGCGGATCGCCGAGCATGATGACTATGCATGGATCTTGAACCTCGAGACGATGGCGAAGTCACTCGACAGCCTTCAAAAAGAAGATTACAGGCTACATGCCGTATCGACTGATAAAACCCACTTCCATTCGTTCACCCATAATGGCTCGCAGGCAATCGCCCGGAACATCTCCCCAACCGGCATCGTAGGTCTCATTCCTAATCCCACGGAGGCAGGGGATGTGATCCGTAAAGCGGCCCTTTTCTTGGCAAACGCTGGTATTTCGATTGCTCGAAGGCTACGGCAACATGAAGCCGGTCACAGACTCAGTGAATGCGTCAACCAGCCCTGGAACGTGTCTGACCACCAATAGCAGTGCCGTAACTTATTTAGTGGACGTCCAGGATGACCGCCGCGGCCGCCATGAGCAACACGAGTCCGGTTGTCACTCACATGGCAGCCTCGATGGGCAATTCGCCCTTCGCAATCGTTGTGCGCGTGCGCCGAAGGCCTACACAAGTAAAGCCCATCACCATGCCGCGGCAGGAGGGTACCCCTTCTGAGTGACTCCAGCTGCTCATCTTGTTCCGCTTCTTGATGTCGAAGGGTGATCCCACTGAGAGCTTCCGCTGCGGCACAGAAGGCCCTCGCCGGGGGATCAGGTCCGATCCCTGAACTATCACCGGAACATTAGCAAAGATCGGCGCATACGGCGCATGCTACTTGGCCAAGCTCCCAGCGCCTCAACACGGCATCATAGACCGCTTTCCCGGAGGTCTGGACACTTCCCGGAGGCAAATCTAAAAGACACTTAGGATGAGCGGTTCAGACAAGCGAAGAGAGGAGCCAACGACTATGAAAAGTCCGAATCCTCTCGCCCCGACCATCTCTGAGTTCATCCCCTTTGACAGAATCTTCTTAACCCGAAGCTTTGCCGACGCCTCCTGTCCCCGGCCATGCCTGCAGCAGCCGTGTAAACGGTTTATAGAAATCGTTTTCTACGCGAACTAAATCTGGCACCACACCTTGCCCCGATCGTCCTGCCTCATTCCCTGCCCTGCGACACCTGCCTGGCAGCGCCAGTCAGCGCACCTGACCAAACGTCCTCATCTTGGCTTCCTTACAGTCAAACCCCATATCCTGCACGGAGCTTAGCCGCCTGGCTCCTCCTAATCGCCGCCCTGAGCCCCCAAGCCACTGCCTCATCCTTCCGGTTGAGTTTGTCCTTGACAAGCTCGCACTCCGCTGGGTAGCCTTCGACGCATTCAGTAAACGCTTTCTTGAATACCGGCTTGCACATTCAATGAGCCGGTCAGCAGAGAAGACGATTGGCACCACCCCATCACCAGTCAGCTTGAAAGTCACACGATTCACCCCATGCAGCAGTTGCAAACCTTCGGAGGCAAACGTGGCACGTTCCAACGGGCAGTCCAAGATCTACATGCGTTACCTGAGATCCATGCGGCCAATCCGGGCCATCCGCGCGATCCGGTCTTTCGCACTCTTTCTGCTCCTCCCCGCATCCCTGCTGATGGCCCAGTTCTCAAGCGGCGTCCAGGGGACCGTCGTCGATGCCTCCGGTGCAGCCGTCAGCAGCGCTACCATCACACTCGAAAATGCCGCAACCCACAACACCCAGAAGGCCACCGCAGACTCGGCCGGCGTCTACCGCTTTACCTCCCTCGCGCCCGGCGCCTACTCGGTCACCGCATCCGCTACCGGCTTCTCCTCCGCCAAAACCGACTTCGCCCTGAACGCAGCTGAAACCCGCGACGTCTCGCTCACCATGGCCGTCGGGGACGTCTCGCAGACCGTCCTCGTCACCTCGCAGGCGCCGCTGATCGACAGCTCCGACAGCCGCAACTCCTACACCATCGACTCGCAGGCCCTGGCCACCCTGCCGCAGTCGAACCGCAACCCGCAGGCTCTGCTCGGCATCACTCCCGGCGTCACCGGCGGCCTCGACTCGCAGAACAACCAGACCACCAACCCCGAAAACTTCAACGATTTCAGCGCCAACGGGCGCGGCGAAAACGGCAACGTCTACATCGTCGACGGCCTCGACGTCACCAGCAACATCCGCCCCGGCGTCGTCAACCTTTCGCCCAATGGGGACTCGCTCCAGGAAGCCACCGTCCAGCCCAACACCTACAGCGTTCAGTACGGACGCGGCAGCGGCTTCGAAAGCGTCTTCACCACCAAGTCCGGAACCGACCAATACCACGGCTTCGCCAGCGAGTACTACCGCTACCAGGCCTGGGCCGCGCGCGGTGAGTTCGGTCCCTCCTTCGCCAACCTGCCCAGAAACCCACCCAACCACACCAACAATCTTTCCTTCGGCATCGGCGGCCCTATCTGGAAGAGCAAGAAGCTCTATGGCTTCTTCTCGATCCAGCCCTACCACAACGAAGGTTCGAACTATAACAACATCTTCTACGAAGATCCCGCCTTCACCGCCTTCGCCACCGCCACCCGGCCCAACACGCCGGAGACCGCGCTGCTCACCAAGTATCCCGTTACCAACACCATCTTCCTTAACGTGAACCAGACCGCCGCGCAGCTCTTTCCCGGCACCTGCGGCACAGCAGCCACCAACAACCTGCCCTGCTCCACACCCGTCATCGATGAAGGTTCCTGGAACAACGCGACCTCAAACACCTCGCTCCAGTACAACATCCGCATCGACAAAACCTTCTCGAAGGACCGCGTCTACGCCAACTTCATCCGCAGCACGCAGACCCCGAAGTTCGCCAACCCACGCGCGGCCTTCGCCATCACGGATAACTACTACGGCTCGTCGCTCCAGGTGAACGAGACCCACACCTTCTCGCCCACCATGCTCAACGAAGGCGCCTTCGGCTTCAACCGCATCGAAGGCATCCAGCCCTCGCAGGGCCTCTTCACCGTGCCCGTGGTCAACGTAGACTCGCTCGGCCAGGGCTTCGGATCCGGGTTCGCGCTCGGCGACTACATCCAGCACAGCTACCACTGGCGCGACGTCCTTACCAAGATTCGCGGCTCCCACAGCTTCAAGATCGGTTACGAGGGCTGGACCGGCGACGACACCGCCGTCTTCCAGGGTCCATACGGTCAGCCCACCTTTCATTTCAACAACGTCATCGACCTCATCAACGACTCCCCGCAAAGCGAAGCCGGCCTCTCCTACAACCCCGTCTCCGGCCAGCCCCAGCCCGGCAACTACTCCTACAAAGAGCTCACCACCGGCATCTTCGTAGAGGATTCCTGGAAGGCGACTAAAAAGGTCACCGTCACCATGGGCATCCGCTACGACAACTTCGGCAATCCACACCCGAACGGCTACAACACCGTCGCCGCCGTCTTCCACGTCGGCTCCGGCTCTACCTTTCAGCAGCAGATCGCCAACGGCGCCGTCAAGCAGCAGTCGAACTCACTGGACCACGACATCAACTGGAACTTCTCGCCCCGCGCGGGCGTGGCATGGGACATCCTCGGCAACGCGAAGTGGGTCGTCCACGGCGGTTACGGCATCTACCACGACCAGGTCACACTGGGAAACATCGGCGACCTCATGAAGGCCAACCCGCCAAACTACGTCACGCCCAACTTTGTGCGTGGTTCAGGCACCGCGCAGCCCGTCTTCTCGCTCGGCACCCAGAACAGCTATCCCTTCGGATACACCTACCCGGCCTTCGTCGGTACCCCGCTCGACGCCAAGGGAGGCATCGTCGGCCAGAACGTCCCGATCGGCCAGGTCGATCCCAACATCCACTCCCCCACCACGCAAAACTGGAGCGTCGCCGTCGAGCATCCGCTCTCATCAAAGCTCATCGCAAGCGTCGGCTACACCGGTTCGCACACGGGCGGCATACAGCTTGGCGGCGGTCAGCAGGGGGGCAACCAGTTCGGCTACGACGTAAACGCAGTCGAGGGCGCGGTGCTGCAGAACTCCTTCCTGCTGCCCGGCCAGACCAACCTCTACAGCGTAAACGAGAACTTCCTCAATACCAGCTTCGGCCCCATCATTTACTCCTTCAACGTGGCGCGCGCCAACTACAGCGCCGTCGTCGCCTCGGTCAAAGGCCAGTTCCGCCGCGCCTTCTTCGTCGCGTCCTACACCCGCTCCTCGTCGAAGGACAACGCCACGTACTACTCGCCAACCCCTACGCTTGACCAGAACCGCTGGTACGGCAACTCACCCTACGACTACCCGAACCGCTTCTCCGCCGGCTACAGCTACGAGATCCCCGGCTACGAGAAGGGCAACTTTCTCGTCCGCGGAGCGACCCGTGGCTGGAAGGTGTCAGGCACCACAACCCTCCAGTCTGGCTCGCCCATGTTCCTCTACACCTCGGGCTCGCTGCAGTTCTCACGCGACGCCGGCGGCAACCCGGTCTACGCAGCCAACAGCGGAGACTTCAATGGCGATGGCTACTTCTACGACGTTCCCAACGTAAGCAAGAGCTTCTCCATCGCGCACACCCGCGCCGCCTACAAGGCCGGGGTCTTCCCCAGCGCCACCTGCGCCGGCAGGTTCGCCTCGTGCGGCCCCTTCAACCAGCCTGCCTTCGGCACGATGGGCGACGAGGCCGTCAACGACCAGTTCCGCAATCCTGCCTTCGCCCAGTCCGATGTCACAGTCGGCAAAGACACCCACATCCGCGAAAGCATCGTCCTGAACCTGAAGGTCGATGCCTACAACCTCTTCAACCAGGTCAACTTCAACCCGGTCGACCAGAACGCGAACGACGGCACCTTCGGCCAGGCGCTCACCACCCACACCGCCCGCTACCTGCAGGTAGGCGCCACCCTCCACTTCTAACCACCCACCATGCACCGCAAAGATGCCCCCTTGCCGATCAAGGGGGCATCTCTGCGTGACACTCACCGTCTCTTGCGCTGCTCCTGGTGACCAGCAGGCGTGCTGTTCGTCCGAACTGCGCCACGCCACCGTCAACCAAGAGCCCGGTACGGGTCACCTAAATGCTGATATCGAGTACTGTCGTCGAGTGCTGTCGTCAGACGCAAATCAAGAAGCCTCCGCAACCTCATCTGGATGACCCGCACGGTCAAGGCGCTCGCAAAGAGCCAACTGCCTACGCCATGCCGGGCGAACGCTCCGCGGTTCCGCCAGATCACCCGCCGGTCAGCACACCCGCAGAGGGTGCATGACGATCCACTCCATCGCCGGAGCGAGCCGGAAAGACTTTATAGCCGGGGTCGGATCTTCGCCCGCGTCCAGCCTGACAAAACTCACGTCGCAACCAGTCGCTGCGAGATACTGAACGCAGTGAACGCGACACCTCAACCCTCGCCTGGGCTCAAACGCCAACGCGCATGCTCTCGCTCTTGCTCTTTTCAGATTTTCCGCGCGTTCACCCTGTCGCTCATCGTCCTCTGCACCCGCACTCCGCTCGTCGCTCAAGCTCCAACCAACCCGGTAGCCCAGACCTCCGCCGCACTGCGCAACCAGGACTTCGACGAAGCTCTCCGTCTCACTGCTGCGGCTCTCAAGGCCACTCCCAAAGACCCTCGCCTGCTTACCCTGCGTGGCGTCGCCTACACCGGCAAGAACCAACCCGCACTCGCGCTCGCCGCCTACCAGCGCGCCTTGAAGCTCGCACCTGATTACCTGCCCGCCCTCGAAGCCGCCGCGCAGATCGCATACCAGCAACACGACGCCCAGGCCCGCCCCCTGCTTGACCGCATCGTCGCCCTCCACCCCGACGAACCCACGGCCAATGCCATGCTGGGCGCCCTCGATTACAGCCAGCACCAGTGCACCGCAGCCGCACAGCACTTCGAACGAGCGAGACCTGCACTGGCCCGGCAGCCCGCAGCCCTCATGCAGTACGGCGCATGCCTCGCCGAGCTGAACCGCTTACCCGATGCCGTCTCCCTCTTCGAACAGGCCGCCGCCCTCACACCTCCCGCCGACCCCGCCGCCTTCAACGCCGCGCACTACAACCTCGCGCTCGCCCGCTTCAACGCCCAGCAGCCCGATCAAGCGCTCGAAGCCCTTGCCCCGCTCATTACCTCCCCGAACCCACCCGAAGACGCCCTCACCCTGGCCGCCGACATCGCCGAGACAAAGTCCCACACCCAGCACGCCGTCGAACTGCTCCGCAAAGCCATCCTCACCCATCCAAAGGACAAAGCCGCCTACCTCCAGTTCGCCTACCTCTCCTACAAACACTCCTCCATGCAGGTCGGCATCGACATGCTCAACATCGGCGTCGAGCAGATGCCGCAGCAAGCCGAGCTCTACCTCGCACGCGGCGTCCTCTACAGCCAGACCTCCGACATCAACCAGGCCGCGGCCGACTTCGACACTGCAGCCAGGCTCGCCCCGAATCTCTCCTTCGCCGCTGCCGCCCAGGGCATCGCACATTCGCAGGCGCATGATGCAAGCGCGGCGCTCAAGACGTTCAGAGCAACGGCGAAGCAGCACCCCGACGACAGCCTCACCCAGTACCTGCTTGCCGAGGAGCTATCAAATCAGGCCCCGGCGCCCGGCACGCCCGCCTTCGAGGAAAGCATCGCGGCCGCGCAGAAGTCGCTCGCCCTCGATCCCAACCGCATCGAAGCGTACGACCTTCTCGCCGCCCTGTACCTGCGCGCCGGAGACACCACCCACGCCATCGAAGAGAGCCAGGCCGCACTCGCGCTCGACCCCGACGACGAACAGGCGCTCTACCATCAGATCCTCGCCCTGCGTAAGAGCGACCGCAGATCAGAGGTGCCTGCGCTCGTCGAACGCATGATGAAGGTCCGCCAGAGCAAGGCCGCCGAAGCCACGCCAAAGGTCTACCGCCTCGTCGAAGCCGCACCTGGCAGCGCTCCTGGCAGCGCTCCATAGACGCCCTGACCTCGCCGGACCCTGCAACACCCGCGATCAAGACCTGCATCGACGACGGCGCACGCTTCGACCACGCACAGCCGGGGATCAGCGTCAGCATGCAGTCCGGCACCAGCAGCAAGGGCCGGGATCAATCGATCCCGGCCCTCACCCCTGCCCGGAGTTGCGCCTATTCAGCCGCCATGTCAGCCGCGGGCACCGCATCGGACGTCATCAGGTTACGCGCCATGAACCCATACACCGCGATGTACACGTAGCAGATCGCCGGAATGATAAACGCATGCTGAATGCCGATGCTGTCCGCCATGTGCCCTTCGAGCACGGGCAGCAGCGCACCCCCGACGATCGCGGCAACCATCAGGCTCGACCCCTTGCTGGTCAGCGGTCCAAGGTTCCAAAGGCCAAGCGAGAAGATGTTCGGGAACATGATGGAGTTGAACAGACCGACCGCCAGGATGCTCCACATCGCCGTCGCCCCGTGCGTGTTCATCGACACCACTACCAGCAGCATCGAGATCGTCGCCGCAAAGCCCAGCGCAAGCCCCGCGCGGACATGCTGCAGCACGTAGCTGCCGATAAAGCGCCCCACCATCGCGCCGCCCCAGTAGTAGCTCACATACCCGGCCGCCGTTACCTCGCTCAGGCCCGTCACCCCCGGCAGCCCGAAGTAGTTGATCAGGAAGCTGCCGATCGAGACCTCCGCGCCCACATACACAAAGATGCCCAGCGCACCCAGCAGAAGCCACTTATGCGTCCAGATGCTGTCCTTTGAAGCATCAAACGCACCCGGCCTGAAGTCCTGCGTATGCACATTGGTCCGCATGCTCGGCATCTTCAAAAGTCCCAGCGCGACCGCCAGCACAAGCAGCGCGATCCCCAGCCCAAGGTAAGGCACACGCACCGAAGAAGCCTGCTGCGCCCGGTACAGCTGCTGCTCAGCCGCCGGCAGCGCATGCAGCTTGGCCGCGGTAATCGTCGCGCCGCCCAGGATCAGGATGCCGCCAAACTTCGGCGCCAGGGTCGTACCCAGCGAGTTGAACGCCTGCGAAAAGTTCAGCCGTGCCGACGCCGTATTCTCGGGCCCCAGGTTCACCACGTAAGGGTTCGCGGCCACCTGCAGGACCGTGATGCCAGCTGCCAGCACCACCAGCGCGCCCAGAAACAGCCCGAAAGACGCCACACTCGAAGCCGGAAGGAACAGCAGCGCACCCACTGCCATGATCACCAGGCCGCCCACCATCGCGCGCTTGTACCCGATCGCCTCCACCAGCTTGCCCGCCGGCAGGGCAAAGATAAAGTAAGACGAGAAGAACGCAAACTGCACCAGCATCGCCTGCGCATAGCTCAGCTCAAAGATCGCCTTCAGATGCGGAATGATCACATCGTTCAGGCTGGTGAGAAAGCCCCACATGAAAAAGAGCGCGGTCGCAATCGACATCGCGCGAAGATCGGTCTTGCCGCTGGTATTGGCGGAAGCCGAAACATTGGAGCTCGTGGTAATCGCCATCAGTACAGACCCCTCGTAAACACACAAATTTCGATTCTAGAGCAGATTCAAAGGCCTACACAGCATAGGCTCGAAACCCACACCATGTCAGCAGCTCCCTCAAGCCAAAGCAACACCGCTCCGCCAGTCCTACCTCGCACCAGCTAAAGTGTCTGTATCAGATCGAAAGCGAACGGCCGCAACAACACCTCCCCCGGAGACCCGATCCACTATGAAGCTCGCCCCGCTCCTCAGCCTCCTCACCGCCCAAGCCCTCTCTCTCACTGCCTTCGCCACAGCCGCGCACGCCGAAGTCCGGCTCCCCCACGTCCTCGGCGATCACGCCGTACTCCAGCGTGGAGCCCCCATCCACATCTGGGGCTGGGCTACCCCAGCCGCACAGCTGAAGGCGAGCTTCCACAACCAGTCCGTTCCCGCGATCGCAGACCCCATCGGCTACTTCAGCCTCTACCTCGCGCCCGAAGCCGCCGGCGGCCCCTACACCCTCACCATCGCCGGCGACGGCCCCGACAAGACGCTTACCGACCTTCTGGTCGGCGACGTCTGGTTCGCCTCCGGCCAGTCCAACATGGAGATGCCCATCAACGGCTTCCCGCCCGGCGCCGTCGTCAAGGACGCAGCCAAAGAGATCGCCGCCGCCAACAACCCGCGCCTCCGCCTCATGCTCATCGAGCGCAAAGGTTCGGACTACCCCCTGAACGATGCCTCGGGCGCCTGGACCACCTGCACCCCGCAGACCGCGGCCACCTTCTCGGCCGTCGCCTACTTCTTCGGACGTGAGATTGCCGCCAAAGAGAACGTCCCCATTGGACTCATCGATTCCACATGGGGTGGCACGCCGGCCGACTCCTGGGTATCGCTCGACACCCTCGGCACCAACCCGCAGCTGCTCCCCGCCTTCGCCGCGCGCGCCGGCTTTGCACGTCCCCTCGCGAACAACGACCTCACCATCGCCGCCGAAAAACACGAAGACGAAGCCGCCCGGGCTGCCGGCAAGCCCGCGCCCACGCACGCCTGGCACCCCGACAGCTCCTCCTGGAACCCGGCCGGCCTTTACAACGCCATGATCGCGCCCTTCACCCCGCTGTCGATCAAGGGCTTCCTCTGGTACCAGGGCGAGACCAACTCGGGACCCGGCCGCGCCCAGTACTACAGCACCCTCTTTCCCGCCCTCATCACCGACTGGCGCGCACACTTCGCCCAGGGAGATCTTCCGTTCCTCTACGTCCAGATCTCAAGCTATAACTCGCCCGGTGAGAACTGGGGCCTGGTGCGGGACGCGCAGCGCCGCACCCTCCACCTTGCCAACACCGCCATGGCGGTCTCACTCGATGTTGGCCTCGCCGGCAACGTGCACCCGCCAGACAAGCAGACCGTCGCCTTCCGCCTCGCGCTGGCTGCACGCTCGCTCGTCTACGGAGAGCGCATCGCCTACGCCCCGCCGCTCTTCCGCCAGGCCACCATCCAGCTTGAACCGGATAACACCACAGCCCTCCGCGTCTGGTTCGACAACGCCGAACGCCTCAGCACCAACGGCAAGCCACTCGAAGACTTCGAACTAGCGGGCGAAGACCACAAGTTCGTGAAGGCGCAGGCAAGGCTCGAAGGGGACACGGTCGTCGTCTCCGCCCCAACCATGCCTCATCCCACCTACGTGCGCTACGGCTGGACCAGCGTCGTGCCAGGCGGCCTCTACAACGCAGCCGGCCTGCCTGCCTCCACCTTCACATCGGAAGCCGATCCGGGCAGGTGACCAAAGCGACAGCTATCGCTTCCTCAGCGCGAAGGGCGCAAGCGGGAGACCGGGCGAAGCGAGCAAGCGGATGCTGTCGCAGTTGTGATTGACGCTCTCTGCAACTCGTGACAAGGTGTTGAAGCTGCCTGATCAACACCTCGCACGGAGCTTCGTTCTGAAACCCAGTCACCGGCCCGCACGCATGTCCGACGTTGCCAAACTTGCCGGCGTCAGCAAGATGACCATCTCGCGCGTGCTCAACCAGAGTCCGCACGTCACCGAAGAGACCCGCGTCCGCGTCCTCCACGCCATCGACCAGCTCCAGTACCAGCGCAACGAGATCGCACGTTCGCTGCGCGACCACACGTCAAGACAGATCGGGATCATGGTGCCAAACCTCTATGACCCCTTCTTCTCCACCTGTGCGCACGCCGTCTCGCTCGTCGCGCGCGCCCACGACTACTCCGTCGTACTCTCCACATCGGACGAAAATCAGCAGACCGAGTACGCCGAAGCCAGCCGGATGCTGCGCCGCAACCTGGACGGGCTCGTGCTCATCCCTGCCCTTCCCTCGACTTCAGCCAAGGGCGCTCCCAGTCTGCTCGATCCTGAGTTCAGCCGCCTGCCCATCGTGACGCTCGACCGGCCCGTCGCCGGCAGCCACTTCGACAGCCTGCTGGTAGAAAACAAACGAGGCGCCCGGCTCGGCACCAGGCACCTCATTGATCTGGGGCACAAAGAGATCGCCTGCTTCGCCCTCTCGTCCCGCCTCTACACCATGAATCAGCGCCAGGCTGGCTACCGCGAAGCCATGCGCGCCGCCCGCCTCGAATCGCGCGTCTCCATCGTCTCGGACGCGCTCGAAGCGACGGTCGCCGAGATCGATCGAGTCATGTCCTCCGGGCATCCGCCGAGCGCCATCTTCTGCGCCAACAATCTCACCACCCGCCACGTCCTCCACGGTCTCTACGCACTCGGCATCCACCCACCTGGCAAAGTCGCACTCGTCGGCTTCGACGACTTCGAGATCGCAGACCTGCTCCGCCCCGGCATCACCGTCGTCCGTCAGCCGGTTGAGACCATGGGCCGGCTGGCCGGCGAGATGCTCTTCGCACGCCTCGGCAAAGACACCTCCCAAGCCTCATCGGGCCCCGCCAAACACATCGTCCTGCCGGTTGAACTGGTAGTCCGCGGCTCCTGCGGCGCGAAGGTGTAAGGCCACAGGGACAGAGAACGGCAACCGCGTCCTGACGCCGGACGGGCGGCACTTCGTGGGGTAGGGGCGCTGGCGCGTGCGAGCTGTAGAGATTGAGCCTCAGCTTCTCACGCGCGGCAGCGCTTCCACCCCACGAAGTGGTCGCCGTCCGCGATGAGGACGCGGTTGCCGTTGCCTTCGCCCTCAGTACAGCACCTTCAGGCCGAACTGCACGATGCGCGGTTCGAAGGTGCTCGTGATCGTGCCGCCGCTCGAAGGGTTTGCTCCCAGCGTGCCGCCAAGGCCGCTCGACGGCAGAAACAGGTTCGTGTGGTTGAAGAGGTTGTAAAGCTCGGAACGGAACTCAATCTTCAAGCCTTCAATCGGTGTCGAAAACTTCTTATTCAGATCAAGATCTGTCTCGAAGAACGCAGGCGTGCGCCCGGGATTCCTCGACAGGTTGCCGAACGGGCTTTGCGCCACGCCTCCCGCTGTGGTCGCCGGCAAGGTCAGCGCCGCGTAGTTCACATACTGGATGTAGCCCGTCGTCGGCAGCTTCACCCGCTGCAGCAGCTTCTGCCCCGGTACAACATTGGGCCTGTACTCATTGGCCCCGCGGAAGGTCGCCGAGATCTGCTGCGACACCGCCGTCGCCGAGTTCGGCGTGTACGTCAGGTTGAACGGCGTACCTGCCTGCGCCGTGTTCACCGCGCTCACCTGCCAGCCGCCCAGCACGCTGTCGACCAGGCCATTGCTCGTGTTCAGAAACCGCCGGCCGCGGCCGAACGGCAGCTCATAGACAAGACTGGTTACATTCTCAAGCGGCAGGTTGTAGTCAGATTGCGAGTAGTCCGCGCGCAGGTTGTTGGCATCCTGCGGCGAAGGCGTGTTGCCCTCAAGCGAAGCACTCGCATTGTCCATCGAACGCTGCCAGCTGAATGAGTTCAGCAGCGTCAGGCCTCCCTGCATCCTCTGCTCGTAGCGCACCTGCAGCGCGTTGTAGTTCGAGTAGAACTGGTTGACCGCCGCCGTGATATCGCTTGGCCAGTTGCCATAGGGTCGCGCGAACCCGTTCGCAGGATTCTTCTGGTTCGCGTTCAGGATCCCCTGCAGCTTCACCCCATGATTTCCCACATAGGCCACATCGAGCACGGTGTTCTTCGCAAGCTGATGCTGAAAGCTCAGGAAATAGCTCTCGACATAGCTGTCGCGCGTGTTGCGTGGCACGTACGTCACATTATCGGTCGCCGGGTTGAAGGTGGTCGCAAGCGTCTGCGGAAAGCCCTGGTCGGCCGTCGCATAGCAGCTCGGCGTGGCTGTTCCGACCGCGATGATCGTCGCCGGCAGAGGATTGCAGTGGTTCGTCGCCGTCGGCCTGATCTGTGTCACCGAAGCGAACTGCGCCTGCGGTGCGTTGATCGCCAGGATATCGCCCGACCCGGCCCGCGTGTAGTGCACGTAGCTCATGCCGAAGCCGCCGCGGATCGCAATCTTGTTCGTGGCCGCATAGGCAAAGCCGAACCGGGGGCCGAAGTCATTCAGATCGGGATCGACCAGCGTCTGCCCATACACGCCGCCCGCCGACACCGGCGTGATGCCGTTGCCCGCGACCGCTCCCGGGGCGGTCGTCAGCACCGTCTGCGTGGTCGGATCGAAGTTCGAAATGTAGCCCTTCTGCTCCCGGTAGGGCGACCCGTACTCCCAGCGCAGCCCCATGTTCAACGTCAGCTTCGACGACGCCTTCCAGTCATCCTGGCCATAGATGTTGTGCTCCGTCTGCCGCAGGTGCACGACAAAGTAGTTCGCAAGCGAGTAAGCGCTTGTATTGCCGAAGAGGAAGTCCGCCCAGTAGTTATCGGTGACCGCCGTCGTCGCTGTGCAGTTGGCCGCGGTGGGCACCTTGACCCCGTTCACCGTCGTGCTGGGGCAGACGCTGTAAGCCCCGCCGTAGGTAAACGAACCATACAAAGGATTGTTGTCGTTCACCGCCATCCAGATGTGCTCGTACTCGTAGCCGAACTTCAGCGAGTGCCGACCCTTGATCCACGTGTAGTTGATCTTCGGATCCACCACCGACGGGTTCTGCCACTGCGGGTTCGTGCTCTGCCGTCCAAAGGCCGTAAAGCCGGAGATGGACGTCGAAGGCAGGCCACCCGCGACGATCGGGTTGGTCGGCAGCCCCGGGATCGACACCGAGTTATCCCCAATCGAAGGCGAAAACTTCCCCGCCTTGGTCTTCGAGATCCCTACCCGCGCATCCAGCACCCTGGTAGCCCCGAACAGGTGCGTATACCCGAGCGCCGCCTGCTGGTTCAGCACCCGGATCGTCCCGTTCACCTGCCCGTCGAGCGGCACCGGCAGCGCGGCCGCGTTAAAGCCGGTCTCCTTGCGGTCGCTCACCCGCAGAAACCACGAGCTCGCCGGCGTCTGCTGGTAGTCCAGCCGCAGATCGCCCTTGTCCGATTTATCGGTAAACGGGACCTGAACCGGGTAGTCGTTCGACGCGAGACCCGTCGATCCGAGCCCCGCCTGCGGCAGCCCCGGGATCGTCCTGAAGGTGTTCAGGATCTGCGCGGACAGGGGGTTGATGGCAGAGGCCGGGATCGGCGCTCCCGCCTGATAAACCACGCCGGTGAGAGGATTCTGCACCGGCACCACCAGCACCCCGTTCAGCTCGTTCAGCGAAGGCAGCGTCAGCACGCTCAGCGGCTTCAACACCTGGCGAAACCCCTCATAGTCAAGAAAGAAGAACAGCCTGTCCTTGAGGATCGGACCGCCAAAGTTGCCGCCGAACTGATTACGGTTGAAGGTCGACTTGCGAAACGGCGTCGCCGTCCCGGTGTTGCTCACAATCGTCGGCTTGAAGAAGCCCGCAGCATTCAACGCGGTGTTGCGCAGGAACTCGTAAGCCGTCGCATGGAACCGGTTCGTTCCGCTCAACGACGACACGTTGATCGTCGCACCCGAGCTCCGCCCATACTCCGCGCTCTCGTTGTTCGTCACCACCTGGAACTGCGCCACCGAGTCCGGCGGCACCGCGATCGTCTGATTGTCGAAGCCCTGGTTGCTTTCGCCGTAGGCGTTGTTGTCGAGCCCGTCCAGCAGGAAGTTATTGAACATGCTGCGCTGCCCGTTGACGTTATACGCGCCCGCCCGCACCAGCGAGTTGATCGAAGTAGTCGTCGCCGCCGTCGGCGCCTGGCGCACGCCGGTCACAAGTCCCAGCAGGTCGCTGTAGTTGCGCGTCACCAGCGGCAGCGCCTCACTCTGGTAGTTGGTGATTGTCTGCCCACGCTCGCTCGATTCGGTCTCAAGCTGCAGCGCCACGTCCGACACCTCGATGCTGGTCGCCGTGCCCGCTACCTGCAGCCCCAGGTCGATCCTGCCGCGGCCGCCCACCGACACCGTGATGTTTTTCGCCACAGCGTTCGCGAAAGACGGCGCGCTTGCCTCGACCGTATAGCTGCCCACCTTCAGGCTCGGCACCTCGTAGTCGCCGGAGCCGTTCGACTTCACCGTCGTGGCGATCGCCGTCGCCTGGTTCGTGATCACTACGACGGCGTTCGGAATCGGAGCCCCGCTCCCGTCCTTCACCGTGCCCACCAGGCTGCCGTTGTCGTACTGCGCGTTCAGCACCGTGGCAAAGGCAAAAAGCGACACGCAGGCGGCGACCCGCAGGGCTGTGACAGGGGAGATCGTTTGCATGTCCGTAACCTACCGCCCGGCACGTTACGAGACCGTTACAGCCCGGTCAACGCCCGATGAGTTGTCCCTGCCCTCTGTTGATCGCGGCGCACCAGCCTCCCGGCGGCGTCCCATCAGCGTCACCGGCGGCGTCCCATCAGCGTCCCGGCAACGTCCTCACAAGCGTCCTGGCCGCGTCCAAGCGGGGTCCCAGACCGCGTCCAAGCCGTGTCCAAGCGGCAGCCTCGCGCCGCCACCGGACCGCTAGCCGGTTTGGCGATTCCGCGGGCGAAACCACCCGCCTGCAATCATCCCTCGCGCGCCCATCTCCTCTACAATGAACTCTGCGCCTGTTTTCCTGCTCCATCCCGCGCAACGCCATGCCCATCGGTAAATTGACCCTCGAACTCTCCATCCCGCACGCGCAATCGTTGAAAGATCGCCGGCAGGTCGTCCGTTCGCTCAAAGACAAGCTCCGCCACACCTTCAACCTGTCCATCGCCGAGCTCAACGAAGGCGCCACCCTGTGGAACCAGGCCACGCTTGCGATCGCTGTCGCCTCAAGCTCCACCCAATCGCTCACCCAGCACCTCGAGTCGATCGACCGGGCGGCGCACCGCATGTCGTTCAACCTGTCGGCCGAGATCGCCGACTCCTACGCCGAGATCCTGGCCGACTGAACCCGGCCGGCTGTACCTGGCCGACCGATCCTGGCCGGTGATCCCGGCCACCTGATCCCGGCCACCTGATCTGGGCCACCCCCGGCCGACTGAACCCACCACCGAACCTTTCTGCAAGGAACCACACCATGCCCGAACCCCGCGCCCGCACCTACCACCGCAACCGCGTCGCCCACTCCTTTTCAGAAGAGATCGGCGCCATGCTCGAAGGCGAGCTCTCGGATCCGCGCATCTTTCCATCGGTCGTCACCGAGGTCGTACTCGCCCCGGGCGGCAAGTCCGCACGCGTCTTCGTCGCCGTCCATGGCGCCGCCGAAGAAGAGGCCTCGACCCTCGCCGCCCTCACCCAGGCCCGTGGCTTCATCCGCGCCTCCATCCGCGAGCGCATGGGCGTCCGCCACGTTCCCGAGCTCAGCTTCGCCATCGACCGCTCGGAGAAGATGACCGGCCGCATGGACGAGCTGCTCGGCCGTATGCGCAAGCGTGAAAAGAAGCGGGACGAGAAAGCCGCAGCAGCCCAGACGCCCGCGGCCCCCGAAACGATCCCGGCCCTTGGCGGAGCCGCAATTGCAACCCCGAGCGGCGTGACAAGCGAAGCCCCGAGCGGCGTGACAAGCGGAACCCCGAGCAGAGGCACAAGCGAAGCCCCGGACCAGCTCGAGCCCGCAAACAACCCGGCAGCCTCTGAATCAGCCTCACCCAGCCCGGCAACCAGCCGCTAAATCCCCCACCAAAACTGCCCAAAGCCTCTGCAACCCTGAATGCGTCTGCTACCCTGAATCCGCCCCTCGCGTGCCCGCACCCACCCAATACGATCCCCTCGAACCCGCTCCAGCCGTACCGCCGGAAAGCATCCCCGCCTTTAAAAGATGGTTCCGCGCACTCGCCGCGCATCCCGCCCTCGCCTCCCCGTGGGAGTACGTCATCCTCTTCGCCGTCGGGCTCTTCCTGCTGCTCTTCGGGCTCGCCCCGGGCGTAGGCGGCGACCGCCTCGGCCTGGTGGGCGCCGACGAGCCACGCTACGCCCAGGTCGCACGCGAGATGCTGGCCGTCCACAACCGTACCTGCGACACGCTGCACGCCGAGATCCTGCCGCGCAGCCTCCGCCCCGAAGCCCTGCGCGCCTCGACCGAATGCCTGCTTGGCGGCACCGTCACCCCCATCCTCTACGGTCAGCCGTGGCTTGAAAAACCTGCCCTCTACTATTGGCGCGCCATGGGATTCTTCCGTGAGTTCGGGGTCTCCGACTGGTCCGCGCGCCTGCCCTCCATCTCGGCCGCCGGCTTCCTCGTCCTGCTCATCTTCCTCCACATGCGGCGCTTCCGCCCCGGCGGCCACCTCGATTCAGCCCTGATCACCGTCTCGTCGATCGCCATCCTCAGCTTCTCGCGGGGCGCTTCCACCGACATGCAGCTCGCCGCGCCCTTTTCGATCGGCATGCTCGGCTGGTACGCCTGGTACGAAACCGGCAAGAAGTTCTGGCTCTTCGACCTCTACTTCTTCGGCGCAGCCGCCACCCTCGCCAAGGGTCCAGTCGCCCCCTTCCTTGCGCTCAGCATCATCCTGCTCTTCACCGCCCTGCGCCGCGAATGGACGCTTTTGCGCCGCACCATCTGGCTGCCTGGCGTCATCCTCTATCTCGCCATGGTGCTGCCCTGGTACATCGCCGTCCAGCGCCGCAATCCCACCTTCTACAAGCAGTTCTTTGTCGAACACAATCTCGAACGCTTCGCCACCAACAAGTACATGCATCACCAGCCCGGCTGGTACTACCTCGCGGTCCTGGTCATCGGCCTTATGCCCTGGACCATCCTCGCCCTGCGCGCGCTGGTGGAAGCCATCGACACCTCGATCGCCGAGTGGAAGGTCCGCGGCAAGCGCATCCGCTACCTCGGCCACTCGCGCGCCGGCGACGCCTTTCCCGAGTTCCTCGTTCTCTGGGCGATCTTCCCCATCCTCTTCTTCTCCTTCTCCGGATCAAAGCTGCCAGGCTACATCCTGCCTTCGATCCCGCCGCTCACCATCCTCACCGGCGACTACCTCTATCGCACCCGCCGCACCGGCATTCGGCCATGGCTGCTCTACACCCACGCCCTGCTCTGCGCCATCCTGGTCTTTGTCCTGCTGCTCGCGCCTCAACACATGAAGTACGAGACGCTCGTCCCCTCGCCGCAATGGCTCGCCATCGCCGGCTCCTTCGCCCTGGTCACCGCGTGCGCCGTCGTCCTCACCGTACGCCGCTTCGGCAACGCGCAGATCCGCAACATCACCATCGCGCCCGTCATCGCCATGCTCATCTTCCTGCTCGGCTTCCACGGCCAGGAACTCGACCTCAACTACTCCGCACGCCCGCTCGCCCAGCAGATCGCACGTCTCGCCCCCAACCAGCAGACCGTCGCTGTCCTCGGCGTCAAGCGCGACATGGTCTACGGCCTCGCCTTCTACCGCAACCAGGGACCCATCCACTACGAAGAGCGCGTCCCCGACACGGAACACATCCTCGTCACGCGATCATCGGACCAGCCGAGCCTCGACCGTTACCTCACCGGCCGCATCTACGAACCGCTCTTCCTCTACGAGACCCAGGGCCTCGCGGTTTACAAGGTTTACGCACGAACTGCAACTGCGCCCTGATCGCGGGCGGCGGCCGCTGCGTGGGTTGGGAGCGCTGATGCGCGTGTGCTTGCGGAGCCGACCCCGGCTCTTCACGCTCGCCATCGCTCCCACTACCCGAAACAGCGCGCTCTTCGACGACAACACGAAGTAACCGCATCAGGCCGCGGCTGCGTCCCTCTTCCCTCCTCGCTTATCGCTTATTCTTGTCCATACGTCCCATGACCAGCCCGCAGCAGTTTGAGATTCTAGACCTCCGGCACTTTTCCGCCAGGCAGCTCCGCCCCCTGCTAGAGCAGGAAGCTGACGCCTGGAACCAGCGCCTGCGCTGGGACTACCGCCAGTCCACCGAGCTCCTGCTGCAGTACCTCGACTCCCGCATCCTGCCCGGCTTCGTCGCGCTCGTCCGAGGGCGCATCTGCGGCTTCTGCTTCTGCGTCTACGAAGGTCAGAAGGCAGTGGTCGGCGACATCTACGCTTCGCGCCACGAAAGCGACCCGCTCGCCATCGTCGAGACGCTCTCTCGGCACCTGCTCGAGACCCTCGAATCCTCGCCCGAAACGCTGCGCATCGAGGCCCAGCTGCTGCTCTACGACGAAGGCGTTCTGCCGCCCATCTTCAGCGCCGCCATCTCGCCCCAGAGCCGGATCAACATCTACACACGGCTCTTCCTTGAACTTGATCTAAGCGCCGGCCCGGCGCCAGCGCACCCAGGATCGACCGCGCCAACCCCTGCACGGCGCCTGCTCGGAGGCAAGCCGGAGACGAGGCAAGCCACAGCTGCGGCAGCCGCGGCCCACGCGTTCCTGATCCCTCCAGAGCTCGAGCTCTGCCGCTGGTCGCCTACCTTCTACCAGCCCGTCGCCGAGCTCATCCAGCGCGCCTACGCCGGGCATCTTGATTCCGACATCAACGACCAGTACCGCACCCTTGCCGGCTCGCAACGCTTCCTGCACAACATCATCCGCTTTCCCGGCTGCGGCACCTTTGATGGGGATTGCTCCTATGTTCTGCGCGAACGCAGCACCAACACCCCTGTCGGCGTCCTGCTCTGCTCGCGCGTCGCGCCCGATACGGCGCACGTCACACAGCTCTGCCTCGACAGCGCCTGGCGTGGACGGCAGCTCGGAAGGGCGCTGCTCAGCGTAACCCTGGACCACCTGCCCACACGCCGCTATCGCTACCTCACGCTCACCGTCTCCGAAGCCAACACACCTGCCGTCGAGCTCTACCGTTCAGCCGGCTTCCATACCCGGCGCCGCTTCAACGCGCTCGTCATCGACATCCTGAACAAGCGCCCACGCCTCAGCAGCACGCTCTCCTTCCTGCCCGCCCGCTAAGATCAGCGGCTTTCCGGTCGGGTCGATCGAGCATGCCAAGCCGTCACCCTGCGAAGTGGCCAACGTCCGCGACGTGGACGCATTTGCTTTTGTCCGAAAAGCCTGTCATCAATAACCAGGGCAGCTTCCCCGGGGGATAGAAATGGCAGACACCACGACCACGATCGAACAGGCCTACACCGCCTTCAACCAGCGCGCTACCGATGACGCCCTCGCCCTGATGACCGAAGACGTGAGCTGGCCCAAAGCATCAGAAGGCGGCAAGGTCATCGGCAAGGAACAGATCCGCGCCTACTGGACACGCCAGTGGGCCGAGTTCGATCCGCATGTAGAGCCCGTCGCCATCACGGAGCAAGACGGCGGCAGGTTCAACGTCCGCGTCCACCAGGTCGTCAAGAGCCTGAAGGGCGACATCCTCGCCGACAGCGAGGTTCTGCACGTCTTCACCCTCGAGAACGGCCTGATCGCCGCCATGGACCTCGGCGACGAGCCAGACTCCGACTCCGATGCCTCACCGTCCGCCGCCTTCGCCCACCGCTCCTGAGCGGCTTTCTGGGGCAGGCCGCTGGTGGTGCGGACGTTCCCTACCGCCGCCACCAGCGCAGCAGCACCCATGCCAGGCCGCACATGGCGATGCCGCCGCAGGTGTCGAGCACCACGTCCGAGAAGAGGCCCGTCCGGTTCGGCAAAAATCTCTGGTGCAGCTCATCGCAGCTTGCCACCGAAGCGCACGAAGCCACGCCACGCCATGTCCCCGACCATCTCCAGCGCGCGATCGTTCCTTTCAGCGTGCGTCCAAGCGTCAGCAGCCAGCCGCGCACGAAGGTCAGGCAAAGCGATCCATAACCCAGAAAATGTCCGCTTTTGCGGAGGATGTGGTGCAACGGCTCCCAGTGCTCGTCGCTCATACGGCCCAGCAGAGCCTCAAAGAAGGGACGCAGCCAGCGACTCGTGTTGTTCGCGCCCATCGTTCGCGTGGACTCAAGCACGATCACCACGCAGGCCAGCACCGCCGGCCACCATACGCGCAGCCAATGCGCACCGCTGCTCTCAGCTGGATCAGGACGCTCGAGGAAAACTGATCTCATCCCAACAAGCTAGCAGCTATCAGGTGCAGCGGCTGTGACCTGAGAGTGCTAGAGGTAACAGCAACTGCGTCCTTCTCGCGGACGGCAACCACTTCGTGGGGTGGAAGCACTTACGCGCGGAAGCACTCGTAATCAACCTGAACTCCCCACCACGCGCAAGCGCTCCCTCTCCACGAAGTGGCGCCCGTCAGGCGTCAGGACGAGCTTGCCGTTGCTCTTGTCCTACTCAACGTGATAGTTCGGCGCTTCGCGTGTGATCACCACGTCGTGTACGTGGCTCTCCTTCAGGCCCGCGTTCGAGATGCGCACGAACCGAGCATTTTCCTGCAGTTCCTGGATGGTCGAGCAGCCAAGATAGCCCATCCCTGACCGGAGGCCGCCCACCAGCTGGTACACCATCGCCTCAAGCGGCCCGCGATGCGGCACCCGACCCTCGATCCCCTCCGGCACAAACTTCGCCAGGCGGTTCTGCGTCGAGCCCTCGCGCGCCGTCAGGTTCGGACGATCGCCCGCCGAGATCTCGTTCATATCTTCCTTGCCCTGGAAGTAGCGCTCGCCCGATCCCTGCGCCATCGCGCTCAGCGAACCCATCCCGCGATACGCCTTGAAGCTCCGCCCCTGGTAGAGAATCGTCTCGCCCGGGCTCTCGTCCACGCCGGCAAAGAGCGAGCCCATCATGACCACGCTTGCACCCGCGGCGATCGCCTTGGTTACATCGCCCGAGTACTTGATCCCCCCATCGGCGATGATCGAGATGCCATGCTCGTTCGCCGCACGCGCGGCCTCAGAGATCGCCGTGATCTGCGGCATCCCGGCGCCCGTTACCATGCGCGTCGTGCAGATCGAGCCTGGTCCGATTCCCACCTTGATCGCATCCGCCCCGGCGCCGATCAGCGCCTTGGCCCCTTCGTAGGTGGCCACGTTGCCGGCCAGCAGGCAGACCTCGGGGAACGCCTTCTTTACCTCCGCCACTGCTTCAAGCACGCGCGACGAATGACCATGCGCCGAGTCGATCGCCAGCGCGTCCACCCGCATCTCGACCAACGCTGCCGCACGCTCGAGAAAGTCGCCCGTAGCGCCGATGGCCCCGGCAACCCGCAGCCGCCCCTGCGAATCCTTGCTCGCGTTCGGGTACTTCAACTTCTTCTGGATATCCTTGACGGTGATCAGGCCCTTCAGCTCGTACTCGTCGTTGACCACCAGCAGCTTCTCGACGCGGTGCTGGTGCAGGATATGTTCAGCCTCCTCGAGCGTCGTGCCCACCGGCACCGTGATCAGGTTCGTCTTGGTCATCACCGAGTCGATCGGAAGGTCGGTCTTCGACACAAAACGCAGGTCGCGATTGGTGAGGATGCCGACCAGCTTCTTGTTCTTCGTCACCGGCACACCCGAGATCTTGTACCGCCGCATCATGTCGAGGGCGGCGCCAATCGTCTGTTCGGGCGAGATCGTGACCGGGTCGACGATCATGCCGCTCTCGGAGCGCTTCACCTTGTCGATCTCGCCCGCCTGGGCCTCGATCGAAAGGTTCCGGTGCACCACGCCCATGCCACCCTGCTGCGCCATCGCGATCGCCAGCCGCGACTCGGTCACCGTATCCATGGCGGCCGACATCAACGGCGTATTCAGGGTGATGCGACCGGTCAGCCGGGTCTGCGTGCTCACCTGCGTGGGAACGACATCGCTGTAAGCGGGCACCAGCAGAACGTCATCAAAGGTCAGGGCTTCAGGAAGAGGCGTGACAATCATCCTTCTATTGTTGCACCGCCGCCCAGACCCGCGCACCCGGCGCAGCCCTCCGCTCCCCCATGAAGCCGGCGCCGGGCCGGCGTGCGTACGCTGGACGTCGCCTGCGCACAACCGCTCAGGCGCGCACCACCGGCCGGTAGAAGTAGCTGTCTGCAGCAAACTCGGCATGAAACAGATCCGTTGAATCCTCTGCCTGCTCCGCCGCGCCCAGCAGCAGGTAGC
This sequence comes from uncultured Acidobacteriaceae bacterium, assembly GCA_964247475.1. Lineage (GTDB taxonomy): Bacteria > Acidobacteriota > Terriglobia > Terriglobales > Acidobacteriaceae > Edaphobacter. The sequence continues at coordinate 4,836 of CAXTUS010000036.1, read as the reverse complement.
CGTGCGGGTCCATCTGCCGGTACACATCGCGAAAGACGCAGCTCCGGTCCTCCTGCGGGAAATAAAGCAGCACATTGCGCAGCATCACCACGTCAAAGACCGGCATCGGCGGCAGAGGAGCACACAGGTTGGCATACTCGAAGCTGCACATGGCGCGCAGTCGCGGCGCCACCTCCCACTCTTCGCCATCGCGTTTGAAGTACTTCACCAGCAGCCGCGCAGGAAGCCCCCGGTTCACCTCAATCCTCCGGTACCGCCCGCGCTCCGCATAGTCGAGCACCATGCTCGAGATGTCCGTGCCGACGATCTTCACATCCCAGCGTGCAAGCTCGGGGAAGTGCTCCTGGATCATGATCGCCAGCGAATACGCTTCCTGGCCCGTCGAGCACGCCGCGCTCCACAGGCGCAGCCTGCGCACCCCATCCTTTTCGGCCATCAAGGCCGGGATCACCGTGGTCCGCAGCGCTTCAAACGGCCGTACGTCCCGGAAGAAGCTGGTTTCGTTGATGGTCATCGCCTCGGCCACGGCGCGGTGCAGATGGGCCGACCGGTCGATCTGCAGCATCTTCACCAGGCTGCTCAGAGACTCCGCACCCGCGGTCCTCGCAACCGGCGAGAGCCGCGTCTCAAACAGCCCATCCTTCGACGGATCAACCAGGTTTGCCGATTCGTCGAGCACCAGCTTTCTCAGGTAGGCATAATCCGCTTCAGAGCACTCCATGCAGCACCTCCCTTGCCTTGAGCTTCCGGAACCGCCCGTCGCCCGCTTCCTCAAGCGTCCGGCCCCCG
>CAXTUS010000036.1:0-4037 GCA_964247475.1 uncultured Acidobacteriaceae bacterium | reverse complement strand
CCTGTCGCCCATCAAAGGCGGTACGAAGCGGTCGCCGTCTGACGCGCCCGATGATCTCGGCCGCCATCATTTCGAGCGAAACTGTGGCATTGGCGAGCCCTGCCTCGACCACCCGGCCCGGCATCCCCCAGACCGCGCTCGATGCCTCATCCTGTGCAATCACCTGGCCGCCCGCCTCCCGGATCGCACGCGCCCCCTCAAGCCCGTCAGCTCCCATGCCCGTCATCACCACTGCCAGCGTGCCCCCACCGTAGACCCTGGCCGCGGAGCGGAACAGGTAGTCCGCAGAAGGCCTGCAGCTGTTCAGCGAAGCTCCCTGGTGCAGCCTGATGCGCGTCGAGACGCCGTCAAGCCCGCGCAGAGTCTCCATGTGGGCATCGCCCGGCGCCACCCAGATCGCTCTGCGGCCGATCGTTTCGCCGTTCTGCGCCTCCCGGACCGGCAGCGCGCAGAGACCCTCGAGCCTCAAGGTTAACGGCCCGGTAAACAGCTTTGGCATGTGCTGCACGATCAGGACCGGCGCCTCGAGGTCAAAGGGCAACATCGGCAGCATCTTTTCAAGCGCTGAAGGTCCCCCGGTCGAGACCGCAATCACCACGACGCCGACGTGGCCAGGGGGCGCACCGGCCAGGGTTACCTGCTCTTCGTAGCGCGGCAGCAAAGCCCGCAGCACGGCCACAAGCCCACCTCCGTCGGGCCGCTCATCGTCGGGCAGACTTCGTCGCGGCAGACTTCGTCGAGGCAGATAGCCTGGAACCTGGCGCGCACTCTGGGCCGCCCCGCTTCGCGGCCCGGGTCCCGGTGTTGTTCGGGGATCATCCTGCAGTCCCGGTCGAGTATGAAGCTCAGGCAGAGATCCCTGCTTCCCTCTGGGCGGTTCCCCCGTCTTTTGCACCTGCCGCACGCCTCCCTTCGAGGCCGGCGGCCCTTGCGCCGCGCGGTACGCGGCATGGGCTGGCTGCCGGGCTGCCTCACGGGCGGATCGACAACCCGATTCAAGACATCCCGACTCAAAAGCTCCATCACAGGCAGGGTCACGGGCTGGCTGAGAGGCGGATCGACAGCCCGACTCGAAGGCCGAAACACAGGCAGGCTCACAGTCTGCCTCACGGGCGGATTGACAGCCCGCTTCAAAAGCTCTACCACAGGCAGGTTCACACACCGCCTCACAGGCTGTGAGGCAGCCCGTCTCAGAAGCCGACACACAGGTACGGTCACCGGCAGCCTCACAGGCGGATTGACAGCCCGTCTCAGAGGCCGACACACAGGTACGATCACCGGCTGATTGAAAGCTGCTCGGCGGCCACTCCGCAGGTTCAGGCGGCATCAGGCCGCCACCGCAAAACCCAGCAGCAGCAGCTTCTCGCGCAGGCTCTGCGGCGTAAACGGCTTCATCAGGAACTCGTCCGCACCATACTCGAGCGCCTGTTCGATCAACACGTTGTCCGCCTCGGTCGTCACCATCATGACCTTCATGCCAGGATCGAGCCCCTCCTCGCGCAGGCGCCGAACACACTCGAGCCCGTTCATCACCGGCATATTCACGTCCACCAGCATGAGGTCAAACTCGCCATGAAGGCGAAGCAGCGTCAATGCCTCGCTGCCGTTTCCGGCCTCGTTGCACACCGCGCCCAGCTTGACCAGGTGCTCCTTCAGAAACTCGCGAATGAACTTCGAGTCATCGACAATCAACGTCCGCATGCGCAACCTCCTCTCCATCCCAAGCCTCCGGCCCTTTCAGAACTCGTAGCTTTGCTCCATGCCGCTCTCGCTGCTGCACCGCTGCTGCTCCCCGGCTGCACCGTTGCCGCTCCCCTGCTGCACCATTGCCGCTCCGCTGCAGCACCGCTGCTGCTCCCCTGCCTCTTCCTTCGTCGCCAATCGCGAAGCCTCCGGATCGTACGAAACCTGGCCGCAGCCTCCCGTTCCCGGCTCCCGCTTCGGGCTTAGGCACCTCCGCGCTCTGCGCCCGCAACCCGTCTGTCTGGCGCGCCCAATCGCCGGTTCCGTAACGCTGCGAACGTCTCCGCTATCCGCCCGGCCGCCTCGCTCGGTAGCCTTTCTGCTCGCTCCCGCGTTCGCAGCGGTACGCTTCAGCTCTCCCCTCTTCCCTCATCGCCCTTCGCCGGGAGAACCTTCATGCCTGGCACACCACGCGCACCGCGTTCTTCCATCAGCAGCCGCCTCGGCATCAGCAGACTGGCCCCCAGCTCACACATCACCTCTCCCCGCAGCCGGAACGCCCCGCGGCAGACACCTCCTAGGCCGGCCGGCATCTGCGCGGCTTCGCCTCGCTCCGCAAGCTGCACCATCCCTCGGACGTCCTCGACGGCAAGACCGAACGGTGCGGACACGTCTTCCCCTGGACTCGACCCGTCCAGCACGATCACGCAGCCGTCCTTTTGCGTGCCCTCAAGCCCCAAAAGGCGCGCCAGGCTGACTACCGCGAGCACCTCCCCGCGATACGACACCATCCCGGCAACGAACCAGGGTGCAAGGGGTACCCGATCGATCCGCCGGACGCCGAGCACCTCGCGGATGCACCGCATTTCCATGCCGAAGAGCCTGCCGCCGGTGCGTATCTCGCACAACGATCCTTCCATCACGGTGACCAGGCTGCCCGTGCCAAACCCGCCATCGTACAGAGCAACGCAAGACTCACCGCCTCCGTCACCATCGCACGTCTTCATGCCAACCACCCCGATGGTGCAGACTGGTGGTAACCGCTGCGCGTGAGCCTTTCGACAGTTTCGACCGAACCCGTCCCTGCCGGTCCGCCGCTCCCGAGATCATCGACCGGGCATCGCTCAGCCACCCGCGCCGCCAAGGCGCCAGGATCGACAATCAACGCCAGCTCGCCCGTCCCCAGCACGGTCACCCCCGAGAAGATGCCGATCTCCTGCAGCCCGGCAGGCAGCGCCTTCACGACAATCTCCTCGCTGGCGAGGAAGTCGCAGATCGCCACGCCAAAGCGCCTCCACTCCACCTCGAGCACCACAACGTAGAAGCCGTGCTCAGACCTGCTGCACGCGCTCCCCCGCACCTCCAGCACATGATCAAGCCAGACTAGCGGCAAGAGCTCCCCCCGCAGCTCGAAGAGCTCCCGGCCCTCCCTCTCCCCCGCGATCCAGGGAAGATGAACCACCTCGCGCAGCGCGCTCTCGGGGATGCAGAGACTCCGGCCGGCGCTCGCGACCACCAGCGCCGGCATGATCGCCACGGTCAGCGGCACCCGGATGCGCAGCACCGTGCCCTCGCCTTCGGTGGACACGATGTCGACCGTGCCCCCGGCTCGCTCCACGTTGCTCTTCACCACGTCCATCCCCACGCCGCGCCCGGACCTCAGCGTCACCTCTGCGCTGGTCGAAAGCCCGGGCAGAAAGATCAGCTGCAGAGCCTCCTGAGCCGTCATCGTGGCCGCGTCCGACGCCTGCACCTGCCGGCGTTCGACCGCCTTCGCCAGCACCCGCGCACGGCTCACACCCGCCCCGTCGTCCTCCATCTCGATCACCACCGAACCGTTCCGCTGGAAGGCCCGCACCCGTACCTTGCCCGCGCGCTGCTTGCCATCCGCCACCCTCCGCTCCGGCGCCTCGATCCCGTGATCGATCGCATTCCGCAGCGCGTGCGTCAAGGGGTCTCTGACCAGTTCAATCATGCTTTTGTCGAGGCACGTCTCCTGCCCCTCGAGGATCAGCGTCACCTCTTTGCCGCAGCTCAGCGCCAGGTCCCGCGCCATCCTCGGGAGCTTGCCGAACAGGTGCGTCAGCGGCTGCATCCTCGCCTGCATCACGTTGGTCCGCAGCTCGGAGGTCACTTCGTCCAGCCTTCTTGCGACTTCGCCGAAGCCGGCTGACGCGAAGCCGGACTGCAGCACCTGGTTGCGCGTCAGCACCAGCTCTCCGACCAGGTTCATCATGCGGTTCAGCACCTCGACCTCGACCCGGAGGCTGCGTTCGCCCGCAGCCGCGCGCGTCCCGCCGGCCTCGGCGGCGGCCCGTCCCGCAAGTGTCGACCTCGCGGCACCTGTGCCGGGA
>CAXTUS010000035.1:26598-31103 GCA_964247475.1 uncultured Acidobacteriaceae bacterium | reverse complement strand
CAGCGTTCTGCTGTGCGCCGCGGCCTGGGCGCTCGCGCTGCAGATGACGTTTGAGCGACTTATCTCGATCGCTCTGGTCCTGTACGGTGCGGCGCTTCTGCTCGAGTTTGTCTCGCTCGTGGTGCTGCGGGTCCGGGAGCCTGACCTCGTTCGTCCATTCAAGATCCCGGGGGGCACAGCTGGAGCGATTCTGATCGGGGTGGGTCCGGCGATGCTCATTGGCTTCGCCCTATGGGCAGCTCGCGAGGAGCGCATCATGGGCATGCCGGCGCTCGCCTTCGCCGCCACTGTAGCCCTCTGCGGGCCGGTCTTTTACAAAGTGGCGAGCACTTTCAAGGCAAAAGCGGGTGCGCCCTGATCGCCGGGCGGCGTCAGGACGCACCTGCTTCGCCGGAGACCAGCTACTTCTGCGGAATGGGCTTTGCTTCGGGGTTCTTCTTGTTTTCAAGGAAGCGTGCCTGGGCGTCCTGCACCTTGCTGCGGGCGTAGGCTGCGTCGCGCCAGCCCTTGATTTCGACGCGTTTGCCTTCAAGGTCCTTGTAGATCGCGAAGAAGTGCGTGATCTCACGCAGCATGTGCGGGTAAATCTCCGAGAAGTTCCAGACGTCCTTGTAGCGCGGATTGCCCATGCCGACACACAGGACCTTCTCGTCGCCGAGACCCTGGTCCATCATCTCGAGCAGCCCGATCGGCCGGACTTCCATCACGCAGCCGGAAAAAGAGGGGCTGTCGACCAGCACGAGCACATCCAACGGGTCACCATCGTCGCCGAGCGTCGAAGGAATAAAGCCGTAATCTCCTGGGTAGTGCACCGGCGAGTACAGATTGCGGTCCAGGCGAAAGACGTCGAGTTCCTTGTCGTACTCGTACTTGTTGACTCCTTCGCGCGGAATTTCAATGACAACGTTGATAATCTCCGGGCTCTTCGGCCCTACCGGCAACTCCAAATAATTGGGCATTGTGCTGTGATCTCTTCTCGCATGCTGCAGATTTGACGTTCAGGATGGATGGCGCGCCGTGCTTGCCGCCAGACTGTTCCTTCCGCGTACGACGCTTAGGCGGTATCTTGAAAGTCTATAATCAGTCTCGATGAAAGCGCATGTTTATGTCACGTTGAAGCGGACCGTTCTGGACGCGCAGGGCCAGACCGTGGCCGACGCCCTGAAGCGGATGAAGTACCAGGGAGTCGAGGACGTTCGCCAGGGCAAGTACTTCCTGCTTACGCTCGACGGTAGTTTCCCGGATCAGGCGGCGGCGCAGACAGAGGTCGATCGCATTGCACGTGAGGTCCTGGTGAACCCGGTGATCGAGGAATACAGCTTTCGCCTCGAGAGCTGACCGGCCGGCAGCTGGTTCCCGTTTCGGCATAGAAATCCTGGAAACGTTCTGCCACAGACAATCTCTGCAACGACTTTCGGCTGATCGGGCGTACGGTCGGAGTGAGCCATGTTGCTATGCGCTCGCCCAGATCCGGTCGCGGGTCCCGAAGTGTACTTGCCGTTCGGGAAGAGACACTCATGCGAACCGGGTTGTGCCCCGAGGTTTGTCATGCGTTGTCTGCTGCGATTCATCCTTGCTTTGACCCTCATCCTCTATCCGGCGCAGTTCCTGCCGGCCCAGGCAGGGGCTACCGCCACCCGAAGCTTCAGTTTCAAAGCGTTCGGCGGGTACTCGCGCGTGAATCCTGACTACGCGGCCAAGACGAACGGCTACGTCGTCGGAGGCGAGGCGAACGTTCACCTGCGCTGGTTTGATCCGGCGGTCGAGTTCCGCTACGGGCACTCGGATTTCGTGGTGAAAGAAGACTACTTTCTCGGCAACATCAAGCTCGAGCGGCCGCTTGGGCCTGCGCACCGGATCGTTCCGTACGTCGATGGCGGCCTTGGATATGGGGACATCCGCTTCCCCAGCAAAGCCACCGACAGCACGATCGTGAAGTCGCTTGGAGCCGGCGTCGATCTCGACCTGATCCACCACTTTGCCGCAAGGTTCGACTATGCCTACCAGTTCTGGAGCTTCGGCGCGGCGGGGCCGAACCTGAATCCCAGCCTGCTGACGTTGGGGCTCGTCTATCAGTTCACCCCGGCGTTGTTTCATCGCTGACGATCCCTTCGGGCTCGACCCTGGTCCTCGGCTGGACAGCAACGTTCGAAGGCTGAACGTAGGCGCCTGAAAGCCACTTGGTGAGTGGTGGGCGGCAACGCCTATTTCTGGTGCTAGGCTCAAAGCAGGAGCTTTCCCTGCCTGTGAATGATGATCTTGCAACCCTGACGGCCGTCGCGCGGGGAACTACCGGGTCGGCTTCGAGCGCGCCCGCGGGCTCCAGCCGGTTCGTCCGCGCCTGCCTTCGTCAGCCCGTCGACCGTACCCCTGTCTGGTTCCTCCGCCAGGCTGGCCGCTACATGCCGGAGTACATGGCCGTCCGCAGGCACCACACGCTGCTTGAGATCTGCCGCACCCCGGCGGTCGCCGCGGAGGTCACGATCACCGCCGCCGAACGCCTCGGCGTCGACGCCGCGATCATCTTCGCCGACCTCCTGCTGCCCTTCACCCCCATGGGTGTCGACTTCGAGTTCATCGCCGGCGAGGGCCCACAGGTCCACACTCCTATCCGCACGGCCGCGCAGGTCGAGGCTCTCGAAACCGACCGCGTCGATGAACTCAGCTACGTCGCCCGGTCCATCGAGCGAGTGGCAGAACACTTTGCCCCGCCCCGGGCCGATGGCGACCAGCTCGGCATCATCGGCTTCTGTGGCGCGCCCTTTACCCTGGCCAGCTACATGATCGAGGGCGGCAGCTCGCGCAACTACATCGACACCAAGAAGCTGATGTACGCCTCGGGCCTGCCCGGCGCGCCTGAATCCAAGGCCTGGCCGCTCCTGATGGAGAAGCTGGTCACGGTTCTCACCGGCTTCGCGCGCCAGCAGGTTGAGGCCGGCGCCGACGTCATCCAGATCTTCGACAGCTGGGCCGGCGCGCTCGCCGTCAACGACTACCGCGAGTTCTGCCTCGCCTCGACCACCGCCCTCGTCCAGGCTGTCAAAGCCATGGGCGTCCCCGTCATCTACTTCGGCGTGGATACCGCCTCACTGCTGCCCGCGATGCGCGAAACCGGCGCCGACGTCCTGGGCCTCGACTGGCGTACCCCTCTCGAAGAAGGCTGGAGGGCCGTCGGCCCGGGCACGGCCATCCAGGGCAACCTGGACCCCATCGCGCTGTTTGCCCCCGAGGACGTGCTGAAGACTCGGGTCCAGGAGGTCCTCCGCCAGGCCGGCAAGCGCAATGGACACATCTTCAACCTGGGCCACGGCATCGTACCCGGCACCCCGGTAGACAACGTGATCCAGGTCGTCCAGTGGGTCAAGGAGATGAGCACACGATGAGCCAGCAGGTTGACGCCATCCTCTTATTGGCCCATGGCACCCCGGACGTTCTTAGCCAGATGGCCGAGTACCTTGCGAAGGTCACCGGCGGCCGTGCCCTGCCGGCCTCGGTGGTCGAAGAGCTCGAGCACCGCTACGCCGAGATCGGCCTCCGCGACGAGCCGCTTCCCGAGGGTCCGCCGCTGACCAAATGGACCCTAAAACAAGGCCGCATGCTTGGCGAAGCACTCAAGATGCCGGTTTACGTCGGCATGCGCAACTGGCATCCCTACATCAAGGACGTCGTCGAACAGATGCGCGCAGACGGCGTCCAGCGATTTAATGCCATCTGCCTCGCGCCGCAGAACTCGCGCACCAGCGTCGGTCTTTATCGCCGCGCCGCGGCCGAAGCGAGCTTCGGGATGGAGATGGAGTTCGTCGCCGGCTGGAGCGAACACCCGCTGCTGGCCCAGGCCTTCGCGCTTGAGATGTGGCCGGTCTGGGCCGAGGCGTGCGCCGTCACCCAGACGCGCGTGCCCATCCTCTTCAGCGCTCACTCCGTTCCCTGCCGCACCATCATGTCCGGAACAGTCTCAAACCCGGCAAGCCCCTCCGCCCGGCCCGGCGCACCCGTTCCCGCCGACGGCATCCAGAACTACGGCACACGCCAGACCCCCGATCCTTACCCGGTCGAGTGCAAGAACACCGCCATCGCCATCGCCAACGCGCTCAAACCTGTAGGCCTGCGCGACTCCGAATGGTTTTTCGCCTTCCAAAGCCAGGGCATCGCCGGTGCACCCTGGATCGGCCCAACTGTTGAAGACACCCTCAAAGCGCTCGCCGCGGAGGGCCACAAAGGCGTCGTTATGCAGCCCGTCGGCTTCCTCTGTGACCACGTGGAGATCCTTTACGACATCGACATTGCCTTCACCGAGACTGCCAAGGAACTCGGCATGCAGCTTTGGCGCGCGCCCAGCCTCAACGACTCGCCAACCCTGATCCGCGCCCTCGCCGAAGTTGCCACCGGCAAATTCCAGGCGCGGGTGGACGAGTCGCCGGCAACCGCAACCGCAACCGCGTTATAACCCCCGACCGGCGCGGTTGCCGTTTCCGGTATCCGCGTAGCAAAGAAGCTGAACATGG
>CAXTUS010000035.1:10654-26588 GCA_964247475.1 uncultured Acidobacteriaceae bacterium | reverse complement strand
CGTCCTGATCGCGGACGGAGACCACTTCGAAGGATGGAAGCACTGTCGCGCTCAAGAAGCTGGGTTGGCCTCGACATCATACGCACGGCAGCGCTTCCATCCCATGAAGTGGCGCCCGTCCGGCGTTAGGGCGCGGTTGCCGTTGCCGGTATCCGCGTAGCATCGAAGCTGAACATGGAACCGCGCATTGCCATCGTCGGGGGAGGGATCGCGGGCGTCACTGCCGCCTGGCAGCTTCAGCGGCTGGGTGCCCGGTATACCCTCTTCGAGGCATCGAACCGGCTTGGCGGTACGGTCGAGACCATCCGGCGTGATGGCTTTGTCGTCGAAGGTGGACCCGACGGCTGGGTGTCGGAAAAACCCTGGGCGCGCGAACTCGCCATCGAGCTCGGCCTTCGCGACGAACTGATCGGATCAAAGGACGCTGGGCGCGTCACCTGGGTACTCCAGCAGGGCACGCTCGTCGCCATCCCCGATGGCATGCGCATGATGGTGCCAACCAGCCTCGCCGCTCTTACAGGTTCGGCCCTCTTCTCAGACGCGGCACGTGCCGCCTATGCGTCCGAAAAGAAGCGTTTTGAGGAGCTGCGCTCCACTTCACCGGGGACGGACGAGAGCGTCGCCACCTTCGTCGAGCGCCACTTCGGCCCGGAGGTTCTCGCCAAGGTCGCCGGTCCCCTGCTCTCGGGGGTATTCGGCGGCGACGTACGGAAGCTCAGCATGCGCGCCGTCATGCCGCGATTTGTCGAAATGGAACGGCAGCATGGATCGCTCGTCGCGGCACTCGCGGGCAAAGGTGCGAGCGGCGAGCAGACCGTCTTTACCTCGCTTCGTTCAGGCGTCGGTAGCCTGGTCGAACGCATGACGGCGGAGCTTACCCCCGGCGGCCTCCGCCTCGAGGCACCGGTTACCCGCCTTGAACGCGCAGGCTCGCACTGGCTGGTCACAACCTTGGCCGGGCCGGAGCCTTTCGACGCTGTGCTGCTCGCTTTGCCGGCGGACGTCGCGCGTACTCTGCTGGCGCCGCTCGGCGGACGAATCGCCCAGCTCCTTGCCATCGACGCGAGCTCTGCGGTCCTGGCTGCGCTCGCCTTCGCTGAATATTTCATCCTTCCCAAGGGCTTCGGCTTCCTCGCACCCGCCGGCGAGGGCAGCGAGCTGCTCGCGGGAACCTTTGTCGAACAGAAGTTCCCCGATCGGGTTCCTGAGGGCTGCCGCCTCCTGCGCGGCTTCTACGGCAGCGAGCACGCCCTTGAGCTTTCGCGCGCGACCGATGAAGAAGTGGCCGCACGCACGCATGCCGATCTGTCCGCACTGCTCGGGAAGTTGCCAGCGCCGGTTTTTGCGGTCGTCCGCCGCTGGCCCCGCAGCCTGCCCCAGTACGAAGTCGGCCACCTGGAGCGCATGGCCGAGCTCGACGTCCTGATCGCCGCCGAACCTAACCTGCGTCTGCTCGGCAACGCCTACCGCGGGGTCGGTCTCCCTGACCTGATCCGTGACGCACGGACTGCCGCCGCTGAAACGGTCGCATCGCTTTAGGCAGGCATCAGGAGCGAAACGCGAAGCTTTTTGCGTGCTCCCAGGGACCGTTCCGGTAGTGCCAAAGGTCGAGCCCCTCCGCTCGCACCGCAAACGAACGAAAGCCCGCCTGCAGCCCGGCCAGCAGCTCTTTAGCGGCCGCGGGCGTGGACTTGTTCTGGATGACGACGTGCGGCTGGAACTTCTGCTGGTCCTGCCGGCTGAGGCTTGCTGCAAACAGAGCGGCCAGACTGCGATGCAGCGCCAGCAGCTCCGGCGATGCGAGCGTATAAGCCACGCCGCGGCCGAGCGAGCGCAAGCCGGTGACGTTCAGGTTGAAGCAGTCTGCGCCTGCTGCCGCAGCCCTCAGCACCTCGATGACCTCTGGGGTACTGGGCAAGGTGTGGAAGAGGGTCAGATGGGCGGGGATCAGGTTGAGCTCAGGGGGAAAGTAGCGCTGGCGCATCTCCTCGAAGTGCGCCTGAGACGCTTGATCCATTTGGAGGGTGAGGATATCTGTCATCGGGAGACTGCTTACTTGCGCTTCCAGCGGACGCCTTCTTTGCTGTCCTCGATCAGGATGCCCTGCGCCAGCAGATCGTTGCGGATCGCATCCGCCCGGCTGAAGTTGCGGGTCCGCTTGGCCTCGGTGCGCTCGGCCACCAGGGCGTCGATGGCCTCGTCGCTCAGGGCGAGGTTGGTGATCAGGGCCGGGTCTGCTTCGTTCAGGCGGCCTTCGCGCTCCGCCCATTCAAGGGCGCTGCGGGTGATCGCGGCATCCCGGTCCTCGAGCACGGCGAAGACTGCATCGAAGCGCCCGAGCACATCCAGGATCTCCCGCGCGTTCGCAGCAAATAACTTACCCTGGTCGGCCGCCGAGTTCGCGGCACGTGCCAGGTCGAAGATGGCGGCGCGTGCCTCAGCCGTGTTCAGGTCGTTCATCAAGGCATCCTGGTAGTCGTCGAGCGCCTTCTTCGTCACGGCGGAGAGCTCTTCATTGAGGCCCTCGGCGAAGCTCCCTGACATGCGAGTTGCAAAGGTCCGCAACCGGTCCACAGCGTTGGTTGACTCGGTAAGGCCGTCCCAGGTGAAGTTGAGCTGGTGCCGATAGGGGACGCTCATCAGCAGAAAGCGGATGGCCGAAGCCCGGAAGCCTTTGAGCAGCAGGTCGCGAAGCGTGAAGAAGTTTCCCTCGGACTTCGACATCTTGCGGCCTTCGACCAGCAGGAAGCGCACGTGCATCCAGTGCCTGGCGAAGGGTTTGCCGGAGACCGCCTCCGACTGTGCGATCTCGTTCTCGTGGTGCGGGAACATGAGGTCCTCGCCGCCCGCATGCAGGTCGAAGCTTTCACCGAGGAAACGGCTCGCCATGGCCGAACACTCGATGTGCCAACCCGGTCTTCCCGGCCCGAGCGCGGTCTCCCAAGCATGCTCGCGTGTGCCGTCGCGGGCGGTCTTTACCGCCTTCCAAAGGGCGAAGTCGCGGCCGTGCTCCTTGTCTTCATCGACATCGATGCGCGCGCCATCTTCGATGCCGTCCGGATCTTTCTTGGCCAGCTTGCCGTAGGCCGGGAAGCGATCGATGCGAAAGTACCAGCTTCCATCGTCGGCCTTGTAGGCGAACTTTTTTGCGCGCAGCTTCTGGATCAGCTCGACCATTTCGGGAATGTGCTCGGTCGCACGCGGCAGCACCTCCGGATGCTCGACGTTGAGCGAGTTCATGTCCTCGAGGAAGGCGGTCTCGAACTTGTGCGTATACGCGGTCAGGGGCTGATTGGCGAGCGCAGCATTCTTGATGATCTTGTCATCGACATCAGTGATGTTCATGACATGGCGCACGTTGACGCCGGCCAGCTTCAGAGTGCGGCGCAGCACGTCGACATGGATAAAGGTCCGGAAGTTGCCAATGTGACCGTAGTCATACACCGTGGGACCGCAGGCATACATGCGTAGCGTCTGGCCGTCCTCCGGCAAAAGCGGTTCAACGGTGCCGCTCAGGGTGTTGAAAAGATCCAGGGTCAAGTTATCTCGGTGAGTTCTTGGTGATTTTTTCGGACGGGCCTTCCGGACGGGTGGCTTTCCCTCCTGATTATCACCCAACTTGTGCAATGTGTTTGACTTGGGCTTGAACTTCGCGAGTAGCCGCTTCCAGATTTTTTGCATGCGTTAGCCCAATTTCAGTTGTGGCGCAGCGGACATGGACTCCGGCGCGAGGTCGTTGTCGCAGAGGCGCGGCCATGCAGCGGCGGCGATCATGGCAGCGTTGTCAGTAGCTAGGGAGATCGACGGAAAGGCGATGGGAACGTTCCTCTTTAAGGCTTCAACTCTAAAGCGACGACGCAGTTCGCCGTTTGCTGATACTCCACCGGAGACGAGAATACCGCATACGCCGTATCTTTCGGCAGCCGCAAAAGTCTGGCGCACCAGGTTTCCCACCACGGCTGCCTGAAAGGACGCAACCAGGTCCAGCGTCTGCTGGTCGCACAGGTGGCGCAGGTCGGCAGGTTTAAGGGCAGGGTTGGCGGAGAGTTCCTGAGCAAGCCGCGTCTTTCGTGCCTCGATCAAGGCCGTCATCTGGTGCGTCTGGGTGTACCGGAGGACTGCCGTCTTGATGCCGGAAAAGGAAAAATCGAAGTTTTCGCGGTCTTCTACCCTGTCCTGGCATCCCCCATCGCGTGTCCTTCTGTGCCGGCTCTTGATGGCGTGGAAGGCGAACCGCACCGCCGAAGGATCGCCGAAGGCGGCGAGCGCATCGATCCACGGGCCGCCGGGATAGCCGAGGCCAAGCAGCTTGGCGACCTTATCAAAGGCCTCGCCGGCTGCATCGTCAACAGTACGTCCGATATTTTCGTAGCTCCAGGCGGCGCTTTCCCTTTGCCTGTGAGCGAGGTAGAGATGGGTGTGTCCACCCGAGACGACGAGCGCCAGCAAGGGCTGGCTTTGAGAGCCTGGGCTCATGACCGAACCAGGCTCCGCCGCAAGCAGAGGATGCTGCATCAGGACAGCATGGATATGGCCTTCAAGATGGTTGATGGCGATCAGCGGCTTACCCAGTCCGAAGGCGAGTGCCTTGGCATAGAGAATACCTACCAGCAGCGCGCCAGCCAGCCCAGGTCCTTCGGTGACGGCAACCGCGTCGAGATCCTGAAGAGTGATCCCGGCTCGCGAAATGGCCTCGCGCACGACCGGAACGATGTTGCGCAGATGCTCGCGCGAGGCAAGTTCCGGGACGACGCCTCCGTAGGCGGCATGCAGGTCGATCTGGGACGCGATCACGTTTGAGAGCACGTCCGAGCCCGCACGGACGACCGAGGCGGCAGTTTCGTCACAGCTGCTCTCGATGCCAAGGATGAGGCCTGTGGGCATTCCCTCATTGTAGGGGGTGAGGCGGTCCTGGCTGTGTTGGCGGGCTGCGGGCTGCGGGCTGATCGACACCGGTAAGCCTTTGAATCGTACATCCTGCGCGTCAGCAGCATGGGCATTCGTGCTATTCCGAGAGCCCTGGATGCTGCCTAGATTGAAAGCATGATCTTGCCGTGTGAAGACAACCAGGCAGTGCACGATGCGACGCCGAAGCATACGAACGTGCTCGATGCGAGCTCCGGGTCGCCACTTTGGATTGACCGGCGAAACGAGGATCGGCGGTCTGGAGAACGGCGTGCATTGCCTCGGCGTAGTGAAGGTTGGCGCGGGGACGATCGGTGTAGTGAAGGTTGGCGCGGGGACGACCGGCGTAGTGAAGGTTGGCGCGGGGACGATCGGCGCCGTGAAGACCGGCGCATGATGGGCCGGCGCGCCACGGATAGGGCCGGCTCTGCGAAGCTCTACCTGGTTAAATCCGAGCCTTCACTCGCTGACCGCCTTCCCGTGCCCAGAAAGGCAGGCAAGCAGCACAGCCAGGGCGCCGCACCGGAGACCGGACGCAGGAAGAGCGTGGGCAGGGTGCTCCAGATGCCGGCTCCCCGCGCTCGGCGCGAACGCTGGATGGGATTACTGGTGGTGGCTGGTCCCCTGGTCTGGGCTGGTCACACGGTACTTTCGTGGATCAGTGCGCTTTAGCCTCTTCCTTCTTCCATGTGAGCGCAGGTCGCTCTGAGCCCCCTTCCAGTTCGTCCCTGGCCCGACTGCAGGCTGAGTCGCCGCTCGGTTAGGCTTGAGTGATGGATTGCCGGTTAGCAGGATCGGTGGCGCTGACGGGCGCCCGGACGGTGGCGGGGGCGTTGCGTCAGGCGGGGTTTGCTGCGTTCTTTGCCGGCGGCGCGGTCAGAGACATGCTGCTTGAGATCGCCGCCAAGGATTTCGATGTCGCGACCAGTGCGACACCGGACGAGGTGCTGCAGGTGTTTGCCGGTGAGCCGTTCCGCACGTTTGCGGTGGGTGCGCACTTCGGCGTGATCCTGGTGAAGACCGAAGCAGTTGCGGTCGAGGTTGCCACCTTTCGGCATGACGGCGCTTACCTTGATGGCCGGCGGCCGGATGCCGTGCAGTTCTCGCGCGAGCCCGAAGAAGATGTGGTTCGGCGGGATTTCACCATTAACGGCATGCTGCTCGACCCATCTTTCTTGGTAGATGAACCCGGCGGCTGGGTTCGGGTGCCGGAGGCGGCGGTGCTCGACTGGGTGGGCGGGCAGGCCGACCTGAACGCCAGGCTGGTACGGACCATCGGCGCCGCCGGTCTTCGGTTTGAGGAAGACAAGCTGAGGATGCTGCGGGGTGTCCGCTTTGCGGCGCGGCTGGGGTTTGCGCTCGAGCCCGGGACGCTGCGGGCAATGACCCAGCACGCATCAGGAATCGGACAGGTCTCGGCGGAGCGAGTACGGGACGAGCTGACCCGCATGCTGACCGAAGGCAGGGCGCGCGCGGCGTTTGAGTTGCTCGACGCCTCGGGGCTGCTTGAAGAGGTCCTGCCGGAGGTCGCGCGCATGAAGGGCGTGGCGCAGCCGCCGCAGTACCATCCCGAGGGCGACGTGTGGGTGCACACGCTGATGCTGCTGGAACGCCTGCCGGCGGGCTGCTCTGCGGAGTTGGCCTGGGGATTTTTGCTGCATGACGTAGGCAAGCCTGCGACTTTTCAGCCGCCCGACCCCGCGAAGCCGGGGGACCGCATCCGCTTCAACGGCCATGTGGAGGTTGGCGTGCGCGTCGCCGAGGTGATGCTGGAGCGGCTGCGCTTTTCGAACGAGGAAAAGGCGCAGATTGTGTCCCTGATCCGGCACCACATGCAATTTGGCGATGTGAGATCGATGAAGGAGTCGACGCTGAAGCGCTTCATCCGCATGCCGAGGTTTGACGAGCACCTGGCCCTGCACCGGGCTGATTGCGAAAGCTCGCATGGCGACCTGCGCCTTTGGCAGTTTGCGAAGGAGGCTTACGAACGGGACGAGCCAGCGGAGACCAGGCCACATTGGCTGGTGACGGGTAAGGAGCTGATCGCAGCCGGCTACCGGCCGGGGCCCGATTTCAAGAAGATCCTGAGATTTGTCGAAGATGCGCAGCTGGAAGGCCGCATCGGCACCGCGGAGGCTGGGCTGGAGCTTATAGCGGCGGAGTTTGGAGAGGCAGAGTAGTCAGGCGCGTCCTGATTGCGGATGGCGATCAGGACGCGGGGTAAGGACGACCCCTACGCGGGGTGAGGACGACCAATCCGCAGGATTAAGGACGCCTGTGCGCGCAAGAGGCTGAGGTTGAGCTCAGGCTCTGCGCGCGGCACTCCCCTCCCGCGAAGTGGCGCCCTTCTAAGGTAAGGACGCACTTGCTGTTGTTCTCTCGAACCCAACTTCTACGGGTGGTCCGCCAGGAACTGGTTGATCTCGGTGTACTCCCCGTCGGTGAGGCGGAAGGTCAGCGCAGGAAGGGTGCCTTCCACCTGCTTTGCGCTGCGGCTGCCAACGATCGCTGCCGTTACCGCCGGTTGGTGCAGCGTCCAGGCAATGGCAACGACGCCCGCCGAGACCTGGTGACGGGCTCCAATCTGCCCGAGCAGGTCGGCAACCTGGAGGTTTCGCGAGAGCAGCGGTTCCTGGTACTGCTTGGCGTTACGCCGGAAGTCATTCTCCGGGAACGCGGCAACGCGCTCTTTGGTCATGGCGCCGGTGAGCATGCCGGAGTGCATGGGCGCGTAGTTGATGACGCCGATCTTGTGCTCGAGGCAGAAAGGCAGGATCTCGGCCTCGACGCTGCGATTGATCATGGAATAGGGCGGCTGGAGGGCGGTGACGGTCGCGATCTTCATGGCGCGCTCCAGCTGGGCCACGTTGAAGTTCGAGGCTCCGAGGAAGCGGATCTTGCCCTCCGCCTGGAGCTCCGCAAGGGCCGTCCAGCCTTCTTCAACTTCAGCATCCGGCACCGGCCAGTGAATCTGGTAGAGATCGATGACATCGACCTGCAGGCGCCGGAGCGAGTCCTCGCACTCGCGTTTGATCTGCTTCAACGATTGGGTGATCTTGCGCGATTCATCCCACACCATGCCGCACTTGGTGAACAGGTAGGGCTTCTGGCTTGAGCCTTCGAGGGCCCGGGCGACGATCTCCTCGGAGTGGCCGAGACCGTATACGGCGGCGGTGTCGATCCAGTTGATGCCGGCTTCAAGCGCGCGCTGAATGGCTGCGATGGAGTCCTGGTCGTCCTGCGGGCCCCAGGCGTACTGCCAGTCGCCGCCGCCGATGGCCCATGCGCCGAAGCCGATGGGCGTGATGTTGAGGTCGGAGGAGCCAAGATTGCTTGTGTTGGTCATGCTTATACGATGCAACCGCAGCCGCAAGTGCGTCGTGGTTGCCGATGCATCGAAGACCTCATGACAGACGTCGTTGTGATTGGCGCAGGGATGGCAGGCCTGGCAGCGGCCCGGCGACTCGCGGAGGCTGGGCTGAAGGTGCTCGTACTCGAGGCGAGTGAACGGGTGGGTGGCCGCATACGCACCGTGCGCGACGGCGACCTTGTGGTTGAGCTGGGAGCGGAGTTCGTTCATGGCCGGCCGCCTGAGCTCTGGTCGCTGCTTGAGGAAGCAGGGCTCGCCGTCTATGAAAGAACGGGCGAGTTCGTCGGCGGCGACGATCAGGAAGAGCCCGACACGCTCGAGCGCTTGGAGGACTTCGCCAGCGAGGATTGTTCCTTTGCCGACTACGTGGGGCGGCTCGACTTGAGCGAGGCCGAGCGTGCCCAGGTGACCGGCTATGTGGAAGGATTCAACGCGGCGGACGCCCGTGAGGCGTCGGTGAAAGCCCTGGGCGTGCAGCAAAGAGCTGAGGACGCGATCGAAGGCGACCGGATGTGGCGGGTTGTAGAGGGGTATGATCGCCTTCCCGTCTACCTGGAGCGAAGACTGCTCGAGGCCGGCGGCAGGATCGAGTTTGGCGCGTCCGTCGAGGCCATCATGCGAGATGAAAGAGGGGTCCAGGTCACCACCTCGAGCGGGCACGCGCACCCGGCAAAGACCTGCGTGGTGACGTTGCCGCTTGGTGTGCTGCAGGCCGGAGTGGTCAGGTTCGAACCGCCGGTCACGCACTTGATGGAGGCGGCCAGCCGGATGCGTATGGGCCAGGTGTGCCGCTTCACGATGGTCTTCAAGCGAAGACTTTGGGATGAAGGCGTGAGCTTTCTGCTCCATACGGAGGCTGTCCCCGGGGTCTGGTGGACGGCTCACCCTCACGAAGAACGAAGTCTTACGGGTTGGGTGGGCGGTCCGCGCTCGACAGAGTTGCTCGGGCTGCCCGCGGCCGCCCTGCGGGAACGCGCAATTGCCGCCGCGGCCCAGGCGATGGAGCTGCCGGAAGCTGAGGTACGGAAGGAGTTGAGAGGGTTCCATACCCATGACTGGCGCAGCGACCGGTTGGCCCTGGGGGCATACTCCTGGGTGCCGGTTGGCGGATTGGAAGCCTCGGCAGCGATGAGTGAGCCGGTCGAGGGTGTCCTGTTCTTCGCGGGCGAACACACTGACCTGACCGGGCATTGGGGCACTGTGCATGCAGCCCTGCGATCGGGTCTGCGAGCGGCCGGTCAGGTGCTCAAGCTTCAACTCTCGTCCTGAAACGGGAGGTTCGGCCAGGATTGGAGGGAGCTCTGCGGCGTTCTCATCCATCGGACGAACAGCCCGTTGCCCGGCTTGGTTGTCTCTGCCAGGCTCGCTTGCATCGAAGGAGTTTATGGCTACCACCAAAACGCTTCTGAACACCCCGGCTGACACCACTCCCGACACAACGATCCTGGTAAATGGCCGCACGGTAGAGGCGCATGCCGGTGAACTTCTGATCTCGGCCCTGAATCGCGATGCGATCGCCCAGAAGAACGATCCCGTGCCCCAGGTGTGCTACCTGGCCCAGATGGGTCCTATTCAATCCTGTGACACGTGCATGGTGAAGGTGAACGGCAGCCTGGTGCGGGCTTGCGGCACTCAGCTGACGGCGGGGATGATGGTCGAGACCGAAGGCATCGATGTGGATGTGGCGCAGCGTGAAGCGTTCGATCGCATTCTTGAGAACCACATGCTGTACTGCACGGTGTGCGACAACAACAACCAGAACTGCACGGTTCATAACGTTACCGCGCAGCTGGATGTGAAACACCAGGCGCGGCCGTATCGGGAGAAGCCATACGAGAAGGACATGTCGAACCCCTTCTACCGCTACGATCCGCAGCAGTGCATTCTGTGTGGCCGTTGTGTGGAGGCCTGCCAGAACGTGCAGGTGAACGAGACGCTGACGATCGACTGGGAGTCTGCCCATCCGCGCGTGCTGTGGGATGGTGGCGAGAAGATCGAAGGTTCATCCTGCGTCAGCTGTGGGCATTGCGTTACCGTGTGCCCGTGTAACGCGTTGATGGAAAAGTCCATGATTGGCCATGCCGGGTACCTGACCAACATTCCGGCGAAGACGCTTGATGACATGATCGAGGTGGTGAAAGGGATTGAGCCGCCCATCGGCTACGGGCCGATCCTCGCGCTGAGCGAGATGGAAGCGGAGATGCGCCATGAGCGCGTGAAGCGGACCAAGACGGTTTGCGCCTATTGCGCGGTCGGCTGCAGCTTCGAGGTCTGGACCAGGGACCGGCACATCCTGAAGATCGAACCGACCCACGGTCCGGCGAACGGCATTTCGACGTGCATCAAGGGCAAGTTCGCCTGGGGACATATAAACGCAGACGACCGGCTGACCCAACCTCTGCTGCGCGTAGGGGATGAGTTCGTGCCTGTTTCGTGGGAGAAGGCGCTCGATGTCATCCAGGAGAAGTTCACGTCGATTCGCGCGGAACATGGCCCGGATGCGCTTGCCTTCATCGCTTCGTCAAAGACGACGAACGAAGAGAGCTACCTGATGCAGAAGCTGGCACGCGCGGTGATTGGCACGAACAATATCGATAATTGCGCGCGCTATTGCCAGAATCCAGCGACGACCGGCCTGCAGCGGACGGTGGGTTATGGAGGCGACACCGGGTCCATCTCAGATATCGAGGAAGCGGGCCTGGTATTCATCATCGGCGCAAATCCGGCTGAGAATCATCCGGTGCTTGCGACGCGCGTAAAACGGTCGCATAAATTCAGGGGCCAGAGACTGGTTGTTGCCGATCTTCGGAAGCACGAGATGGCGGAGCGCGCCGATATCTTCTTCCGTCCAAATCCCTCGACCGATGCGGTCTATCTGACGGCCATGGCGAAGTACATCCTCGATCACAATCTCGCAAGGCTCGACTTCGTCGAAAAGCACGTCAACAAGTTCGACGATTTCAAGAAGTCGCTTGAGCCCTACACGCTTGAGTACGCGGAGCAGGTGACCGGGGTACCGGCGGCAACGATGGTCACCGTGGCCAACGAGATTGCGGCGGCGGATGGCGTCTGCATCCTGTTTGCAATGGGAGTTACCCAGCACTGTGGCGGTTCAGAGACAGCCACGGCGATCTCGAATCTGCTGCTGCTGACCGGTAACTACATGCGTCCCGGGGCGGGAGCATACCCGTTGCGCGGGCACAACAATGTGCAGGGCGCGAGCGACTTCGGATCGATGCCCAATGTTTACTCCGGCTACCAGAAGGTGGATGACGCCGAGATTCGTGCCAAATTCGAAGCCGACTGGGGCGTTACCCTGCCGACCACGACCGGCAAGGACAATCACCAGATGATCGACGCCATCCTCGATGGCAAGCTGAAAGCGCTTTATATCAAAGGCGAGGACACCATCACCTCCGATTCGAATGCGGGCTACGTCGGCGAGGCGCTGCGTAAGCTCGACTTCCTGATCGTGCAGGACATCAACTTCTCGGAGACGGCGGCGTATGCGGACCTGGTTCTGCCGGCGGCTACGTCGCTTGAGAAGGATGGAACCTTTACCAGCACGGAGCGCAGAATCCAGCGGATCTACAAGGCGCTTGAACCGCTTGGCGAGTCCAAGGCTGACTGGGAGATTATCCAGCTCATCGCCAACCGGATGGGTGGCAAGTGGAAGTACACCCATCCATCCGAGATCATGGAAGAGGTGGCCAGGCTCACGCCCCTCTTTGCCGGGGTGAAGTACGAGCTGCTGGAGGGCTTCATGAGCCAGCAGTGGCCGGTGCATGCGGATGGAACGGACTCTCCGCTGTTATTCACCGAGGGCTTCCCTTTCCCGGACGGAAAGGCAATGTTTCATCCGATCGACTATATGCCGCCGTCGGAGGAGACGAGCGCGGTTTACGATCTGCACCTGAACAACGGACGGCTGCTCGAGCACTTCGAGCAGGGCAGCATGACCTACCGGACGGCAGGTATCCGGGAGATCACACCGGAAAACTTCGTTGAGGTGTCTCCGGAGCTTGCGAAAGAGCGTGGCGTGAAGGATGGGACGTATGTCCACCTGACATCAGCCTACGGCCGCGTGAAGGTACAGGTGCTGGTGTCTGACAGGGTGGAGGGTAAACAGCTTTACATGACGCTCAACTCGGTCGAAGAACCGGTCAACAAGCTCACCAGCTCCCACACCGACCGTGCTACACACACGCCGGCGTTCAAGGAGACAGCGGTCTCGATGACGGTGCTGGGCGAAGGGAGGACGCCTCTGCCTTTGAAGAACTTCCGTTATGGAACGAGGCAGCCACAGAGCGGGGTCGAAATCGAACGCAAGTGGGCGCAGCCCGGATATCATCTGCCGGGTACGCGAGAGAGCGACAAGCTCGTGCAGATCAAGAGCACGACGGTTTAGGACTCTTCTGGCGCCTGCACGGCGCGAGCCACCCGCAATGCATCAGCAACTGTCGTAAGGAGACTTGATGGCGAATCCGCTTAGCTTCAAACCAAAGGTTGACCCAAAGCTCGAACTGGAGCGCCAGTTAGAAGCCGCGCCCCTGGAGAATGCGGAGGCGCTGCTGGTCGCCTACGACATTCTGAAGACGGCACATGCGAACGGCACACTCGATCTGGTCAACGGATTGATTGGCGGTCGCGACATCATCGCGTCAAAGGTAGCGGAGTACGCCAAGCTGCCGGGCGGGATTGCGGCGATCCGGAATCTGCTCGCCCTTTCGAAGATTCTGATGGCGTTTGATCCGGAGACTCTCGATGAGCTGACAAAGTCGATCACCACCGCGACCGGGCAGCACCGCGCCGAGGTTAAGCCGCCTTCGCTATGGGCGCTCGCCCGGCGCGCGACCAGCGAAGACTCACGCCGCGGCCTTTCGTTCATGACGCTCGCGCTTGCAGCGATCGGCAAAAGCCTGAGAGCCACGCCGGAGACTAAAGAAAAGTAGAAGGATAGTGACGGGATGTTTGCGAAGCGCCGCTTGAGATAAGCTGGGCTTGTCGAACGATAACAGACCCCGGACGGGACACGTGCGTTCAAATTCATGGGTGTTCTTTCTTCTCCTGGCCTCGCCTTCCCTGCTGGCGCAGACGGCCTCCCCCACTCAGTTGTCGCCAGAGGCTGCCTATCAGCACTCACTTCGACCGTTCGATCAAACCCGCAAATCTATGTCGAACTGGTCGGAGAGCGAGGTAGCCGCATTCGCCGTCGCCATGAAGAACGCGGGAGCGGCCTGCCTGGAACGGAAACCAGGACAATTTCAGGGTGAAGAGCTGATCTCTTATGCCAAGCTCTGCTCGCTCGGCCAGAAATGGGAGGTCATGGGCGCTGCAGCCGGCCTCTATATCGATCAAGACGAGAGAGACGCGGATGGCAAATTGAGGCCCAAGCCGCAGCTTTCAACCGCATATGGATTCAAGTTGGAGTCGAAGCTGCACGCGCAAGATGTTACTGAGATCATGGCGGTCGAGCGCTCGATGCTTGCCGATGTGCCTTATGACGAGGTGGTGAATACCGTCTCAGACGAGGCTCTGACATTTCTTCAGCTTGAGTACACCGACGAGGCGCTGGCGGTGCATGCCATGCGTCAGCCGCTGCTGCTTGCGCAGCTGAAGTCCGCGCGTCCCTCGCTTCCGCGGCATACGCTCTTTGAAGAGGGTCTAACAAAGGGCTCGCTCGAGCAGTACGCGAACAAGCCTCAGGATGCGGAGACTACCGTGCGCCTGCTCGACGCTGCCCTGCGCGAGGGAGTGGAGGCCGCAGGCGGCAACGAGCCCGGCCCGGATGATGCCATCCCGATTGCTGCGGCGCGTGCACAGTACCTGCTGCTGGGGAAGAAGCTGCCCAGGATCACCTACGAGCTTTCGCTCCAGGATGTGAAGGAGAAGCCGCACATCAACCCGGACCTTGGCGAAGCAACTGCGCTCCTGCTCTTTCCGGATTGGTGCTCATTGTGTGTCCGCATCACGCCGGACCTATGGGATGTGCTTGGGCGACTCGGGCCTCAGCGGATTCGGGTATACGCTCTGCTTGCTGAGAAGACGCCGGACAGGGCAGCCATGTTGGCAGCCCAGATGAAGCCGATGGGGGCTGATACGAAGCCGCCGGCTCCGGGTGCGCCACCGAAGTCGGCTTCCGAACTGCTGCTGCACACGCCGACCCTGGTTGTGAAGCCTGAGGTTCTGAAGACGTTCGCGGCGCAGGATTTCCCATTTCTGATCGTCGTTGACCATCTCGGTACGATCCGTTTCGCGCAAGCAGCGCCTGAGGACGCGCTCGAGGCGGGACACACTTCCTCGACCGGATCGCGCTGCATGTTGCGACCACCTGGCCGTCCGCTCCTGCACCTCGTCCCTGAGAAGTCGCCGCTGAGGCATGTAGAGCGACGGGCGTGATTGAATGGTGGAGTGATGACGACGAAGCAAGCGTTTGAGATCGGGCCAGTCGCGGTCGGCCGGGGTGAGTTGTTTCTGATTGCGGGCCCTTGTGTCCTTGAGGGTGAGAGCCATGCGCGCATGTTGGCGGAGGCTATCTCTGGCATCGCGTCCGAACTGAAGCTGCCTTACCTCTTCAAGGCAAGCTACGACAAGGCAAACCGGACTTCCCTGGGCAGCTTTCGCGGGCCGGGACTGCCAGAAGGAGCAAGAATCCTCCGGGCGATCGCCCTCGACACAGGGCTTCCCGTCCTGACGGATGTTCACACCCCGGACGATTGCGCACGCCTGTCCGATGCCCTGGGCGATGTGGAGCTTGTCATTCAGATTCCCGCGTTCCTTTGCCGGCAGACGGATTTGCTGATTGCGGCGGCGGAGACCGGGCGTGCGATCAACGTGAAAAAAGGCCAGTTTGTCGCCCCGGCAGATATGCGGCACGCGGTGGCAAAGATACGTGAGAGCGGGAATGACCGCGTAAGCCTGTGCGAGCGGGGCGCTAGTTTTGGCTATAACAACCTGGTGGTGGACATGCGGTCGCTCCCCATCATGCGAGAGTTCGCGCCTGTTGTGTTCGACGGAACACACTCGGTGCAGACACCTTCGGCTGGCAACGGTGTAAGCGGTGGTCAGCCGGAGTTCATCCCCGTCCTGGCACGTGCCGCGGTAGCTGCCGGTGTGGACGGGATCTTTCTTGAGGTTCATAACGATCCCGCAAAAGCCAAGAGCGACGGCGCAAATGCCTTGCGGCTGGACAAGCTGCGGGGACTGCTGGAAGAACTGCTGAGAGTGCACGCGGCCGTTTTTCCTCGGTGAAGATCCCGGACATGGGTGCAGTCTGAGGAGATGGCTACGATTCCGGAGCTTAGCTGCCGAGAAGCCGAAGCGTTTGTTCTGAAATGAGAATGCCCCCGGCACAGGGAGGCGGCAAAAAAAAGGGCCCCTCTTTCGGAGGGGCCAATCTGCCTTGGTTCTCTCTGGTTAGGAGAGGTTGGTGCGGACACGCTCGTGGGTGGGCGGCATCTCGCGATCTTTAGATAGTAACTTATCTGGTAGACGGTGCCGAACTTCCACCGGTCTGTGCCGGGCTGGTGGGTGAAGCGCTGGTGCCTGCAGCGCCTGAGCCTGAGGCCGAGCTGCTACCCATCGTTGCCAGGCTGTTATGAAGAACGGTCACGCGAACCCCGTTCTTGATCGGTGCCTCATCCGTAGCGGTAGACGCTG
>CAXTUS010000035.1:0-10554 GCA_964247475.1 uncultured Acidobacteriaceae bacterium | reverse complement strand
ACACCGGCCCGGCTATAACCCTGAACTTCTACGATGTACCCCTTCTCGTTCGCCAGTGAGGTGGCTACGGTATCCAGGTCCGCCTTCTGCTTGGCGGTGAGGGTGGTGCGGCCCTTCAGGAAGTTCACCGAGGTGGAGCTGACCTTAGAATACTGGTCGAGGTTCGAAACGGTACCGTTCAGCGAGGTGGTCTTGCCATCCGCTGCTACGGCGACAGAATTTGCCTTATCTGCGCGGCCGGCGGCATCAGCAGCATGTGCATCGGCGGCCTGGGCAGCGGTCATCGCTTTGCCGATGCCAGCGGTCGCCCGGCTGTCAACATCCTTGATGTCATTAGCGTTCTTCGACTGCAGCTGATCAAGCTCGTTGGTGCGGTCCTTGATCGGGTCAAGCTGCCTGTGTACCCACTTTTTGCGTGCGAGGGGATTTACATGGCCCCAGAAGCCTTCATGGTTCGTGTTTTCAAGCGGCTTGCCCGTTGCGTAGGACTGGTTGTTGTCCGGGCTCATGGAGCCATTTGCCTGCGAGCCCGATGTCTGCGCGGCCGGAGCCGTTTGCGCGCTGGGCGTGGTGCTGGTCTGCGCGGGGGTCGTCTGTGCCACGGCGGAACCAAGTGCTCCAGCAACGAACAAACCTGCTGCACCAAGAAGCTGATGGGTTCTGAGAGTCTTCATTGAAGTTTTCCTCCTCAGCGGTCCCGATCTCGTACAGGGGACTCGCGACAGAACTTCACTTCCGTTCTGATACCAGGTCCTGTTGCAAGCCGCCTGCCAAATCCAAAATCTCGTAAATGCAGCATTTGCCGAGGTTTACCCACATCGGGAATGGTGCGAGAAGGAAGAAAGGACCGTAGGACCAGGAACTTTTGACAGCTACTGAGACCAAAGTGGGATTGCAATCGTGGCTGCTATCGGCTCACGGCGCGTGTGAGATGTATTTCGGGAATCTGCTGGTTCCAGTTCGGGCTTATGTCTTCAAAGATCAGCCGAAACTCGCGATCCTCGCCGGGAAAGATCGGCGCAGCGCTGACCGGCTCTATATCGATGTAAGGATCGTGCGTTCTGACCAGGGTCAGCGGGAGAGATTCGACCTGCGGGGACGGCTGGTCGGCGGGAAAGAGTACCTGGAGGCTCGCCGCAGAGATCGTTCGTGTGCCCGTGTTTTTCACATGCCCGTCGATGAACGTGGACTTGCCGCCTGACAGAGACGTCGATTCGCTCATGGCGAGCTGCGAGAAGACGAGGTTTGGCGCGTAGGGATCGAGGGGCAGAAGGGTACCGGTCGGCGGGCTCGGCTGATGCCGCGTCAGCAGCAGAACGCCGGAGAGCAGGATGAGCACAACGACACCTGCCACACCCCAGGCGACGAGGGGGTTCGAGTGGCGCTTCTGAACCGGTGGGGTGAAGGTTGGGACGCGACGATCAGACGGGCTCGATGGGGTGGAAGCCATGGTGGAGATTTTATCCTCCTCAGGTAAGAGCATCCTGCGGAGCGGGCCGGCAGCTAACCAAAGCGAGCCAGGTTGACGGTCTGACGGAAGTCCACGCCGTGCATCTCGACGACGACACACATCTCCTGAAGGCGGCTGCGCATGCGCTCCCCGATCCGGTCCCCGAGGGATTCTTCTCGGGGGCTACGACCGTCTTCCCGCTGCGGGCCGCCGAGTGGCCCGGCATTCGCATAGTTTGTCGTGATGATCGTGGTGCGGCGATCGTTGTAGCGGGTGTTCAGGATATGGGCGACGGTGTCCCACACCCAATCTGTCGGTTTCGACGCTCCGAGTTCGTCGAGGACGAGCACCTCGGCATCGAAGACAGGGGCCAGGATCTCGAGCTCTGTCGTCTGCACCTGCCGGTTATAGGAGTTCTGAATCTGCTTGAGAAGCTCCCTGTAATCAACAAATAGGCCGGTGGCACCGCGTTCGAGCACAAGCGCCTGTAGGATGCCGACCGCGAGATGCGTCTTGCCGACCCCGATCGAACCCGTGAGCAGAAGGCCGGAGCCGTTGGTTTCGAGCGGGAACGCCTCGACAAACTTCCTCGCATTCAGGTGTGCGTACTTGAGCGAACGGGTGACGGAACCGAAGTCGAGGTCATAGTTTTCAAGGGAACAATGCTCATACCGCCTTGGTATCCGGGTTCGTGCGATTGCGCGTGCAGCCCTGCGCTCAACCTGGCACTGGCAGTCGCGCGCGGCGCGGGAGCCGTCAGGACGTTCGATGATCCGCATCCCGGAACCTTCGCAGAGGGGGCAGATGGTAGCCATCGCGAGCGCTGTGTCTTCCATGCCTTCCAGTATCGCAGGGACTCAGGTGTCACTTTCGGTCCGTACAGGCCTGAATCCAATTGCTCACTGTGCGAATCAAAGGTAGACTGAGGAAAGCGTGTTCTCGGATTTCTGAGGCACACTCAGCGTGGCGAGCCGGTAGCGCGACAGGCCCTTCGATGTGACGGTGAACCGACCCGTTCGCAAGCGAACCGCAAGCCGGCCAGGCCCAGTAAAGGATTCAACCATGCCGAAGCAAGGGATTCACCCCAGCTATAACAACATCAACGTCAAGTGCGCGTGTGGCTCAAACTTCGAGACTCGCTCTACGCACAAGGGCGACATTGTGCTTGAAATCTGCTCCGCCTGCCACCCGTTCTTCACCGGCAAGCAGAAGCTGATTGATACTGCCGGACGGGTCGACCGCTTTCGTCGCAAGTTCGCGCAGTCCGATGCCGCCAAAGCCGCAACCAAGTAACAGTGGTCTTGTAACCAGGAGAAGCCTCCGCGATGTGCGGGGGCTTTTCCATGTGAGAGTGCAGCATGCAGAAGCATTGGGACAATCCGGCGAGGAACGAGATGCCTGCCGAAGCGCGGGTGCCTGCGGTGCTGCACATCGGGGATGTACGGATTGCTCCAGCGACCGTTCTGGCACCCATGGCCGGCGTGACGGACACGGTATTCCGGCGTTTTATCAAGAATGCCAGCAAGTTTACACCCGCTGCTGCGGGGGGTTTGCGCGGTGGTGCTGCAGTCGATGTGCAGGCGACCACCTCGAACGAGCAGTCCGGCTGCGGTTTGATTATGACCGAGTTCACCTCGGCAGATGGACTTTCGCGTATGCGGGAGACCAAGCGGAAGCGCTACCTGACGTATTACGACGATGAGCACCCCATCTCGGCGCAGCTGTTCGGGTCGAATCCGGAGACGCTGGCGGATAGCGCAAGAATCTGCCAGGACGCCGGCTTTGACCTGGTTGACCTGAACCTGGGCTGTCCTGCAAAGCGCGTGGTGAGCTGCAATGGGGGTTCGGGACTGCTGCGAGACCTGCCGCTAATTGAGGTGATCTTCAAGCGGGTCCGTGCGGCTGTTTCCATCCCCTTTACGGTGAAGTTCCGGATGGGCTGGAACGATCAGAACATCGTCTGTGTACCGTTAGCCAGGATGGCAGAAGATTGCGGGCTGAATGCGGTGGCGCTGCACGCCCGCACCCGTGAAAACGGATACTCCGGCCAGGCTCGCTGGGAGTACATCGGCGCAGTTAAAGATGCTGTCACCATTCCGGTGATCGGAAACGGCGACATCCTGACCCCCGAGGATGCGGCGGCCATGACGGCGAAGACGGGCTGCGACGCTGTGATGATCGGGCGCGCGGCGCCAGCCAATCCCTGGATCTTCCGCCAGATCGCGCAGTACACGGCGACCGGCCGGTACGACGTGGCGACTGACGAAGATCGTCACCAGATGATCCGCGCGTACTTTGGCATGCTGCTTGATGAACTTGCCGAACATCCCATTGTGCTGGGTGTTCCGGGTGTCGAACTCAGCGATGACGAGAGGAAGAAAGCGCGAACGCGGGAGTCTGCCGTGCGCGAGACCCTGGGCAAGATGAAGCAGTTCGCGAGCTGGTTCACCCACGGCATTCCGGGTGGAGCGACGCTGCGGCGTCAGATCTTCGAGAGCCGGGATGGGAACGCGGTCCTCGGCGCGGTGGAACGTTTCTTCGCAACAAGACAAGATGCGGCTGAGCGTGAGCCCGAGATGGCTCTCGTCTCAAGCTATCCCTTCCGTGGGTAACTCCGTTTTCAGCTATTTATGAAGGTGCCAACGCTTGGAGCATCCAGGGTTTACCGGGATGCACTCACGTTGCTGCAAACGCATCGATGTTTGAGCTGTACTCTGATCAGCCTGGGCGATCTCCGACCCAGCCATCCGAACCCAGACAGGTTTGTCCGATCAGGGAGGACGATCTGGACCGCCGCAGCCGGGTGTGTGTGCCGTCTTCGTACATCGATTACATGATGCGGAAGCGTTCGCGCATCAGTCTTTGAAAGCGGGGTCGCCAGATGATCTCGTAAGCCAGTTCCTTATCCGGAAACATCGCCAAGGCAGCCTTTCTTGAATCGGCGATCATCTGCGAAGCTTCGTCGATGGTTAAGGATCCATCCTGCGCGATGACTTGCATCACCATGTTCATCATCATCTGCATACGGCGAATGAGCTTGGCTTCCTCTTCCCGATCCTGCACTGCCGGGGAACTTTCCAGGTTTTCGTCGTTCGATCGCTGCACGCCCACCTCCAGAGTTGCACTCACTATACGACGTAGATCGCCTGAGAGGTTCTCATCTCCTGGTCTGATCCGAGGTATTGCCTTTTGACGGTTAGTCGGGTGTGAGGCCGGTCAGTTGATGCAACAGGCGATCCCAGCGCTCGCCGTAGAGATCCCAGCCTCCGAGCTGCTGCACCCTGGCGAGAGCCGCGGCCGCGAGGCGCTGCTGCAACAAGGGATCGCCGGCGACCTGTTCGAGGCGTGCAGCCAGGGCATCGAGATCTCCATCCTTGACGATGAAGCCCTCGATGCCGTCGGTGAACAGATCTTCCGCGCCTGTCGCCTCGGTCGCAATCACCGGGCACTCGCACGCCATGGCCTGCGCCTGCACCAGGGCGAGTCCTTCCTCAATCGAGGGCAAGACCAGTACGTGACTGCGCCCCATACGTTGAATCAGATCGCTCTGGGCAAGGGAGCCTGTCAGGGTGACATGCTCAAGGGGCAGCTTCCGGAGCAGCGGCCGCATGTGGTCCTGGATGCTGCCGACGATGGTGAGGTGTTTTCGAGGGTGTCCCAGACGGGCAAAAGCCTGCAGCAGGGAGGGTATTCCCTTGCGAAGGGCCACCTGACCTGCAAACAATACTTCGAAGCTGTCGGACGGAGGGGCCTGGACACGTTTGAACCGGTCCAGACGAACCCCGTACGGAATGACATGGACCTTTGACGCCGGCACTCCCATCCGCACAAACGAGCGCAGCGCGACGGAAGAGGGCACGGTGATCGCATCTGCAAGCGCGTAGATCGCTTCCTCGCGAACCGCTACACGCGGAGCTTCAGGAGGAAGCGGGATGGCCCAGCGCGCGTACTCCGCCCGCACGATCTCCTCCTGGAAGCGCTGGTGGGTGGATCCGCGATCGCAGATAAACCTGCCACCGCGCTGCTGGACAAGCTGTCCGGTGAGCAGGCCAGCTCCCGAGATGCCGATGAAAGCGTCGCACTGCGGGAGCGCATGGCGGGTGTACTGATCGAACGCAAGTGCGTTCCACCGGTTCATCCTGATCGAGGCCGGCCTTGGATAGAGACCGGTCCGGTTTAGCAGGTAATCCGCCGTGTGAATCAGCGGAAAGGTATCGACCAGGCGTCGCGGCAGACCTTCTCGCTTGAGCCTTGCCCATGGCCATGTGGAGTAGATCTTTCGCAGATGCCCGCGCTGATGCAGCTGATGAGCCAGTTCGAAGTGGTGGAAGACTCCGAAGACAGCCTGGACGACTTGCATCTGTCGATCTTAGCGGGTTTGCCAGGTTGCCAGCCGGGCGCGATCAAGGTGAGATTTCCGCAGCGCGTATGCGGCCATCCGGGGTGAGCAGGAAGCTCGACAGGCCGAAGAGGTCAGTACGGAAGAGGCGTGTGTGCGATGCGGCAAACCGCTCGATGACCTCCGTGCGGGGGTGTCCGAAGGTGTTGTTGCGGCCGACGCTGATGACCGCCTGCTGAGGTTCGACTGCAGCCAGGAACTCCGGAGTTGAAGAGCTCCGCGAGCCGTGATGTCCGACCTTCAGCAGGGTGACGGGGTGCAGCAGGCCGGCGGCCAGCATCGTGTCTTCACTCGGCCGCTCCGCATCTCCTTCGAGCAGCACGGAAGCTTTGCCAAGCTGGAACCTGAACACCAGCGAGTCATCGTTCTTGGGGGCGACCCGGTTCTGGTAGTCGCGCGCGGGGGAAAGGGTGGTGACCTCGACCGTTCCCCAACGCTGGTGGTCACCGGCGTGCAGGTGCCGGACTGGGATCGCAAGATTCGCCGCCCGTGCAAGAAGCGCGTCGTAGAGCGGCGAAGGCGGATCAATACCGACCCAGAGTTCTCGTGGGTGCATTGCCTCAAGAATGGCAGGCATTCCACCCATGTGATCGGTATGAGCGTGCGACAGCACCAGGACGTCTAGCCGGCGGATTCTGCGCGACCAGAGGTACGGCGCCACGACCTGCTCCCCGATGTCGAACGCAGACAGGCTCTCGGCAGCCCCGTGAGCGCCGACCGGACCACCCGCGTCGACCAGCATGGATCCGCCCTCTGGATTGATCGCGAGGATGGAGTCACCCTGGCCAACGTCCAGGGCGGTGATCTCAAGCGAACCCGGGGTCATGACCGCGGGCTCGGGCCACAGGATGCAGGCGGCGATCGCGGGCAGTGCAAGAGCAACCGCAAGCGCACCCGAGCGGCTGCGTCGGGCAAGCCAGCAGCAGCTGAACCAGCCGAGGATAGCAAGAGCGGCGATCCACCATACCGGGGGTGGAATGCGGGTGTCTGCCGCCCGCAGACCGCTCAGCCGGTGAATGGCGAAGGTGATCGAGTGCAGCAGGAGGGCGGTGAACGCTGCCGGAGCCGTGGCGAGTGGAACGCTGACCATGGAAAGTGCGAAGGTGACGATGGCCGCGGGCACAAGAAAGCCGATCAGCGGCAGGATGAGCATGTTGGCGGGTACCGAAAAGATGGGAAGACGATGAAAATACACCGTCATGGGCAAAACCATGATGAGTTCGACGATGAGGCTCACCAACGCTAGTTCAAGCCCGATCAGCATTCCCTTCGTGGTGATTGCGGGCAGCTTACGCGTATGCTTCTTCCATCGCCGCGGAAGGATGCGAGCGACCATCTCACCCCAAAGCTCGAGCATGAGCAGAAGCTGGGCGGCTGGAGGGTTTCGGGTGGTCCGCGGTTGCTCGAAGACGAGGTCGATCAGCGATGCATAGCGAACCGGAGTGCGGCGACTAAGCGGCACGGCGATCCCGGCAATCGACAGGATGACGAGCGCGGTCATCTGGAAGCTGGCGTCGAACAGGCTGGCAGGCGAGAGCACAAGCATGGCGAGAACGGCGGCACCCAGGGCATTCAGGGAGTCGCGATCACGCGAAAGCAGGCGCGCGACAAGGAATACCGCACTCATTGTCAGGGCACGCTGCGCGGGCTGTCCGAAGCCAGTCAGCGCGGCATAGGCTGCGGTTCCCAAAATAGTAGCGAAGGTTGCCAGCCAGACTGGTGCTCGAAGCCTTGCGATCAGCCAGTACAGGCCCGCAGCCATCAGGCCGATATGCAGCCCTGACACAACGAAGAGATGAAATGTGCCGGTGCGTTCAAAGCCGGTACGCAGGCTGTGCGTGAGACCGCTGCGATCCCCGAAGAGCATGGCGTTGATCATCTGCGCGTCTGCTTGAGAGAGCCGGAGGAAGGTTGGGAGGCGGCGCGAGGCGGGAGCCTGCGCGAGGCGTATCAAGCGAACCGAGGCCCATGCCTGAGCGGCGTAGAGCCGGCAACGCAAGCCTGGGGCAGCAGCTCCGATGGGGTTAATGAGGTCTTCCGATACGTTGGAACGAACAGCGATTCCCTGGCCGAGGAGCAGTCCCGCATAGTCGAAGGCTCCAGGGGTCCGAAACCGATCCGGCACTTTGAGGCGCAGCGGAACACTAATCTCCTCCCCGCAGAAGGGTGCGAAGTGGTCCTGCGCCTGAATTGCTCTTGGAGAGGCAAATACCGAAACACGGATGCCCCCCATAACTGGAACCATGGTGCTGAGGTCAGGTGTGACGGCTTCGACCTGTTCGGTGGCAAGGTCGATGATCAGGGGCTGACCACGTTGCTGGCTGGTGTCTTCGGCTGCCTCCCATGGGGGCTGCGCATCGACGTCAATCGTCTCCCTGACGGGTGGTGAAGTGTGGATGCGCGTGATCCGGGCGCGAACGGTTCGGCTCAGATTATCTGCATTTGCAAGCAGTGCTGCCTGATTGGCTGGCATGGGCTGCCACTCCGCGGCGCAGACGCCGAGCGCCACCCAAAGCGCCGCGACGGGGATCCATGCGAGCCGGCTTTCCATCACGATCACGGCGCCGGCTGAGAGGATCAGGATGGTCACGACGAGCTGGATTGGAGCGTGGGGGGTATACCGCGCAAGCAGGATGCCGGCTGCGAACCACATCGCGGCTGCGGCGAGAGGTACACGGCGAAAACGAAGACGCTCTATATGCT
This sequence comes from uncultured Acidobacteriaceae bacterium, assembly GCA_964247475.1. Taxonomy (GTDB): domain Bacteria; phylum Acidobacteriota; class Terriglobia; order Terriglobales; family Acidobacteriaceae; genus Edaphobacter. The sequence goes on along the minus strand of CAXTUS010000035.1, from coordinate 2,002 downwards.
GCCCTGGAGAGACGCGGTCCGGCATAGGTTGTGAGGAGAGCCTATACCCTGCCGCAGGCCCCAGGCCGTGGCTTGCACTACTTATTACGTCAGTCGACAGCCTCGAGTGCCATTCTGGTTCTCAGTGTCCCTTGCCGGCACTGTGCAGCTCCAGATGCACGATCGTTTCGATGTGAAACGTCTGCGGAAACAGGTCGATCAGGTGCATCGCTGTGAGCCTGTAGTCAGCACAGAGGACGGCAAGATCACGTGCCAGGGTCGTGGGATCGCAGGAGACATACACGATATGCCTGGGCTTCAGCCGTGCAAGGATCACAGCTCCCTCTACGCCAAGTCCCGCACGTGGCGGATCGAGTACGACCAGGGAGGGGCGATCGCGCTGATGTTCTCTGCTCTGCAGGAACCTCAGAGTCGTGTCGTGCACAGGTGAGATCCCGGCGTGGCTGCGGGCACAGGCTTCAAGACTGCTCATGGCGGCGGCGGACCCTTCAACGGCGACCACCTGGGTGAAGCGTTCCGCGAGTGCGCGGGTAAAAAGGCCGACGCCGGCAAATAGATCCCAGGCAAGTTCGCCGGATTGTCCCGCGGTAACCAGGTGCACGAGCCGCTCAACCAGGAAGCGGTTGACCTGGAAGAAGGCGCCACGCGGCAGCCAGTACTTTCGCTGCGAGGTGGGATCTTCGAGGTTCATTACGGGATAGTTGAGGCCGTCTGCACCCCACGCAGGTCCTTGCCAAAGCCTGCGTGCACGCCGATTCAGGTCAGGATCGAGCGACGCCCCGGCTCCGACGAGTTCAGGGACGGCACCCTGCAGGCGCTCGCACAGGCGGGTGAAGCTGGACGTTTCGCGCCTGCCGCCATCGGCTGACCGAAGGAAGAATTGCAGCTGGAGCTTTGACTCGTCCGGTGTGCAGAAGAGCTCAAGCTCTGCAGTCAGCATCAGCCAGCGCCTGACCAGCGCGTCGGCGCTCGCGAGCTCTGAGATGGCGCCGGCGGCACGTGTCAGGAGGGGCGCTGCTATCGAACACATGAGGATCGGCAGGAACGCGTTGCTCGCGCGCAGGTTGTAGCCATAGCGAAGAACGCCCTGCGCGTCTGCTTCGATGCGCACCCGGATACGGTTGCGATACTGGTAGGGCTCGCCGGCGGCAACTTCCGTCGCGGGGGGTTCGGTCAGGCCCGCGTCGGCGAGCAGTTGCGCAAGTATGGTCTGCTTCATCTCCAGCTGCGCCGCATAGTCGGCATGCTGGTAGTGGCAGCCACCGCAGGTGCCGAAATGGGCGCACTCAGGCGGTACCCGGTGGGCCGAGGGCGTAAGGATTTCGCCTGATGATCGGTTGATGATCTCTCCAGGCAGAACGTACGGCAGCAGCATGGGCGCGTCCGTCGAGAAGCTGCCGCCGTACAAAGGTCCGAGTACATTGGTTCGAGCTTCCAACTCCATCTTCCGATTATGGATGAAGCAAGGAGACCCACGCCCGGGCGGGCGGCACTCGGCGGTCTTCGTTGAAGTGATGGGAGCTTCTGCATGGGCACCAGGAACTTCGCGCAACTTTCGTCTCGTAATGGCGTTCTTATATGCAGACGATTGAGCCGGGATGACCGGGAAAGGTCGCTCTGAACGCCAGGTGCCGCATCTATCGGATGGCGTTCGCTCGGGGAGGGGAAACATGAAATATCTCAGGTATCTCGCATTACTTAGCATCTTGGTTCTTCCGCTTGGCCTCGCGGCGCCGGCACATGCGCAGGTCTCGGTCGGAATCGGCATTGGCGGTGGATACCCCGGCTACTACGGGGGCTATGCCGCGCCCGCTTGCGAGTATGGCTACTACGGCTATGCCCCTTATGCGTGCGCACCGTACGGTTATTACGGCCCCAACTACTTCGTCAACGGCCTCTTTATCGGTGCCGGCCCCTGGTACCGCGGTGGCTATGGATGGCGTGGCGGCTACGGCTATCGTGGAGGCTATGGATATCGCGGCTTCGGCGGCATCGGCTATCG
>CAXTUS010000034.1:0-31556 GCA_964247475.1 uncultured Acidobacteriaceae bacterium | reverse complement strand
GCGTGTAGATGACGGTGGCGACGGCGTTGGCGGTGTCATGAAAGCCGTTCACGAACTCAAAGCCGAGCGCGATGAAGAGGGCAAGACCCAGCAGGACGAACGGAAACACCGAGGCATTATGGACCACCGAAAGATCTTTGGTGAGCCGGCTACCGATGTAGATGACGCCGCCGATGAGCATGGCGCCAAAGATGAGGACGCCTATCCTGCCGGGACTCGATTTTTTCAGCTTTTCGTCAAGGATAGAGCCGCTGGGAGCGATCGCGGGGCTTGCCATGTGGTTATTCACCATAAGTGGGATTGTGTGATTTGTCCCAAAGTAGACTTGGCAGAAGAAGAGAAGATGAATTTTACGTGAACACTCGCTCAAACGGGCTTCTGCTGCACTGCGGCCGGGATGCATCTACTGGTGAGGAAGAGGGGCGCGCGCTTGCGGACTGTGATTGAGATCGAGGTGGTGCGAGGAGACATTACGCGGCTTGCGGTGGATGCGATCGTCAACGCGGCGAACACCTCGCTGCTGGGCGGCGGAGGGGTAGACGGTGCGATCCATCGTGCGGCTGGTCCGGAGCTGCTGGCGGCCTGCCGGAAGCTCCATGGCTGTAGCACGGGGCTCGCGAAGGCGACGCCCGGGTTCATGCTGCCGGCGCGCTGGGTCTTCCATGCGGTAGGTCCAGTGTGGCGTGACGGCAGGCATAACGAGGACGCGCTGCTGGCGGGTTGCTACCGGGCTTGCCTGGCGCTTGCCGCGGAACACCTGGTTGATTCGATCGCCTTTCCGGCGATCAGCACGGGGGTCTATGGCTTTCCGAAAGATCGTGCGGCGAGGATCGCGTTAGAAACCGTGCGGTCGCATGTGGCGCCACCCCTGAAGAAGGTGGTGTTCTGCTGCTTCGATGAGGAGACGGCACAGCTTTACGAGTGGGTCATGAAGTCTTCGGCAGGGTCGCACGTTGCCCCTTGAGCCTTTGATCGTCTCGCCCTAGGCCGGGCAGGTGATCTCGTTTGGCGCAACAGGCGCCACATCTTGCACCTTCTGGCTGTGCCAGCAGAAGGTGTTCCGGCTGGCATGCTTGGCCTGGTAGAGCGCCAGGTCGGCGGCTTTGTAGAGGCTTTCCTGGCTTTCTGCGTCTTTCGGGAACTGTGCGATGCCGATGCTGCAGCCCACCTTGAGCAACGCGTCGTGATGAACGATGGGTGTCGAAAGCGCAGCCAGTATCTGCCGGCAAGTTTCTTCGATCTCCGCCTCCGTGGTGGCGGAGAACAGAAGGACGGCGAATTCGTCTCCGCCCAGCCTGGCTACGAAGTCATTGTGCTGCACGCGCGACCGGAGCCGGGCAGCGGCGGCCATCAGGACGAGGTCGCCGGCATCGTGACCAAAGGTGTCATTGATGTTCTTGAAGTGGTCAAGGTCGATGAGGAGCAGGGTGAACGCCTGCGCCCCATGACCAGCCGAGGCGCGCTTGCGGAACTCTTCGACGAACATGCGGCGGTTCGGGGTTGAGGTCAGCATGTCGAAGTAGGCGATCTCTTCAAGCTGCCGGTGGCTGGTGACGAGCTCCGCAGTGCGGTCGGCGACCTGGTGCTCAAGCTCCTTCTTCTGCGCTTCGAGCCGCCGGAGACGGATGCGGGTGAGGGCGCCGCCCGCCATGACGAGGGCGATCACGCAGGATCCGATGAACCACCAACGGGCCCACCAGGGCTTGCTGATGGTGAAGGCGAAGCGTGCCGGCACATCGCTCCAGGTGTTGTTGCCGGTCGCATACTCCACCTCGAAGGTGTAGCGGCCGGCAGGCAGCGCCGCGAAGTGCACGCTGCGCTCCGTGGTCTCGTTCCAGTCGGGTTCGAAGCCGTTGAGACGGTAGCGGAAGCGGAGGGCCGATCCGGCTTCGTAGGTAAGCGCAGCGTACTGGATGGTGATCGAGCGGCTGGCGTAAGGCAGCACCGGCTCTTCGCTGGGCTGCCATTGCTGGGTGACGCCTGCGATCGAGGTCAGGACGATGCGGGCGGAGTTGTCGGTCGGTGGGAAGTCCGGCTGCGAGTACCTTGACAGCCCGCCCGAGGTGCCGATCCAGACGTTGTCCGATGCGTCCACATGCAGTGCGAGCGAATCGGTGTCGTTCCAGATCAAGCCGTTCTCGCTGCCGAAGTGGCTCCACACGCCATCTTTGAGAACATCGGTTCCCCGGTCGGTAGCCACCCACATGCGTCCCTTGTGGTCGGTGGCGATGGCATAGACGGCATCTGACTGCAAGCCATCGGCGGTGGTGATATCCCGCAGGCTGAGGCCTGCATTGCTCTCCTTGAGCAGGGCCATGCCGAGCGCGTCGCGGTAGGCGATGGCGAGGCCGTCGCTGGTCTGGGTCACGACGCCGAGGTTTTGCGAGCGGAGCCCATCCCGCTGGGTATAGGTCTTCCAGGCCCCGTTCTGGAAGCGATGCAGACCGCGATTGGAAGCGACCCAGACGGTGTCGTCATCGCTGACCGCCACGGACCGGAAGGCGGACTGGTCGGAGATGCCGCGAACCGTCATATGTTCGAAGAGCAGACGTTTACCGGCGCCGACGGGCGTGCTGCGGAAGCAGCCGCCGGGTCCGACTGCCCATAAGCGGGCCTCGTGGTCGACGGCCATCGCATCGATCCGGTCACCGAGGGCGGTGGAGGGCGTGCGATAGGTCGTCAGCAGATCTCCCCCGGGAGAGAACTCGCTGATGGCACCCGCATCGGTGCCTGCGTAGAAGTGCTCATCCGGGGTGCGAAGCAGGGAGACAACACGATCCCCGGTGAGGCCGGTGTGGCTGGTCCACGAGCGCTTACGCTGCCCGGATCGATCGAAGATCGTGAGACCTCCATCAGTGCCTACCCACACGCCGCCGGCACGGTCGGAGGCGACGGACCACACACCATTGCGCACGAGGCCATCGTTTTCGGTCCAGGCGGACCATTCCCCGTGACCCAGGCGTCTTACCAGTCCCGCGCCCTCCGTACCGACCCAGAGCAGGTCTTCGCGATCGATGAGCATCGGCCCTGAGGGGTACGCGGGCAGCCCATGCTGCACGTCGAGCAGGGTGCGGTGTGTTTCGTTCACGCTGAGGATGCCGGCCAGCGTGGGGATGAAGATATTGCCGTGCCGGTCGGCGTAGAGGCGGGTGTCGCTGCTGCGCGGCACTCCGCTTGAGCGATCGATGAACCGGGACTGCCCGTGCGGCAGTTCATACAGCCTTGAGGCGCTGCGTACCCAGCGGTTGCCGAGGGTGTCGAGGAGGGTCGAGCCCCAGTGGTCGGAGGGCAGACCGAGTCGGCCGCCGACACGTTCTGCTGTCTCGCCGCGAAGCCGCCAGAGATCTGCATCTTTGCCGAAGTAGACCTCGTCCTGACCGACCGAGAGGCTGCTGACGGCCCCGGTCGCCATCACGCTGAAGTTGTAGGCGCCCGATGTGTCCGGCGAGCCGCGCTCGATGTCGTCTTCGTGGCTGAGGTACATGACACCGGCCGAGTCAAAGCCGACGCTGCGCACGGTCGCTGGATCGCCGAGATCAATGGTCTTGAACTTATCCCGCACAAGGACGCTCAATCCGCTGTTGGTGCCGACCCAGAGGCGCCCGTCGGGAGATTGTGCAATGGCGAGGATCTCGGTGTCCGACAGGCCGTCGGCGTGGCCGTAGCTGCGAAAGTGGCCGCCGTCGTAGCGGAAGAGTCCGTTATCTGTGCCGACCCAGATAAAGCCGGTCTGATCCTGGAAGAGGCAACGCACGTTGAGGTTGTTGAGGCCATCGGCGGCGCCGTAGGCGTGGAAGAGCTGACGTTGGGCGGATGCAGGAAGGCAAAGTCCAAGCACAACGGCGAACAGGCGCAGGCAGGTTCGGAGCCTGGCGCCAGCCGATGTTGCGAGGAACCTGCACTTCCCATTCATGGCTGAATACCTTCCCGATTCGAAATGCGCCTGATGCGCCTGATGCGCTTGATGCGTGAGCTACGTGCCTGCTGCAACATCCCCGGCTGCCCGGGTCGATGGCGTGCTCCCGAGATACCACGTCGACCAGCCTTCGAAGTCCCATGGTTCAACGTCCTAAGCGTTATGACAAACCAACTTAAGTCGTAGTACCGGCACGGGTGCAGGGGACGGAGCGCGCACGCCGCTGGCTGCTCTTCATGCCACGTTTGTAACGCCTGGCCGCACATTTATCTATAGCGAAATGGCGGAGCACGCTGTAACGTTGGCAAACAAGACCAGGAGGCACCTTGTCTGAGCCCACCCGGAGTGTCGCGCAAGCCGGCAAACAGAAGCTGGTTGGACTGCAGGCGCTGCGTGGCGTGGCGGCGTCGCTGGTCGTTCTGCACCACTTCGTGGGTGCCGACGCGGTCTACGGTCAGCGCAACTCCTGGCTCAACCACAGTGGCATCGGGCAGCTATGCGCGTGTGGTGTGGATCTGTTCTTTGTGATCTCCGGCTTCATCATGATGTACACCACCGAGAACCTTGGTGGACTGGAGTCTGCACGATCCTTCCTGGTGCGACGCTCGAAGAGGATCTATCCGCTTTACTGGATCGGAACGACGCTGGTTCTGCTGCTATGGAAGAGTGGCGTGCTCTTCCGGCACGCGGAGTACAGGCCGATTTATGTGCTGGGCTCCTACCTGCTCTGGCCGGTGGCCAATGGAAGCAGCTTTCACCCGGTTCTCGACCAGGGTTGGACGCTGTCGTTCGAGATGCTGTTCTACGTCTTGTTTGCCTGCGCGATCGCGACCGTACCCGCTGCGAGACGCGTTTCAGTTGTCGGCGCGCTGCTTCTGCTGTGCATGGCGGTAAGCTTTGTTCTTCCGGCCGGGACCTCCCTGCAGTACCTGCTCGGGAGCCGGCTGCTGCTTGAATTTCTGTTGGGTATGCTGGTGGCGGTAACATTCGGCGTCTTGCACTCGCGGCTCGAGCGGAGTCTCTCCCTGCGTCTACTTGTGAGGAGAGTGCTGCCCGGGTTGTGTCTCCTGTCGCTGCTTGCGAGCACGCACTGGGGCACGCCGGACAGCCTGCGCTCGCTCGTATGGGGCGTGCCGTCATTCGGTCTGGTCCTCGCAGCGGTTTGCTCCGCGGACTGGCCCTTCGAGCGTGGGCTCGGTTACGTTGGTGATGCGTCCTACAGCATCTATCTGGGCCACTTTCTTCCCGTCGCCGGCTATGCGTCGCTGGTCAAACTGCATGTTCTGCCGGGCTGGCTGCCGGCGGACGTGTCTGTCGTGGTCGGCACTCTCATCACCATCCTGCTTACACTGCCTGGCTACCGGTACGTCGAGCTGCCTGTTACCCGATATCTGATGAGTACGAGGCGCCGCGTTGCGGTAAGCGAGCCAGAGCCTTCTCCGGCGTAGCTGCCATTCCCGACATAGCTGCCTTCTCCAGTGCAGCGTCCGGGGCTCTCTGAGGTTACCCACAAGCGCTGACATCAGTTCAGGTAACCAAACGCAAGGTGCCTGAGGTTCGTGCTGCCTGCAAACATCTCTGGCATCATCCGGCTGCATGTTGCATCTTTCTTTTACAAGACTGGTGCTGAAGATTGTGCGCTTCGAGAACGTGAGATACGACGAACAGGCTGGACAATTATTAAGTTGATCACGATCTCAAACGATGTATTCTTCTTCGAAACAGCACCTGAATGAAACATTGTTGAACCTTTGCAGTACGTAACAACTTTCTGACTTGGTGGTTGCTCCATGGATATTGGGTTTGGTTTTGGGAGATGCGCGCAGAGTGGTGCCTCCGGGAAAGCTGAGAACTGGCTGATTGGAAGATTCGAGGGAAGCCTCGATTCTCCAAGGCTGGGCCTCGCCGGCAGGGGACAAAGCCGCCGCATGTGTACCTCGGGGCAGGACTGGAGACTGGTGCTCTCCCGACGATCGAACACATCGCGCGCTGAAGAACACCGGGTCGTTCAACGCTGTTGGCACGTGCCTGCTGTAAATACAAAGCGACTTCCGGTCTGGAGCTGAGCTCCATTCACAGGTTGCGCGACTGACCTGCGGCTTTCTGCCCTTGTCGAACCACTCTGCGCGAAACGTTGCCTAGCACCTCAGGTCGTTGCCCGGGGCTCAGCTCGTCAAATCGAGACCAAACATCTGATGGAGAATCTGGAGCGTAACTGTTTTATGAGTCATCGTAAGCTGACGTTTTCGTCGCTCGAACGCCTCGCTGTGGGATTCATGCTGGCCGGTATGCTATCGGCTCCTCTGCTGTCGCAACAGCCCGCGACAAGCGGCCCCCAGCTGCTGACCAGGGCACCTGAAGGCGGCTATATTCTTAGCGCCGGCGACCAGCTGAACATCCACGTGGTGGATCTTGATGAATACGCTGACAAGACAGTTCGCATTGATCCTGACGGGATGCTGGACCTGCCGCTGATCGGCAGGGTTCAGGCAGGCAAGCAAAGTCTCGAGGAGTTCAGGGCGGACCTGCGAACCCGGCTCGCGAAGTATGTGGAGACGCCGAAGGTGACGGTGAACCTGCTGACCAATAACAGCAGCAAGGTTTCGATCGTTGGTGAGGTGAACTCGCCCGGGGTGCGCGAACTGACCGGCCCGACCACCCTTCTTCAGGCGATCTCCGAGGCTGGCGGCACGAAGCCGGATGCGGGCCCAAAGGTCATCGTGACGCGTGCGCTGAGTGCAGGCCGGCTGCCCGTTGCAACCGAAACGCAGGATAAAGGTGGGACCGTCTCCATCGCTTCCATTTCGCTCGATGATCTGATGGTTTCGGCTCAACCGGCGGATAACATCCTGCTGCGACCGGGCGATATTGTTTCCATTCCGAAGGCTGCGCTGATCTACGTGGTTGGCGATGTTCACCGGTCGGGTGGCTATCCGATCTCGTCCCGCTCGAGTATGACCGTGATCCAGGCGGTATCGCTGGCTGAGGGTCTGACGACCAACAATGCCGCGAAGAGCGCACGCATTCTGCGGCCGTCGCCAACCGGAGATGGCAAACCGATTCAGATCCCGGTGGATATTCCGGCAATTTTTTCAGGGAAGGTCCCGGACCCCAGCTTGTTTGCCCAGGACATTCTCTACATCCCCCACAGCACGGCGGAAGCGGGTGCCAAGCGCGCCGCTGAGATTGCCCTGCAGGTGGCGACTGGTGTGCTGATCTACCGGTAGAGCAGGAAGTCATTGTTCGCCCGTACCGGCCCTTTAACAACTGCAGTGACGCACTGAACGATGTGACGGAGAGGCTTACCTTGAAGAGCGAGAAGAATAAGTGGGAGCTGCAATCCGGCATGGATGAGCTCTCGCGTTGGGAACCGCTGCACGGCCGCGGAGAGATGCGCACGAGCCTGGTTGAGGAGTACTACCGTTCGCTCGCAAGACACAGCCGGCTGATCATCGTCATGGCGCTTGGCTTCGCGTTGCTTGGCTTCCTGGCGCACCTTGCCACCCAGCCTACCTACCGTACCCGCACCTCGCTTGATATTCAGAGTGTGAACTCCGACTTCATGAACCTGCATACGGTGGACGCGACCGCGGCAACGCCGAGCGACACGCTGGTCCAGACCCAGATCAAGCTGCTCGAGAGTGACTCCCTGCGCGACCGGGTTGAGCTCCGTATGTCTGAGGAACCTCATCCAGACTTTATTCTCCGAAACGATCTGCTCTCGCGCGCCCTGCGCTTCGCGCATCTTGGAGGCACCAAGCCGATTCCTTATGACGAGCTGCTCGCCGAGACCGCGGCCGGGGTGAAGATCAAGCCGCTGGGCATCACCCAGCTGGTAGAGATCAGCTGCGATTCCTGGGATCCGAAGTTCGCTGCGAACTTCTGCAACACGCTTACCGAGCAGTTCAGGGTGGTGGATCTTGAGAGCCGCGGCGATCAGGCCAAACGCATCAGCGACTGGCTCGTCCGCCAGGCAGCGGATGTGCGGCAGAAGGCTGAGGAGTCGCAGCAGCGTCTGATCTCGGCGACAGGCGGAGATGGATTGATCCTGAGCCAGCACGCGAGTGGAGTGGGTGAAGATGCATTGCGCTCCATGCAGGCCGAGGTGGTGAGGGCGCAGGCGGCAAGGATGGAAGCAGAGGCACAGCTTTCAGTCCGCAAGGACATCGCCAACGAAGGTCCTGTTTCGAACGAGTCTGCGGCGTACGCGGCGGATAAAGTGCGCCTCACCGATCTACAGACCCAGCTGGCAGCGCTCGTTCCCGGCCTTACCGAGGCCAACCCGAAGGTGATTCACCTGCGTTCGCAGATCCGCCAGGTGCAGGCGAACCTGGACAAAGAGGTTCTTGAAAGCGACGAGAAGCTGAAGACGCAGTATGACTCGGCCAAGCACCGTGAAGTGCTGCTGACCGCTACGTACAACGCGCTTGAAGGAAAGGTCTCTTCGAGCCTGCAGAAGAGCTCGGGCGTTGATCTGCTTCGGCGCGAGGTGGAGTCGGAGCAGCAGCTTTATCAAACGCTGCTGCAGAAGGCAAAGGAGGCGGGCTTCGCCTCCGCGATGCCGGCGTCAACCATTCGTGTTGTGGATGCGGCCAAGACTCCCAAGCTTTCGGCCTTACCCCAGCGCCTGAGCACCATCCTTGCCGCCTTCTTCTTCGGCGGGTTCGGCGGAGTTGCCGTGGCGCTGTTCAAAGATCGGACGTCGAACCTGCTTCGCCTGCCCGGCGACAGTGAGCACCTGCTGCATACCCATGAGCTTGGCGTCATTCCATCGCCGCTTGCGATCGGGTCCACCATCAACGCGCGCAGGGCAGCACGCGGCGGCAGCTCCCGCGCTCTGCTGGCGCTCGATTCGCAGGAGACGCTGCATGCCGCTCGCTGGGAGGATGATCTGTCGCTGGTTGCCGAGGCCTATCGCAACGCAAGCATCTCGATCCTGAACGCCGACCACAAGACCAATCTGAAGAGCTACCTGATCTCTTCACCGAGTGCAGGCGAAGGCAAGACCACCATCACGTGCAACATCGGCATTGCGCTCAGCAAGGCGAAGCTCCGCGTGCTGCTGATCGATGGCGATCTTCGCAAGCCAAGTCTGCACAAGGCATTTTCGGTATCGAACAAGGTTGGCCTGCGCCAGATTCTTGAGGGCGACGGGCTTCCCGCGTCCGATCTGTATCAGAAGACGAGCTTTGATCATCTCTCCGTGGTCACTGCAGGAGCAGGCACCTCGACCACCGTGGAGTTGCTGCACACAGGAAGATTCAGCGAGCTGATGGCCGATGTCGTCAAGGAGTTCGACGTCGTGCTGGTCGATACGCCGCCCATGCTGCACATGGCGGATGCAAGGCTGATGGCGCGGGATGTCGAAGGCACGATCCTGGTGTTCCGCTCCGGTGTGACCTCGAGAGAGGACGCACTGACGGCGCGCACTATGCTGGCGCGCGACCAGGTGCACGTGGTTGGCACCATCCTGAATGACTTCAACCCGCGCGATGCAGGCAAGTATGGCTACTATGCTTCCTACTCGGCCTACCAGCGTGATGCTGTCGAAGAGCATGCGGGTGTCTCATCATGATCGGCTCGGTGGTGGGAGAGGAGACGACCGAGGAAACTCTTCTCCTTGATCCGGCTGCAGTTCCGCAGGTCCCGGTCAGCAGCGAGTTGTCGAGCGAGGTCACTCGTCATATCGTCAGTGGCACCTCGACTCTCGGCGCAGCGGTAATGATCGAGCGCGGCGCTACATTCGCCGCGAACATCATGGCGGCACGCTTCGCGGGCGCTTCGGTGTTCGGTGCTTACTCGGTGGGCATCAGCACCGCGAACAACATCTCCACGTATGCGGCTGGCGGGATCGGCGCAACGGCCACACGCTTTTCTGGAAAGTATCCTTACGACAGCGGCAACTACGCTACGTTTGCGCGTGTGCTCGCGTTCGTCTCACTCGCCTCCGCTGCGGTGGCGGCGTCGGTGCTTTACTTCGGGGCGGCACCGATCGCTCACGTCCTCCATAAGGAAAGCCTGACCGGGCTGCTGCGCTGGGCGTCACTCTCAGCCGTCGGCATGCTTCTGCTTGAGTGCGCGCGTGGCTTCTTCGTAGGACAGCGGCGGCTTGCTGCCCTGGCCCTGCTCTCCTTGCTGGTGGGCATCGGGATGATCGCCGTGCTGCCGGCGATGGCTTTGGCAAAGATCCCGGCGCACATGGTCGCCGCGCACGGCACGATCACGCTGGGCGCTGTGCTGGTATGCCTTCTGCTTGCCAGGCCGCTGGGACTGCTCGCCAGCGGTGGCGTTCCCCTGGTGCGCTTCAGGACGATGCTTCGTGAGGTGTGGGGATTCGGTTTCATCCAGCTGTCCGGCTTGCTGAGTGCAAACCTTGCAGGCTGGTGGATTACGGCGCTGGTTGCACGCGGAGATACAACCCTGGTCCAGATGGGCTTCTTCGCGATTGCGAGTCAGCTGCGGAACCTTACAGGAATTGTTCCTGCTCTGCTTACCGAAGGCAGCTATGCTGTGATGGCTTCGGAAGATAAAGAGCAGGCTGGAGTGCCGCAACGCGTCATGGCGCTTTGCACCTTTGCTTCGACCAGCGTTGCGTTCGTGCTGGCTTCGATTGGGGTTCTTGTAGCGCCGTGGGCTTTACACATCATGTACGGACCTCGCTACGCGGAGGCCGGTGTTGCCGGTGCCATCGGCATGTCGACAGCAGTTCTACAGATGGGCAACGCACCACCCTCGGCGAGGGTCAGCGTGGTGTCGATCCGGTCCGTCGCAGCCATCAACACGTTCTGGGCGCTGATGACAGCGGCGGGTGGAACGCTGCTCATGCTGCACTGGGGCGGCGCGGCGGGTGCCATGGCAGTCTTCTTCCTGGCACACGTCGTCTCCGCCATCCTGACCCTGATCATCCTCGCGCGTAAGGACCGCGTGCCAGCAGGCCTGGTCCCTTTGTTCATCCTCAGTACCTGCGGCGTGGCTGTGTTATCGCTGCTCAGCATCGTCCGCGAACAAAGGCCTCAGCTTGCCTTGCTGATTAGCACTGCCATGTTGTCGATCATCCTCGTCTGCTGTTTCGGATTTCACCTGATGGCACGCAGGTACTCCTGGCTCACCTCTTTTGCAAAGTTACAGGCGCTTGCAGCCTCGGCGCAGACCAGCGCACGGTCCTTCGTGCAGTCACGCTGGAAGGGATGGCGGAGCCGATGACGACGCTGCAGATGCCTCAACAGGATCAGGAGCTCACTGAAACGTCTTCGCTATTGGCGAGTGGGCATAGCCTCACAGCATCGCCTGCACCACGGGCGAAGGTCGCGCGGGCGGTGGTGGTCCATGCAGGCGCGCGCGATTCGTATCAGCTTGCACTGGGCCTCGCAGAGGCGGGCCTGTTGCAGGCGCTGGTTACGGACTTCGTGTGGTTGCCAGAGCAAAAGTGGTCGCGGCTGATTGGTCGCGCTCTTCCCGCGGGCGTGCAACGCAAGCTGCAGGCGCGCAGTGTAAAAGGGCTTGCTTCAGAACTTGTAACAATGAGTGTACTGAATGGTGTGGGAGGATTGCTTCTCGATAAGGCATCAACTCTTCCCTATCGATTCCGGCGGTGGCTTACCCGAGCATCCGATGCGCGCCTGGGTAGAACAGCAGGACGTCTGGCAAAGCGCTCCGGCAGCTACCTGGTGAGCTATAGCTACTACGGATTTGATGGGTTCCAGGCACTTGGCCGTCGCGATGTCCTCTTTCAAATGCATCCGCACCCTGCGACCATGCGACGCATCCTCAAGGACGAGATGACGACGCATCCGGAGTCTGCCGCTTCGCTCTCGCTTGAGTGGGAGCTCTCGCTGCCGGAGCAGGACTTCGAGCACCTGGTCCAAGAGACACGCATGGCGCGCTTCTTCCTCGTTGCCTCAAGCTTTACGCGAAACAGCCTGATCGAACACGGTGCCGCGCCCGAAGCAATCCGCGTGATCCCCTACGGTGTGGACAGCGTGCGCTTTCACCCTGCGGTCAGGCCGCCCCGCAGCAGCGCCGAACCCTTGAGGCTTCTGTTTGTCGGCCGCATCAACGAACGAAAGGGTCTGCGTTATCTGCTTCGCGCCCTGCAGGACCTCCCGCATGGGCTCGTCCACCTGACAATCTGCGGGCGCGTGCTGGATGGTGCGGAAGAGCTTCGCAACGGGTCGCTCCCCGTCACGTTGCGTCCTTCGGTCTCGGCAGACGAACTCGTGCAGGCCTACCAGGATGCGGATTTGTTCGTACTCCCATCGATCGCTGAAGGCTTCGGGCAGGTGCTGCTTGAGGCGCTTGCCTCCGGTCTTCCGATCCTCTCCACCACAGCAACGGCGGCTCCTGACCTGATCGAAGACGGCGTCCAGGGATTCGTGGTGCCTCCAGGCCGCAGTGATCTTCTGGTCAGCCGGATCGTCTGGGCGGCGCAGCATCGTGAGGAACTGCGTTCGATGGCGACCCTTGCCAGGCAGCGCGCAGAACGCTTTACGTGGAAGCAGTTCCGCGCGGACACAGCTGCCGCGGTTGCGGAGTTCATGGCCGCGGATCAGGCGATGGAGGTCCGAGACTGATGTTGTTCCCGATCCTTATCGTCGCTGCTGCGGTGGTCGCGCTTGCAGGAACAGCAATCGCCTACGACGGCAGTCGTGATGTCTTCCATCCGCTGGTGTTCATCGGTCCCATGTTTGCATTCCTGTATGGATGGATGCCCTGGAAGCTCTACACCAACAACGGGCTCGACCGATTCTTCGACAGCGATCAGCTTGTCTTTGTCGCTTCGCTGAATCTTGTTGCTGTAGCTGCCTTTGTTGTCTGCTGTCTGGCTACCGGAGTACGTGCGCGTGCCCCGAAGCCGCAGGCAGGTCAAGCTCTCCCGGAGAGAACGCTGCAGCGCCTGTTGGTGGGCGGCAGTGTTGCCGGCGCGATTGGATTTATGTGCTGGGCCATCACCATCATCAACGTGGGCGGCTTTGTGAATGCATATAGCACCTCCTACACGGGGGGCTGGGACGATAGTGGTTACATTCGCGACGGCAGCATTCTTCTCCTCATCGGCCTGCTCGTTGCGGTGTTCGTCCTGTCTTCAAAGGGGCCACGTCTGCCGGCATGGCTGATGATCGCGATCTTCGGATTGCCATGGCTGGCAGGAGCCCTCCTGATGGCGCGCCGCGGACCCACCTTCGAGCTGGCGGTGATCCTTTTGATGGGCTGGTATATCAAGCGCAAAAACCGGCCGCCCTTGTTTGCTGTGGCCGTCGGCGGATTTTGCCTCGGCTGGCTCGTGCTCTTTCTGGTTACAAATCGCAACAACATCTATCTCGGTTCTGATTTCAACGTCAAGACAGATGTCAGCAATATCGTTCAGGCTTCAGACACCGGCAACGAGTGGGTCTATGGCGCCGGCACTGTGCTGAGTGCACAGCACCGGGACCACTACTTCTGGTTGCGGCGTTATCTTGCGCAGGTGTTGGTGCGGCCCATCCCTACTGCCGTCTGGACGCACAAGTACGAAGACTTCGGCGTGCCTGAGCTGCTGCACAACGCGGGTACCGGTGAGGGGTTCGGCGATGCCCTGGGATGGAAGGGCGCCGACGGCTCTGCGCCCGGCATCGTCGCAGACCTGTGGGTGGAGGCATGGTGGTTTGCGCCGGTGCTGATGGGTTGCCTCGGCGCACTCTATGGCTTTGTCTGGAACCGGGCCGTGTCACGAAGCGGCCCATGGACGACTCAATTCGTGATCATCTCTGCCGTTTCTATCTACCTGGTGATGCAGACCATGGAAGCCGTTATCTTCCGCACGCTGCTGCTCTCGATTCCATGCTGGCTCACCTGGCGATACGCCCTGCGGCCAGTCGCCGTGCGCCCTTTTCTGCCGTCAAGACAGACTCCTCTCTCAGAGAGTCCCGATCGTTTCGTACTCAGGAGTTAGCACAATGTCCGCGCAAGCAACGACTCGACAAGAAGATACAAGAAAAAAAGTTCGTGTTGCCGTCATCTGGATCGACTGGTATCCGTACCATCTCGCCCGCTTCAGCGGCTTGCTCTCTGTTGCGAATGCCAACGACGTCGCCGGGATTGAACTGGTGGGCGGCGTCGGCGTCCACAAGGGCCTGGTCTTTCGGGAAGAGCGCGCCCCTAACCTTCCTGTGAAGACCCTGATGCCCAACAGCGACTGGCAGACAGTGAACAAGTTCAGCCTGTCGCTGGCCCTGCTGCGCGAGCTATCGAGGCTGGACCCGGACGTGGTACTGGTACCGGGCTACTACACGCTTCCCGCCTTTGCCGCTATGGGCTGGACAAGGGTCAAGCGACGTACCAGTGTTCTGATGACGGAGACCACTGCAACCGATCACCTCCGCGTGCGCTGGAAGGAACGGATCAAATCCAGGCTCATCCGTTCAATGTTTGACTGGGCAGTGACCGGTGGCGCGGCACACGTCCGCTATCTTTTGCAGCTTGGCTTTGCCAAGGATCGCATCGCGCACTTCTATGACGTTGTCGGCAACGAACAGATCCGCGAGAGCACCGAGGCCTTGCGAACGCGCTCATCCGCGGCCAGCCATCATCTGCCAGAAAACTACTTCCTGTTCGTCGGACGGCTGGCAGAAGAGAAGAATGTGCTCGGCCTTGTTCACGCCTGGCTTGATTATCGGAAGCAGGGTGGCACCTGGTCGCTGGTGCTGGCTGGAGATGGTCCTGAGCGCGGAGCGGTCGCTGAGATCATCCAAGCCTCCGCCTGCCGGCAGGAGATCCACGTCCTTGGCCACAAGAGCTCGCGCGAGTTGATCCCACTATTCGCCTTTGCACGCTGCTTTGTGCTGCCCAGCACGCGCGAGCCCTGGGGGCTGGTTGTCAATGAGGCGATGGCCGCCTCGCTGCCACTGATCGTCTCCACGCGCTGCGGCTGTGCAGAGGATCTGGTCACTCACGGAGAGAACGGCCTGCTCTTCGATCCCGCGGACCAGCGGGCTCTGACCCGGTGCCTGACTGAGACTGAACAGCTGTCCGCTGCGGAGTTGCAGCAACGTGGTCTTCGCTCAGCAAGCAAGATTTCAGCTTATTCGCCGGGTGACTTCGGCCAGGAGGTGATGCGTATCTGGAACTGGAGCCGGGCACTGAGACAGCCTGCTGCGAAAGCTGCGCCGAGACGGCCGCGGTTCGCGGAAAAATCCGCTGAGCATACTGAAGCCGGAGGCCAGGCTCGATGATCAGCACACCCGAACAGACTCATGCGGACTGGTCTCTCGTGCAAGCGAACAACACCGCACTCGAGACGCTCCAGGTGATCTCGCGCCTTGACCCGACCCTCGGCGGCATGAGTGCCGTGGTACCTCGTCTTTCCTCTGAACTCGCCCGGACTGCGAACATCGGGGTAACGATCTGTGTCTTCGGGGATGATCAAGAGCGGCGCGCACAACCTTTGAACGACCTGGTCGAGCATTCTCATTGGACCTCTTCGCGCGGCGCGTGGCTTCGTGACGGCTCCCTGCGCGAGCGCTTCAGCAGTGTGGTCAGGCAGGCTGACCTGGTCCATATCCACGGTCTATGGGAGACCAGCGTCACCGCAGCGGCGCGTACCTCGCATCAAGTGAAGACGCCCTACATCGTCTCTGCACACGGCATGCTTGAGCCCTGGGCGCTGGCCAATAAGCGGCTGAAGAAGAGCCTGTACTCGGCGCTGGTGGAGAGAAAAAATCTGGCCGGTGCAGCATGCCTTCATGCTCTCACTGCAGACGAAGCGGCGGACTACAGGCGGTACGGCTGCAAACAGCCGATCGCCGTTATCCCGAACGGCGTGGAGACTCCCAGCGCAGCTGACCCCTCTTTATTTCTGAAGCGTTTTCCTGAGCTTGCGGGCAAGTCCATTCTTCTCTTCCTCGGACGCATTCACTTCAAGAAGGGCCTGGACATCCTCATCCCGGCGTGGGCGTCGCTGCAGCATCAGTACCCTGACGCAATCCTGGTACTGGCCGGACCTGACTCCGAAGGAACGCAGAAATCGGTGGATTCTCTGATAGAGAAGTCAGGTCTGGCCCAGCGCGTCCTATGCACCGGGATGCTCCACGAAGAGTTGAAATGGAGCGCGCTGGCCGCCGCCACATGCTTCATCCTGCCCTCCTACTCCGAAGGTCTCAGTGTCGCGGTGCTCGAGGCGTTGAGCGCAGGTGTGCCGGTGATCGTCTCTGAGCAGACGCACCTGCCGCAGGTGGCAGAGAGGGGTGCGGGTTACGTCGTGCCCACCGAAGTTGAGCCTTTGCAGCGTGCAATGCAGCAGATGCTCGATCACAGCGAAGCGATCCATGCAGCCATCGGCCAGCGTGGCCGGGAGTTTGCGAAAGAGTTTCAATGGAAGACGGTCACAGAGAAGATGGCACAGCTTTACCGTTGGGTCAGCGGTGGTCCGCGTCCCACTTCCTTCCCGATAGAGGGAGGGCGCTCATGACGTCACCGGTGCGCCTCAGGGACTATGACAACAGCTGGTTCCATCCGGGACGCAGCCTGTTGTGGCGTGCCGCCTGGCTCTTTGCTGGTCAGCCGCTGTTCGCATGTTTTCTGCTTCCTTCCTCCACTTTTCGGGTGGCGTTGCTTCGTCTGTTCGGAGCAAAGATTGGCAGCGGCGTTGTCATCCACTCTGAAGTGCAGGTGAAGTATCCGTGGCACCTGATCGTTGGTGATGACTGCTGGATCGGGGAACATGCCTGGATCGACAACCTGACAACGGTACGGCTTGGCAACAACGTCTGCATCTCCCAGGGTTGCTACATCTGCACCGGCAATCATGATTGGACTGATCCCGCCTTTGGCCTGATCGTAAGAACCGTCAGCCTCGAGGACGGCTCGTGGGCCGGTGCGAAGTCCGTGCTGCTGCCGGGAACAAGACTCGAGGAGCGTTCAGTAATCGCTGCTGGAGGCATCGCTTCCGGCACGATCCCGGCAGGCGAAATTTTTGGGGGAAATCCAGCCAGCTTTCTCCGGGTAAGACAGATCGGCAAACCCAAGGCAAGTGCACAAGCGATGAGGGCTGCTCGATGAGAATACTTTTGCTGAATCAGTTTTTCTGGCCGGACTCTGCCGCGACGAGTCAGCTGCTGACGGATGTTGCACGAGACCTTGCACGCGACGGCCACGACGTACACGTGATCTGTTCCGCTGCGACCTATGCAGGCAAGAGCGAAGAAGAGGCGCCACCTGTCACCATTCACCGGGTAAAAGCTGCTTCGTTCAAACGTGGCTTTCTCGGCAGGATCCTGTCTTATGGCTCCTTCTACACCGGTGCTGCGCGGCAGAGCCTTTCGCATCACAAGTTCGACGTGGTGATGAGCCTCACCACACCTCCCCTGCTGTCTTTGATCGGCAACCTGTTGCAGCTGGTGCGAGGAAGCAGACACTGGATCTGGGAGATGGACGTTTATCCCGACGTTGCCGTATCGCTCGGCTACATGAAGGCGGGCGGAATCGTTCAGCGCGTGGTTGGCCTGCTTGCCGATTGGTCCAGGCGTCACGCAGATGGTGTGATCGCGCTGGGCGAGTGCATGAAAGATCGGCTTGTGGCACGCGGCATACCCGCAGACAGGATCGCGATCTGCGACAACTGGGCGGACAGCGGTGCAATCTCCGTCCTGCCCATGCATTCCAGTGCAGATCGCCTGCAGCTTCTGTACTCCGGCAACCTCGGGCTTGCGCATGACCTCGAGACGCTCACAGGTGCGATGCGCGACCTAAAGGGCGATGAACGCTTTCACTTCTACTTTGTGGGCAGTGGCGGCCGCCGGGATGAGCTCGCAAGCTTCGTCAAGCGAGAAGAGATCCGCAACGTTGAGATGCTGCCCTATGTCAGTCGCGCCGATCTGGGCAGCAGCCTTGCACTGGGCGACATCGGCCTTGTCACGCAACGGGATGAATGCTGCGGGGCGGTGGTGCCAAGCAAGGTTTACGGATTGATGGCCGCGGGCAGACCCATCCTCTTCATCGGTCCGAAGCAGGCCACGCCAGCTCGCATCATCGAAAGATTCGGCTGCGGCTGGCACGTGGCATGTGGCGACGTGGACGGCCTCAGCACTCTGCTTCGCAGACTCGCGGAGGATCGCAACCAGGTTGAAGAGGCTGGAAGACGCAGTCGCAGCGCGTTGATCAACCACTTTGATCTTCCTCTTGGCACGGCCCGTATCAAACATCTGATCGTCGGGGATCCATCGGCCCGGCGAGTTCACACGCTGACCAACCCCGCGCCGCATGCTGAACCTGCTTCTCACTCCTGACGACTTCCGAGGTATGTCATGTATCTAAATTTCGCCTTGGGTACGATCGGTTTTCTGCTCTGCTTCGTACTCACCCCTGTATGCCGCTACGTGGCGAAGCGCTTGAAGCTGCTCGACCAGCCGGACTCCCACCGCAAGCTGCATGCGACCCCGATTCCAAGGCTTGGCGGCTTTGCCATCATGACCTCCTATGCCGTCACGATCCTGCTGGTGATCAGCCTCGCACCCGCCAGCGAGCGCATTCATATTCAACATCTCGAGTTGATCCGCATCCTGCTGCCATCGGCCGCCATCATCTTCCTGACTGGCGTTGTCGACGACATCTTCAACGTGAAGCCCCTGCAGAAACTATTCGGGCAGTTCGCCGGGGCCGGCCTCGCCATCGGCCTTGGAATGCACTACGCGCCAGGGCTGTTGACGATCGGTTCAAACGCTATTCCCTTGTGGCTCAATCTGCCGCTGACCTTCGTCTGGCTCATCCTCTGCACCAACGCTGTGAACCTGATCGATGGCCTGGACGGGCTGGCGGCAGGCGTCGGACTTCTGGCCACCATCACCACCCTGCTCGCCGGTCTCTTCACCGGCAACAGCGGACTGGTGCTCGCAACCATGCCGCTTGCCGGCGCGCTGCTTGCCTTCCTCTTCTATAACTTCGCCCCCGCATCCATCTACCTCGGTGATTGCGGCAGCCTCACGATCGGATTTCTGCTTGGAGGATTCTCGCTGGCATGGAGCCATCACAGCAGAAATCACTTCAGCCTCCTGGCGCCCTTGATGGTCCTCGCGCTTCCCCTGCTCGACGCGGGCCTTGCTATTCTTCGCCGCTACCTTCGCAACACTCCCATCTTCGGCGGTGACCGCGGCCATATCCATCACATGGTGATGGCTCGCGGCTTTGAGACCAAGCACGCGGCGCTCATCCTCTATGCCGTTTGCGCCGTGGCCGCATCGCTCGCCATGCTGCAGAGCCTCGGCAGCCGGTATCTTCATATCGCCATTCTCTTTCTCTTCGTGCTGCTTGTGCTCGCAGGGCTGCAGTACCTGCGCTACGTGGAGTTCAATGCGGCTTTTCGCGCGCTGACTCGTCATAGCGTGGTTCGCGTCATGCGTGAGGAGATCTACCTTGAGGACCTGCAGCAGCAGTTTGATTCGCTCCGGACGGCGGAAGAGTGCTGGAAGGCGGTGGTCAGCGTCTGCGAAGAGCTCAACTTCTCGAACATCGAGCTCTACCTGCATGAGACCTACTTTCATCGCGCGGTAGAAAGCGAACATCCTCTGTGTGACTGGTCGCTGACAATTCCCATTGGTCAAAGAGGATACCTGCGGCTGCAGCGCCCCAACCTGATCAAGCCGCCTACCATCGCCATGTCGGTCATCGATGTGATGCAGCGGAGCCTCAGCAGCCGGGAGCGAGCCCTGTTCCCGGTGGAGCGACTGCGCGGTGCGGCGTAGCACTCCTAATGCTGTCCAACAACACTCACGGTAATCAGCTTCGAAAGCAGCGTTTCATTGTTCGTGTCGTGAGCCCAGATCTGTAGCGAGTGCTGACCCGCCGGTAACCGGGACGTATCCAGCGTAAACAGGTAGGGTGGAGAGGTCAGTCGCTGGGTGCCGTACTCTGCCCCATCGATCATCAGGTAGGTGCCTGCGGCATCGAGCGGCTTCGCGATGGCCGCCGAGATCTCGACGACCGATGAAAGCGCCTGCCCGGCCAGCGGATACAGGATAGCCACTCCGCTCGAGGTCTGGGACGTTTCTGGCTCGGCTGCCGAGATGCTGTTGTTGAGGCCGCTCAGCACCGTAATGTCCACAGCGGCTGAGAGCAGGGACTGGTTGCCCTGGTCATGCGCCCAGAGCTGAAGCTTATGCGTGCCGGGTGCGAGGGCAGATGTATCAAGCTTGTAAGCAAAGGGTGGCGCTGTCACACGGGCCGTGCCGATCTCCTGGCCATCTACCATCAGGTACGAACCTGCAGCGTCCAGGTTGGCAGCAATCGCACCCTGCACCACAATTGCTCCCGAGATACTTGCCCCGGCCTGCGGCGAGACGATAGCCACGGCAGCGGTCGGTGCAGCCGGGGGCACCGGAGCTGCAGGGGGAGGCGGCGGTGTGACGGGCGGCAAAGGATCAGGCGGGGCTACAGGCGAAACCGGAGGCGTGGATGCCGTTGTCCCAGCGTTCTGATAGATCGACACGATGACCGGGTTGTTCGCCTGCCAGTAGTCGACATGGGCCATCAGGATATCTCCGGCCTTCACGGACCGGGTCAGGGCTGCCGTGTTCTTCGCGAGGGTCAAAGGGTCGGCATCGTTCACGAGGATCGCGCTGAAGGCCGAAGGATAGTAGCTGTAGACCTCTGGGTCCGTGCCGAGCGAGCCGTGAAAGATATAGCTTTCGAAGGGCGCGGTGTACGCGAAGTACTTGGGTGTTGACTCTTCCGGGATCAGCAGCGAATCCGGAAAGGTCGATGCCACCTGCTGAAAGATTCCCGCATCCAGCACAGCGCCGTCTGTTTCTACGGTGGAGTCGATGTAGAAGAGAGTGGCTCCCCAACGATCGTGAGCAAAGCGGATTTTCCGCGTCAGCTCTGCGGCCACAGCATTATCCGGGAGGTAGACCTGCTGTGCAGTTCCATTCTTTGCCAGCGTAAAGTGCTGAGGACGGATGCAAACTCCCACGCGCAGGCCGGCATCGGTCATCGTCTTGAAGTAGGCATCATCCAGCTTCATTCCCTTGTAGGGAGACGTGGTGTCGGTGACCACGGTCTCCATCTCAGGCGCTATCTGCGCAATGTTGTCTGGCTCACAGACGTAGCTGGTATTTTGCGGAAATTGCTCACCCTCGATATCCCACGTGATCGCTCCCTGCGCACCAAGCCTGCGCATGTTCTGAACATTGCTGGAGGCCTGCTGCAGGATGCGAGTCTGGAAGGCGGCGAGACCCTGCGCGTTCGTTACATCGAAGTCGCTGGCGTTCTGGTCGTTGAAATAACGCCGGGGATTATTTGGATAGCCTCCTGGCTGACTCGTATCGTTCCCCGCAGGTGAGCTCGCGAGATAGACCGTTCCGATCGCACGCCTGTCAGGCCAGTGCAGCTGCGCTGGCCAGTTCCTCGCCCAGCTTGCCGCGGCATCGGCTGAAAGCTGCGCGGCGGCCGTGCCCGCCGGAGCGAAGCGAAGGGACACTACAAAGGTATCGGTCTGACCAGGCAGCACTGGCCGGTCATTGTGTGGCTGGAAGGTTGCCAGGCCATCGGGCGTCGTGCTGCTGATCAGCGGTGTATAGGAAGTACCACCCCCTGTTGGCAGAAACCCGCTGTAAAGCGGGCGCGTCGCACTTGGAACGACTGCGGCAACCTCGCCCGTACCGAAGTTCGCCAGGGTTACGCTGGGCGCCGTCGTGTTGAAGGCGAGCTGCGGGTAGCTCGCATCATTGAAGCCCACGGGCAGCTGAGGAAAATGAAGAACCGTGGGGTAGATCGAAGCACCATCGAGGATGACACCTGATCCAGCAAGGTTCGTCTCGGTCACCTTCATGTTCAGGGCCGATGCCTGCTGGCTGAACTGCACGGCGATGGATCCCCAGGTGAACTTGTAGGTCCATGTCCTGCTTGCCATGTCCCAGTTCTTGCCAAGGTTGTTCTCGCCCCAACCATAGCTGCTGCCCGTCAGCACATGCCCCTGCAGGTCTGTCTGCTTCATGTGCCAGATGTGGAATTGATCACCCGGCGAAGCACTCAGGTCTTCAAGCAGTACCCCGCGATAGGAGATCGTCTGCAAACCTGCGGGACCATAGGTGATGTTGAGCTGCGCACAGGCTGGGAGCGCTGCTAAGGTGAGCAACGCCAGGAGCAGAGACACTTTCACCAGGTTTGATACAGTTCGCATGCATATCCTGTCTAGGCTGAACTGCCCTGGCCTGCGAACGGCAGATTCCGCAGACTTCCTTAGTATGAACACAACAATGCATTGCAGTATGACCCGGAGGTTGTAGATGTTGTGACGAAGGCACAATGCTGCCCACTTTGGGACCGGCTGTTCGAACAACATCAATCCTGGGCCGTGAACGAAAGGCAGCATTGCTCAGATCCGAAAGTACCGCAGGTCGTTCGGTATCTTTTCTGATGAACTTTGAAGATAGTACTCTTAGGGCTTGAAACCAAAGCTCCCCATGGTCGAACGGATCTACAGGAAGATTGTCTTCCGCCTTCGCTGGCATACCCTGCTGCTGCTGCGAAGCTCAGTATGGAAAGCTTACTGGCGTACGCTCGGAATGAAGATTGGTCCGGGAACCCGACTTGCACGGATTCGCGTCACCTGGCCGCACAGGATCTTAATTGGTTGCAATTGTAACCTCGAGCATGATGTGTATCTCAAGGTATCGGGCGGCTACGATGAGCAGGTAAGTATCAGGATCGGCGATGGCACCTTCATCGGAAGCGGATGTGAACTGAACGCATTGTCCCTGATCGACATTGGCCCATCATGCCTTATTGCAAGCGGCACCCGCTTTATCGATCATGACCACGGCACAGGTCGCGGCCTTTCCATCAAGGAGCAGCCTGAGCTGTCCGCCGACATCAAGGTTGGCGCGGACGTCTGGTTCGGGGTAAATTGCGTCATCCTGAAGGGAGTCACGATCGGCGAGGGCGCCATTGTGGCCGCAGGTTCCGTTGTGACGAAGCCGGTCCCGGCCTACGCGATCGTGGCCGGAGTTCCGGCGCGACTAATCAGGTACCGGGCATAGATAAGACGCTCGCTGTGGGTCGCGTTCAGCAGAGATCCCTGGCTCTAAAGCAAAGATTGAAAGTGGCCAGCCAGCGTCTCCGCGGAGCGCGACCATCGAAAAGTCTCAGCCCGGGCACGTCCCAGCCTGGTAAGTTCCGCTCTCGCTGCCTCATCCTGCAGGAGCCCGGTGATCGTCTCCACGTGTTCGTTCGGTCGATCAGGAGAGAGCAGGACTGCGGCGTTTCCCGCAACCTCCGGGATGCCGGACGTGTTGCTGCTGACCACCGGCGTGCCGCTCGCCATGGCTTCGATCACCGGCATGCCGAAGCCGTCATAGCGCGTAGGAAACCACACCAGCTCCGCCGCTGCGTAGAGAGCCACCAGTTCGTCCTCCTCCTGAAATCCCGCGAGAACCAGAGAAGGTGAAAGCGCTTCAGCCTGCGCCTGGTAAACAGGATCGGTCCAGTTGATGACCACCAGCAGAAGATCAGGGTTGAGGGCATGGATCTTCGGCCACGCCTCGAGGATCAGCTCAGCATTCTTCCTGTGCTGCAGTCCTCCGGGCGTCAGAATAAATCGCCGGCCTTGAATGCCGAGGTCACCCAGAATCTTCCTGCCCTTGTCGCCCGGAGGATTGAAGAAGCTTTCGGACGCTGCATTCGGTACAACGCGCAGCCTTGAGGCAATCGCGGGAAAGAAGTGAGCGGTGCGTTCCGCCGCAAACTCAGAGATCATGTGAAACATATCCGCTTCCCGGTTCAACCTGTCGAACAGGAGCTTCCACTTGACCCGCTGCTTCATCAGCCACGGCGTCATTCTGTGCACACCCGGCTCAAAGTGCTGAGCGTCATGGCACGAGACGGCTAAGCGGGCGTGCCGCACGGGAACATAAGACTCCGCGGTGCAATGAACGACTTCGACCTCTGGCCAGTAGTCTTCAGCCCTGGGCCAGTTCGTCAGAAACCAGATGGCCTGCTGTCTTGATGTCTCGTGCGCCATGAACTTGTACTGAAACTCCGTCCACGGCCTGCCAATCTTCGGAATGACGCGCTCGTAATCACCCCGATCTGCCAGGATTCGGAGCTGCATGCCAGGAAGAACAGAAAGGTTCTCCGTCAGCTCGCGGGCGACGCGGCCAACCCCGGTCGATCGGTAGATATTGCGAAGGTGGATATAAGACAGGAGATTCATACTTGATTCAAGCAGGGCGTTCCAAGCACCTTACCGACAACGTGTTCGAGTCTACAGCACCTGGTCGTCTGCAGGCTGCGACCAACGCCTGCGACCACAACCGCTTACTCAGGTTGGCATTCCCTTGATCTACCGAGTGGAAGCCTCCGAGTGTCAGCGAAGCCACTCCATAGAAGTTGAGGTGATGGCCCGTGAAAGCGCCTCTCCAACATAACCCTTCACAGCCAGGCGCATCAGGAACTTTCGCGGTATTGCAGTTTTTGCGAAGAGCAGATCATACGCACGATCGAGCACAAAGGCGCTGCTCATCACGTGCGGAGTTCCGCCATCGAAACGAAGCCAGTTCAAACCCTGCTGTATCTGGTCTTCAATGAAAAAAGACCGCATCGCGGTAACCAGAGACAACGATCCAAATCCAGCAAGGTTTACCTGCCAGTCGAGATTGGCCGCGTCGAGGCTCTTATGGCCTCCGATGATCGAGAGCCAACGTCCATCGCCGGAGATCATGCCCGAAAAGATACCACCTGCAACACTGCGCGCCGACGCATAACGCCACTCCGCAACCCACTCAGGCACCGCATACATGCTGTCCCTGTTCATCGCCAGAAACTCTGCCTTGCTCAACTCGGCACGATGAACGTACACGGCGCCAAGCTCTTTGATCGCTCGTCTTCTGAAGGCGCGCAGGTCGCGACGCGTGTGAGCGCCCATCTGCGCCAGCGTCTGATCGAAAGTCGCGCGCAGCGGCAGCCTTCGCGGCAGGTCGCGCGACTGCCTGCCTAGCAGATTGCTGTTGGAAGCCGGCGCAGCGACGTTGTCATCGAAGGCCGACGCGCTCACAAATTCACCCGTCCGCTCACCCTCCACCAGCCACGAGACCAGAGCCACGCGCCCGCCGTTCCTCATGACGAAGTCACCGGCCTGGTGCGCCCTTAGCCGGCGACTCGAGACGGGAGCAATCACGCTCCTTTGTCCGTCGCTGTCGATCGGGATGAAGAGTCCCGTCGGAACCCCGAGAAGCAGATACTCCGCCATCAGCACGGCGGCGACAAGCTCCTCGCCTCGTCTAAGCAGAAGCGTCCGCGGAACCTTCGACAACCTGCTTGAGCTACCGACCGCGTGCCTGATACCCAGAAAGGGTACAGATAGAAAGTATTCCAGGTGATCGAGAGCACCCGCCTGCCCGCAGCGCTCACACAAGCCTGCCAGCTCAGGCTGCAGCGACTTGAGCTGCTCTTCTCCGGAGACTATCTTCCACGTCTCGCCGACCTCCTGCCTCGCTTCCGACCGAAGATGGATGGTGTCAGGCGAGATCATAGCCGTTCCCTTTTTAGCAGCGTTTCAGGTTGTCTCGTTGCTATGCGCCATGATGATGTCACCGGAAGCTGCTGACGGATGGACGCGCTCCCGGGGAGATCCACTTGCAGCACGCTCGGAGCTCCTCAGGCCAGGCTTTTAGGCCAGGCCATTGGACCATCGAAGCAGACCATTGATGCAGATGACCGAAGCAGGTATGTCAGCGCCCCTGCAGCAGAACCGCTCTACCGGCGGCTTAACAGAAGCGATCTTTTACTGCTTCCCAGGTCATCGAGACGCCACGCTCAAGCGAGACCTTGTGCTTCCATCCCAACGCGTGAAGCTTGTTCACGTCCATCAGCTTTCTCGGCGTGCCGTCCGGCTTCGTCGCGTCAAAGCGAAGAGCTCCCTTGAAGCCCACAACCCTGGTCACCAACTCAGCCAGTTCCTTAATCGTCACGTCTTCGCCCGTGCCTATGTTAATCAACGGAGGCTCATGCTCACGAAGAAGTTGCGAGAATTGATCATCCGGTAACGAAAGCAGAAAGACACAAGCCTCCGCCAGATCGTCAGAGTACATCAACTCGCGGCGCGGGGTGCCTGTACCCCAAACGACCATCTCCTCTGCGTTGCTGCGCCTGGCCTCTGCAGCCTTTCTGATCAGCGCCGGAAGCACGTGGGAGTTTTCAAGGTCGAAGTTGTCGTTCGGCCCATAGAGGTTGGTCGGCATGGCGGCAAGATACTGCGTGCCATACTGCCGGTTATAGCTCCAGCACATCTCGATGCCAGCGATCTTCGCGAGCGCATAAGGCCGGTTCGTCGGCTCGAGAGGGCCTGTCAGCAGGCACGTCTCAGGCATGGGCTGAGGGGCCAGCTTGGGATAGATACAGGATGACCCGAGAAACAACAGCCGCTTCACACCAGCCTGGTGCGCAGACTCGATCACGTTGGATTGGATGGCAAGATTATCCCGAATAAAGTCCGCGGGATACCGGTTATTCGCGTAGATCCCACCCACCTTCGCCGCTGCCAGCACCACGATCTCGGGCCTGGTCTCCTTGAAGAAGCTCTGCACCGCGCCGGAATCGAGCAGATCGAGTTGGCTGCGCGAACGCACCACAACATTCCTGTAGCCGCGCTGATCAAGCGCCCGGCAGATCGCCGACCCCACAAGCCCTCGATGCCCTGCAACAAAGATCCGGGCATCGAGCGGCATAGATGTTTGATCCAAAGAGTCCATAGGTTCGGTGCGGTCCATAAGGCCTAACTTTCGCGGACGTTGTAAGCCTTGTAGCCATGCTCGCGAACCAGGGCATCCCGGCGGGCAGCCTCAAGATCCGCTTCCACCATCTCGCGTACAAGCTCATCAAAGCTGGTGCGCGGCGTCCATCCAAGCACTCGCTTCGCCTTCGCAGGGTCGCCCAGCAGGGTTTCCACCTCGGTCGGGCGGAAGTACCGCGGGTCGACCGCGATCACCGTATTGCCGCTGCGATCCACCGCCTTCTCTTCAACCCCGGAGCCTGACCAGGTCAGGTCAAGCTCGAGCAGCTGCGCGCAGCGTTGGACGAACTCCCGGACGCTGTACTGCTCGCCGGTGGCGATCACAAAGTCCGCAGGCGCCTCCTGCTGCAGCATCAGCCACTGCATCTCCACATAGTCGCGGGCATGGCCCCAGTCCCGCTTCGCATCGAGATTGCCAAGAAACAACTCGGCCTGCAGCCCAACCTTGATCCTCGCCAGGCCGCGCGTGATCTTGCGCGTGACAAAGGTCTCGCCGCGCAGCGGGGACTCGTGATTGAAAAGGATTCCATTGCAGGCATAGATCCCATAGGCTTCGCGGTAGTTCACCGTGATCCAGTAGCCGTACATCTTCGCCACAGCATAGGGCGAGCGTGGATAGAAAGGCGTGGTCTCCTTCTGAGGGATCTCCTGCACCATGCCATACAGCTCGGAGGTGCTTGCCTGATAGAAACGCGTCTTCTTCGTAAGCCCAAGGATTCTGATCGCCTCAAGCAGCCTGAGAACACCCAGAGCGTCGGAGTTGGCGGTGTATTCCGGCTCCTCAAAGGATACCTGTACGTGAGATTGTGCCGCCAGATTGTAGATCTCATCCGGCTGTACACGCTGCACAATCTGAATCAGCGAGGTGCTGTCCGTCATATCGCCGTAGTGAAGAATGAACTTCGGCTGGTTGTTATGCGGATCCTCATAGATGTGATCGATACGTGCGGTATTGAAGAGAGAAGCACGACGCTTGATGCCGTGAACCTCATACCCCTTGGCGAGCAGAAACTCTGCGAGGTATGCCCCGTCCTGCCCGGTTACGCCGGTAATTAAAGCTTTCTTCAAAGCAGTCACTCCACCTGGATAAAGTACTTACAAGTTAGATCAAAAGTTACAGAGAATAGCTAGGACTTCCTGCGCACGGGGTGCAAACCGTTTTTATTGTATCCGGCCGCGCCATCCCGGGACGCTTTTACCCGGGCACGCTCGCGACACGAAGTAAGCCGAGGTGAGTTACCTTTGTCGCAGCGAGCAGCCGGCCTGCCGCCGCAGGGCTCACACCCCACCCGTACACCCACGGCACTCCCGGCCTCTCGTCAGGGCACACGGTCCCGGCATCTGAAGGAGGCGCTCCGCGTCTCAAAGAGGCTTCCCGCATCCTAAGGAGATCGCCCAGCGAGAAGAGAGGCTCTGCCGTGACCAAGCATGCCAGCAATCGCGTACCCCATGCCTGCCGGTGGGACGTCGCGTCACGCAGAAGATGGAGCACCTGGGCTGCCCTCTTTGTCATCCTATGGCCGGCAGTGAGCCCTGACGTCCGCGCCCAGCAGGCGAGCCCGCAGGGTGGTGCTGAACGCTCCACGTGGCTCATGTACTTTGGCGATCACCCGGTAGCAAAGAAGTTCTCGATCCACCTCGAAGGGCAATACCGGCGTCAGGGCCTGGGGAACCGGTGGGAGCAGCTACTGGTAAGGCCCGGCATCGGCTACAAATTGCCCCACGGCATGTCCGTGCTCGCGGCCTACACCTACCTGCGCGACTATCCCTTTGAAGGCGGTAGCCTGGGAGACCCCTCGACGACCGGTCCCCAACCGGAACACCGCGTTTTGGAAGAGTTCAAGATCAAGCACAATCTCATCGGTGATGGCGAAAGAGCCGTCACCCTGAGCCACCGCTTTCGCGTGGAGCAGCGCTTTCAAGGAATCGCAACCGCGGGCGCGGGCACATCGGACTGGCAGTTTGGCGAGCGTGCCCGCTACCGTCTGACCGGAGATATCCCCTTCCGCTCACATACCCAGGGCATCCGTCCGGACTATGCCTCGCTTTATAACGAATCCTTCTTTCAATTCGGCCCGCATGGCGGGGACAATGCCCTCGATCGCAATCGCACCTATGGCGCGCTGGGTTGGGATCTGAGCAGCAATTTCCAGCTGGAAGCTGGCTACCTCTACCAGTACCAGCCAGCTCCGAATGGCGTAGTAAATGTGCACAGCCACGCTCTGCAGATCACCATCAACTCCACGGCACCCTTCCGTCGAGGACTTCGCAGGTAGCGCGTGCCGGCCCTTATCGCGGTCCAGGTAAATGGCGGAGGGAGAGGGATTCGAACCCCCGTTACCTTGCGGTAAAGCGGTTTTCAAGACCGCCTGTTTCAACCACTCACACATCCCTCCGCAGGGTTGGCGCGGCAGCTTCGCCTTCTAGATTATCAGCAAACGCTTCATGCACCGCGGGCAAAGCGCCGCCAGAGAGCCTTCCGTGACCTCAACCTGCCCCTGGTGTGAACCACGTTTGGTACACGATATCCACGTCTTTCTTGACGAACAGCGCACGAAAGGGTTGATCGCAGCCCCTCTGCGCCGCATACTCCGAGAAGAGCGTGCCCCGGCCAAAGGCACACTGAACGAGAGTAGCCCAGACCCATCGAGATACCCCCGTGACCCGATACACGCGCCAAGACGTACTCCGCATCCTGCACCTGAAGAGCCCGCAGCTTACCGCTTGGGAACGCGAAGGCCTCATCCCCGCCATCGCCGACGGCGAGCTCTACTCCTTTGAACACCTCTCCCGCCTCCGTGCCCTGCGCGAGATGCGCCACCGCCGCATCTCCGCGCGTAGCATCCGCCGCCAGGTCGACGCCATGCAGAAAGTCTCCGGCATGCGCAACGTTCTGGTCGAAACCAGCGCCGTGCGTCACGGCGACCGACTGGTCTTCCGCCACGCTGGCGCGCTCGTCGACCCCAGCACCAACCAGCTCGCCTTCGACTTCGCCACCACCTCCGGCCGGCAGTTCCAGGTAGCCGGCGCCGTGCCGCCCGCAGTCACCAGCGCTGAGCTCACCCAGCAGGTCCAGGAACTCTTCGCGCAAGCCGTGCAGCTTGAAGAGAACCAGGCCACCCTGTCCGACGCCGTCGCCCTCTACGAGTCCATCCTCGAACGCAAGCCGGATCACGCACCCGCCTCGATCAATCTCGGAACCATCTTCTACAATCGCCGCGACTTTCCCCGCGCCGAAGCCCTTTATCGCCAGGCCACGCAGGCCGACCCCGACTATGCCCTGGCCTTCTTCGATCTCGGCAACGTGCTCGACGAGATGCAGCAGCTTGAAGACGCCATCGACGCCTACTCGCACGCCATCGCACTCGTCCCCTCCTATGCGGATGCCCACTACAATCTCGCGCTCGCGTTCGAACGCAAAGGCGAGCGTCGTCGCGCCCTGCGTCACTGGATGGCGTACGCCAGGCTCGATCCGATCGGTCCCTGGGCGATGCACGCCAAGGGTCAGGCACGCAAGATCATGGCGCTCGAAAAGCTGCGCATCGTGAGCCGCGACGGGTTCCAGGTCCCGGCCTAGGGCTCGGCAAGAGCCGCTGATTTGCATCCTGTCGAACTCCTGTCAAACCTCGCAAACTCCTGTCGATGCCGGTCGCTACACTCAATCTGTGGCCTTCAGCGTTCAACTCTCCGAGCCGGACATCCGCTACCGCGCAGATGGAACGACCCCACAGGGCCCGTCCTTCTGGCCACGCATCCTGAACGGCCAGGCCTTCAAAGGCAATCCCGCACGCTTTCTTCAACAGAACGCCGAGCAGTACGGCGACCTCGTCTTCTTCAAGGCGCTCGGTCGCAGCGTCCTCCAGTTCAACCACCCAAAGCTGATCGAAGAGATGCTGGTCCGCGACTCCCCGCATCACCACCGCAACCTGGTCATGCAGAAGTCGAAGGCAGTCCTCGGCGAAGGTTTGCTCACCAGCGAAGAGCCTCTGCACATGCGGCAGCGGCGCCTCGCCCAGCCCGCCTTCCATCGCCAGAGGATCGCAGCCTACGGCGAAGTCATCTCCCGCTACACCGTCGACATGACCTCCATGTGGACCGCAGGGAAATTCCTCGACATCCGCGAAGAAATGCTGCTGCTCGCCCTGCGCATCGTCGCTGAAACCCTCTTCAACACCCGCTTCGACTCCGAAGTAAAGCTCATCGCCGCAGCCGTCGACTCCTTCCAGGGCTTCTTCCCGCTCGCCTTTCTGCCCTTCGCAGAGACCATCCAGCGCCTGCCCCTGCCTATGATGACGCGCATCCGGAAAGGCCGCGACGGCCTCGACGAGCTCATCTACCGCATGATCGCCGAGCGCCGGGCCTCACCCGGTGACCGCGGCGACCTGCTCTCGATGCTGCTTGAAACCGTCGATGTCGACGGCGGCGTCATGTCCGACACCCAGGTGCGCGACGAGTGCCTCACCATCCTGCTCGCCGGCCACGAGACGACGGCCAACGCCCTCAGCTTCGCCGCCTGGCTGCTCGCACAAGATCAGCCGCTTCAGGATCAGCTCGCCGCCGCTTGCTCAGCCACCCTCGAGGGCCGCACCCCGACAGCCGCCGACTACCCGAACCTGGGCTTTGCCGAACGCGTCTTCGCCGAAGCCCTCCGCCTCTTCCCGCCCGTCTGGGTCACGGCACGCACCGCCGCCGAGCGCTACCAGTACCGCGGCCTCACCATCGAAAAAGGCACCATCCTCGTCGCCCCGCAGTTCTCCGTCCAGCGCGACCCGCGCTTCTGGGACGACCCCGACACCTTCAACCCCGATCGCTTCCTCCCCGAAGCCAACGCCACGCGCCCAAAGCTCGCCTACTTCCCCTTCGGCGGCGGCGGCCGCCAGTGCATCG
>CAXTUS010000033.1:30869-31844 GCA_964247475.1 uncultured Acidobacteriaceae bacterium | reverse complement strand
TCAAGACTCCGTCCGGGATGAGCGGACGGCATGATGAATGAGCCAGGCATGATGAATGAGCCAGGGTTCCGAAAAAGATCGCTTTACGGTGAGTCTAAGCGGCGCGTTCAGAGAGGGTGATTGTTCTGGAACGGCCTGCGGGGAAGTGTGGCGGAGAGGGAGGGATTCGAACCCCCGGTACCCGTAAAGGTACGTCTGATTTCGAGTCAGGTGCATTCAACCGGGCTCTGCCACCTCTCCGTCCGCTTATCTTACCCCAGGTCTATTACTTAGCTCAACTGCTTCATTGCACTACTTTCGCGACTGTGACCAAAATGTGACTTAGCATTACATCAAGCGCCTTCTTCGCCTCGGACGGCACCTTATTCCCTGGCGTCGACATCTCATGCAACGTGCGCAGCGCCGGGACGGTCACCGTCACCCTGCAGGCTTACGTCCTTGGCACGCCGCCCACCTAGACCTACAACATCAAGATCATTCAGCAGGCGTTTGGTCGCCCACATGCGAATCGGATTCTCCCAAAGATAAAAAGAAGCGCTCGCCACGCACACCAAAGCAAGCAAATCCATTACAAGATAGCGCCTCATCATGAGCACGCCCGGACCTTCAAAGGGTATATGGAAAAGATGGTGCGTGATGGATGAAACGAAAGGCTCAAAGAGGTACATGCCGTAACTGACTTGCCCCAAGAAGCCCAGCCATCTAAGAGATAGCAGACGATTGGCTAAGCTTGTCGGCTGCGACGTGATGCTATACGCGACAGTGAAAAACCCAGCGATGGCAACCAGACTGTAGCCTAAAGCGTTGAATGCAATCGAACCGGCACCCCGATCGAACCCCGGGAACTTTACCGTCAGCAAGATCACCAAAAGCCAGCATGTTGCAGCCAAAACTCCTGAGAACTTCTTTAGGAGGCGCATGGATTCATCCTCGTAAGCCAGCAATGCAAGGAGGCTACCCCAAGCAATCGGGTCC
>CAXTUS010000033.1:23140-30833 GCA_964247475.1 uncultured Acidobacteriaceae bacterium | reverse complement strand
AGGGCGTAAGGAAGTAGATGGTTAGCGGTCCTACATGCGGTGTAGCGACGGCGCGAATCAATGGTTCTGCCACCAGCAGGGCCAAAAGCGCCGCTTGCATCTTGGTTCGGCTGAACTTCCGTACGACACCCGGCCACGCCATGTAGAAGTGCTCCTCTACGGCTAAGGACCATAGACTTCCGAGAAGACTGATGTGCAGCGCCGTCAGGTTCATCCAGTTCCCAAGGAACAGAAGATAGCCCGCCAATCCCAGCCACGGTATGCCACGGGCAAGGATCAGTAGAGCACATACTGTCAGAGCCAATGCAGGAAGAAGACGAAGCACCCGCTTGACGTAAAAGCGCTTCCAGTATGACGACGAGTGCTGTTCTTTGAGCAGGATGGTTGTAATTAGATATCCCGAAAGAACGAAAAAGAGATCCACCCCCATCCATCCCAGCCGTTCTAATATGTGGTGGTGGTGGAAGATAACAAGCAGGATAGCAATTCCACGTATCCCGTCTAGAGACCTAATTCGAAAGTTCATTCGTTCAATCCTGATAGGCTAGTCTATTTTCCTGCCATTTCGGGTTTGGCTCAACTAACCCATCCGTAATGCGTAAGCGCGGTTCTCGGTTGGTCGATTCCCGCTTTCTGGTGTTGGTGCGAATGCCCCGCATTGCATTTGTATAGCGCTTGACGGCCAGTGGTGCCCAGCCACTCTCGAGCATCATCTTGACGATTGTTTCCTTCGGCAGGGTCGTGCCGCTCCAGAACTTCACGACCACTTCGATAGGACGGCGGTAAGACATGAATTTCATGATCAATCGGCGAGTCTTGCTGCTTGCTCAGCAGTTGACGGGTTAGCGATCAGTTCCAGTATTCCTGTATAAGCTCGGGCTGTAGCTTATGCAGTAAACCCTCTACTTCTCGGAGGCGTGAACCAACGATCTCTCGAAATGGTTTTCTGGACTCATCCATGCGGTTTTCAGACTATAGTACCCCAATGAAGAAGGGGACGAGGTCGGGCCTCATCTTGTGGAGCAGGTGAGAGATGCGAGCCTCTGCCGCAAGATAATATTGCAAAGCGACACAGGCGCATCTGTTTGTCATAGACGGACGCAGGCAGTGCACCCAAGCTTCAAGGCGGGCAACACGGGATGCTAAAGCAATGTACATGGCAAACGGGAAAATCTCCTCATTCCGGCCTTGTAGTAATCGGCAATGACTATGGTCTAAGCAGGACGCATAGATCTTTCTGCATTTTGCGCGTTTGTTCTTGAACCCTTCTTATCCTCCCGATGCCTCTCACGGCTGCGTCGGCATCGTTCGGCGCTCCGTGGTGTTCCATGGCTCTAAGTCTTTGCTCCTGGAAGTCGCGCGCCAGGCTGATCGGCGAGAGAAGGGGAGCCGGCACAGCGGTCTACGGCCGAGAAGCCCCGTCCAGGCTCCGCGATGACGAACCCGTGCTCGTCAGCGCTCCAGCGCGTGTACTGCCCGCCCAGCCCGGCCGGCCACATCAGGTCGAGTACAGGCTGGAAGTGAATCTCGATCTCAACCGCACGGCTTCCTTCCACCTCGTAGTGGATCTCCGCGGCAGCTCGATCGAGCGGCACGAAGATGGTCTCGCGCACAAGGAAGTCGGGCCCGATGTAGGTGCGTGTCACCGATTCGGGCTGATAGTCGATCCGGCGGAGCAGGGAACGGCCAGCGCTTTCGACGGCTGCGCCCACCTGCCGAAAGCCCACCTGGTACCCGCTGAGGATCTGGAAGGGATACCCCCATACCTCGAGGCCTGTGTCCGGGTAGCCCATGACCAGCGAGTGCTGCCCATGAACCGCGAGGAAGCGGCTGGGTCCTGCCTCTTCGGCGCTCCACTGCATGCGGCGCGCATACTCCTGCGCCGTTCCTGCTGGAACGCTTTGTGCGCCGCACCAGCCTGCAGCAGAGACCAGCAGGCCCGCGGTGATGATGCCAGCGCGTATCCAGCAAAAGATCAAGTCAGGCGCACCCTGATGGTTCATTCGCGTTTGCAGCCTTGGGTGCCGGAGGCAGTTAGGAGAACGAGGCATCCACCCGGGTCAGATGGATGCCCCTTGCAACATGACTCCATGCGCCGATCAGAACTGGAACCTGGCTCCGAACTGAAGCCTCCGGAGCGAGGTGCCATCCTGGCTCGGGGCCGGGCACCGGGGCGAAAGCCGGCGGCGTAAGCTGCACCGGCGAAGACCACTCTGCCCGGTCGTCGAGACGGTTCCAGCTCCAGTCGTAACGCGCCCCGTCCAGTACCTCGCTCGGGCCGGTAATAGCAGGACCCTTGGTCTCGTAGCTCCAACCGGACTCCGCACGGACCTGCCAACGGGAGCCTGTGTCGAGCGTGGCCGGCGCGCTGCGATCGCTCCACAGCAGGAAGCCTGTGCGCAGCAGGATCTGCGCGGAAGGCGCCAGGTCGCCGAAGTTCCACACACGCGCTGCGACCACGTTGTTGCCGGTCCGCAGGTACGGACCGAGGTCAAAGGTCTCATAACGCCAGTGCTGCAGGTCTCCCCGCGCCGGCCCTTCGCCCACGCGTTGGCCATTGACGTAAAGCTGAAAGCGGTTGTCGGCAGTCACGTTCACCAACCAGTGCATCGGCGGCGCCGTCAGCATCACCATGCGGCGAAAGTCGAAGACGCCGCTTGGGTCGCCGGGCGGCGCAATCCAACGCGCAGCTGCAGGGTCCGGCACCGGCCGCGCGTTGGTCGGCAACGGCGCCAGGGCCGCAAAGGCACCGAACCCTGCAAGGCTCAACCGCATGCTGCGCGCTTTTACACCCATCTTCAGTGCTCCAGAGCGACTTCGAAGCGGTGAGGCTTGGGGAGGGCAGCAGCGCGCTGCTGCTTCACGACTGCCGCTTCGAGCGCGTCAAGCGAGCTCATGGCAGGAGCGCTTTCGGGGTTGCTGGCAAAGGGGACCAGCACATGACGCCAGCGGTCGTAGTGCAGGTCGCCATGCTGCTGCGTCAGCTGGTACACGGCCATCGCCTGGTCCGACATCGGCGTCTTCAGCAGGCCCAGGTTGATCCCGGTCTGCAGCTGATCGTTGGTGAAGGTCCCAACGCTTGCCCCGTCCGCACGGAGCGTGTACACGCCGCTGCGAAGACCCGTTACCCGGAGCGGCTCCTGGTTGAGCGCCTCAGCCAGGTCAGAACTCTTGATCACCAGGCCGACCGTCGGACCGCCCCCCCACATCTCCTTCCACTGCGCGAAGGGCAAGGGAAGCGCATCGTCGGTCTGCTGCCATCTCACCTCCGTCGGAGTTGCAGCCAGGCTGTCGACGACGGTGTGCTCGGCGTGTTCGACCTTCGCCTTCGACCCGTCTGCGTGAATATTCACCGATGCCACCACGGCGCGTGCATTCCACGCCTTCAGAACGGCCTCTCCGATCATCAGCGCGCCCCCGAAGGATGGATGGATGTGATCTTCAAGAATCTTCGCCGCGTTCGCCGGATCCTCAGCGTTCGCGCGCTCGAGCATCTGGACGAAGCCAGTGTTCGCATCAGCGAGCGCCAGGTGGTTCTCAACGGCAAAGTTGCTTACCCACTTTCCGTAAGCCTTCATCACATCGTTATAGGCGATGCCTCCCTGTACGGGAAACGCAGGGGGCCGCGTCACGTCGTCATAAGGAGAGGGCTCGATGGCAGTGATGCGCACTCCCGGAACATCCTTGGTCAGCGTTTCATAGATGTGTCGGTAGCCGTCGAAGAAGGCTTTGTCTGAAGCCTCGGTCGCGGCCTTGTAACCACCATCGTTCATCCCCAGCATGATCGTGACGACGCTGGGTTTCAAGGCCAGCACGTCGCGGCTCAGGCGCAGGTCGATAGCACCCCCGGCACCGCCCGAAACCCGGTCTCCACCCCAGCCTGAGTTCGTGAAGCTTACCTTCATCGATGGGTAGCGGGTGACCACGTAGGTTTCGATCATCATGGTGTAGTTGCGCTGGTCCGTGATGCTGTCGCCGTAGAACAACAGCCGATCTCCATCGTGCAGGAAGAACTGGTCCTGCCGGGCAGGCGCGCCAGGCAGGGCACACAGGAGAGTCGCGCAAACGAGAGCGTTGAACATGAGGTTCATCCCAAGCTGATGATTCCATTGTGCCGGCTTGCATTCCTTTCCCGGAACAAAGGGACGAAGCAGAGCCGCCACAGATGGTAGCGATACCATACGCCCGGATTTCTGCATCCGCAAGCGGGCGTCTTCGTGGGCTAGCAGAAGAATTCTTCGTTGACAAACTCGGGGAGCCGACGCTATAAAGTATCCGCCGATAGTGGAACCGATTCCACAGTTGCTCCAGGCCAGAGGCTACACCATGCCAGCGCTGCTTGAAACCCCCTCGTCGCCGCATCACCTCCGCCCCGCACTCTCCCAGCGCCTTCCCCGCACCCTGCTCGCCTCAGGCCTGGCCTTCACGGCTCCGCTCACCACATGCTTGGCGTTCGGACAGCAGGACACCAGCACCATCCGGGGAACTGTAACCGATACCTCCGGCGCAGCCATCCCGGGCGTGCAGGTTACCGTCACGGATACCAAGACAAACCGGTCGTTTGCGACCCGGACCAACACGCAGGGCGAGTACGTCGCGCCGTCGCTTTCAGTCAGTGTCTACAAGGTGTCTTTCAGTCAGGCTGGCTTCACGAGGACCAACATCGACGGCATCGTGCTCCATGCCAACGAGTCATTCAACGAGAGCGCGACCCTCAAGGCCGGCGGCACCGAAGAGGTCATCGATGTACAGGCCGACGCCGTACAGATCAACACCGATTCAGGGACCATCAGCACCACCATCAACGCCGAACAGGTAGCCAAGCTGCCGCTCAACGGCCGCGACTTCACCAGCCTGCTGACGTTGGTGCCGGGGGCCATCCAGAACACCGGCAGCAATGTGAACGGTGATTCACTCGGCGGCTTTCCCAGCGGACAGTTCGGCGCCAACATGCTGGTCGACGGAACAGATGCCACGCGCGTCGACGGCAACGTCAGCTTCAGCACCTTCGGCCGCGGAAACGCGCGTATCACGCGCTCGAGCATCGACAACATCCAGGAGGTGCGTGTCCTGTCTTCCGAATACTCCGCAGAGTACGGCCGCGCGGTCGGTGAGATCGTCAACGTCATCACCAAGTCAGGCGGCAATCAGTTTCATGGCGAAGCCTTCGAATTCTTCCGCAACAACGCGCTCGATGCCAAGAACTACTTCTATACCGGCACCGCCACGCCGCTGCGGCTCAACCAGTTTGGCGGCAACTTTGGCGGTCCTCTCAGGAAAGACAAGCTCTTCTACTTCGTCAACTATGAAGGCGTGCGTCAGCACATCAGCAGCCCGTCGGTAAATAACCTCGTTCTGAATCAGCGGATGCGCGCGATGGCCGTGCCATCGATGGCTCCGGTGCTGGCCAAGATGCCGCTCGGAAACGCCGGCCCCGCACCCACCCAGGGTGGAACGATCTACGGCTACTGGTTCGACATCCTGAATGGCATCACCACGAACGACATTACGGAGAACACGGCCGCGATCAAGTTCGATTACGTGCTCAACCCGAAGAACAACTTTTCCGTACGCTATAACTACAACGCCAGCGACACCTTCGGCGTTTACGGCCTTGCGGTCGGGCAGAATGCGGATGCGCCGGAGCTGACGCAGCTCGGCAAGGCGACGTGGAACTACATTGGCTCGGCCAGGTTCCTGAATGAAGCAGGGTTCGCCATCAACAGCCCGCACTCGCACCAGAGCGGCGGTGAACCAGGCTTCCCGATCTTCGGCTGCAACGGCTGCCAGGTCGGTATCGGCAACGTCACTCCAAGCCCGCAGATCTTCCAGTCGAACGAGCCTTCGATCTCCTACCAGGGACTGGACACGGCAACCGTCATCCGCGGCCGGAATCAATTCAAGATAGGCGGAGACGCGCGTTGGAACAATGTGGGTCGCGAGCTTGATACCCAGGACGCCCTCTACTATGCGCCTGGACCGGCTGTGCCTGCAGCCTCGGTTCTGCCCTGCGTCACAACAAATCCCCCTGCGCCAGCGGGCTGCTCTACGGCGCAGGGCGGCCCCGAAGGGTTTCTTCAGAACCAGGCGACCGGATGGACTCGCCTGGGTTATCCCATCACACACGTCCGCAACGTGATGATGGGGTACTTCTTCAACGATGACTGGAAGCTGATGCCCCGGCTCACGCTGAACCTCGGAGCCCGCTATGAGTTCAATACCGTCCTCCACGGCGACAACCAGCGCTTTCAGAACTGGGATATCGGAACACAGTCTCTGCTGCCCGCCAGTACCCCGCTTTATGCGAAGAACCCCTTCGACTTCGCACCGCGGGTTGGCTTCAACTGGGATCTCTTCGGCAAGGGACTGACAACCATCCGCGGAGGCGGCGGTCTCTTCTTCCTGCCCATCCCGGCTGGGTCCCCGCTGAACGTCGCACAGAACACCGTGTCGAACATCAGCATCGGCAACACCCAGACCACGAACTACTTCTGCCCGGGACCACTTCCGTTACAATTTGTCTCCTACCCGCTTCCCGCCCAGGCTCCTACCTGCACCGGCCAGCCACCGTCCAGCTTCACAGTCTTTGACCGGCATCAGCACGATACCTACTCGGAACAATGGAGCCTTTCGCTCGATCAGCAGATGGCC
The DNA here is from genome assembly GCA_964247475.1 of uncultured Acidobacteriaceae bacterium. Lineage (GTDB taxonomy): Bacteria > Acidobacteriota > Terriglobia > Terriglobales > Acidobacteriaceae > Edaphobacter. The sequence continues at coordinate 24,182 of CAXTUS010000033.1, read as the reverse complement.
AGGAACGTCGTCATGACGCTCTCTTACCGCGGCAATCGAGGCCTTCACGAAGCGACCGGGGGCAATCTGAACCTCGAAAATCCCAACGCGCCCATCCTTGACGCAGCCGGCACGCTGGTCACCGGTTACCACCACTACATCAACGATGCGCTTGGTTCGATCGGCTACTCAGGCCAGGGTGCGTTCTCGACATCGCAGGCCTTCAATGCGTCCATCAAAGCCAACACTCACGGGCTCAGCCTCCAGGCGAACTACAACTGGCAACACGAGTTCGATGACTACATGGGGCTCTTCGAGAGCTACCAGAATCCCTACAATCCAAAGGGTGATTTCTCCCAGGGAGACATCGACATTCGCAACAACTTCGTGGTTGGCTTCGTGTACAGCGCGCCCCGCATCGCAAAGCTTCCGGAACGCCTGGCGACAGGCTGGCAGCTTTCAACGATCACGCAGGGACGCTCGGGAACACCGGTCAACTTCGGCTTCTCGGCCGCCTCGAATAATCCCTTCATCGGTTCTCTTCGACCGAACTGCACGGCGGGCCTGGTGACCAGGGCGGGCGACTTCAGCCTGCCCAACAATCAATTCAGGTCAGGCACCAACGTGCCTGGATTCACTACGCCCGACGTGGGCGGCGGCAACTGCCCGCGTAATCTTGGCCGTGGCCCCGGGTTCATCCAGCCAGACGTCAGCGTCCTCAAAACAACGCGCATCTTTGAGCACGCCTCCTGGGAGTTCCGGGCGGAGATGTTCGACATCGTCAATCACCCCAACTTCTCAAGCCCGGGCGCCAACCTGCAATACAGCTCCCAGGGAACAGGTCCGAACGGCCTGCCGATCGCCGGTCTTCCCGTCACGCCGGGCTTCAACTATGGCGTCAGTACGGGTACGATCGGAAGCCTGATCGGCATCGGCACCTCGCGGCAGGTGCAGTTCTCGTCGAAGATCATCTTCTGACGCGGTCCCTGAAGCCGCAGATCCTCACGCCGCAGCCCCACGCCGCATCGCACCTGTCAGGACTGGAGGGGGGGGGGGGGCGCCC
>CAXTUS010000033.1:3426-23130 GCA_964247475.1 uncultured Acidobacteriaceae bacterium | reverse complement strand
CCCCCCCCCCCCCCCCCCCCCCCCCCCCCCCCGCGTGCCCGGCGGGGGGGGTGCCCCCCCCCGCGCGCCCCCCACCCCTCCATTCACCGGAACCGAAGTTATCCAGGAGAATCGTGCTTGAAGAACCTTTTGAAGCGAAGCGCTGCTCTTGCTCTCTGTCTCTTGTCTCCGCCGCTTATCTCTGCACAGGTAAGCTCGTCGTCTGCTTCCGGACACACCGGCGACTGGGCCGAGCTCGCTTCTTTCCACTACGGCATCGGCGCCAACATCCCGTACGTCACGATCAACAACTCGACGTCGCATCTCGATGTATGGGAGAACCACGCGTCGAAGGTGCCGGTCCCGGTGCTGATCTACATTCATGGCGGAGGCTGGGTCTTCGGCGACAAGGGTCGCTCGCCCAACTCTTTCCTGCCCTACAGCGAGCGGGGAGGGGACGTCGTCAACGGCTAGTACCGCATGGCCGGCAGCGCCTCTGCGCCGGGCGCTGTCGAGGATGTCCGCTGCGCCCTGCGCTGGGTCTACAACAACGCCGCGGAACGCCACTTCGACACCAGCCGCATCGTGGTAAGCGGGCATTCCGCGGGCGGCCATCTTGCCCTGATGACCGGCATGCTCAGCGAGGATGCAGGCCTCGACGATGCCTGCCCCGCGGATGCGAAGTCTCCGCCGATGAAGGTGGCAGCCATCGTCAACTGGTTCGGCATCTCCGATGTGAACGAGATTCTCAGCGGGCCTGATCGCCGCACCTATGCTGTCGCATGGCTCAGCGGCGCCGCAGACAAGCATGCCGTCGCGCGGCAAAGCTCACCACTCACGTACGTTCACGCCGGGCAGCCGCCGGTGATCACCATTCATGGCGATCACGACTCTGTTGTGCCCTACTCGCAAGCCACCACGCTGAAGGCCGCGCTCGACCAGGCCGGCGTCCGCAACCAGCTTGTCACCATCCCGGGTGGCGACCATGGCGGCTTCTCCGATCCGGAGACGTTGCGTGCGTTCCGCGAGATCTGGAAATTTCTGGACGCAACCTTGCCAGCCGTGGCGAAGTAGCCGCAAACGCAGTAAGCCGCAGGGATCAGCATGCGCGTTTGCAGATCCCGTGATGGCTGGCCATCGTTGCCATACTCTCGACCAGTCGAGCCAACCACGACAGCGTCCCAGGAGCCTCAGTGAAGTTGAAGGCATCACCCACGAATCTGCCCACCCGCCGCAGCGTGCTTCGGGCGATGAGCGCCAGCGCGGCTCTTGCGTGGACCGGACGTACCTGGCTCTCGGCGGCCGTGCCCGCTGCCTCGACGCCCACGCTTTACTACATGGACGGGTACCATGGTGGCGTGCGCGGTCACATGCCGGAAGGCTGCTGGCGCGACATCCTGGGGGCGATGGACCGGCATGCCGAGTGGAAGCTTTCACTCGATGTCGAGGCGGACTCCTGGTGGGTGCTCGAGCAGCAGGACCCGGCTGCGCTCATGCGGCTGCGGACCCTCTTGGAGCGCCGTAACCCAACGCCGCGTGTAGAGATCACCGGGGGCACGTTCTCGCAGCCTTATGGCTGGGCCATCTCCGGCGAAAGCAACATCAGGCAGATGGCGCGCGGGCTTGAGCTCATCGAGCGCAGCTTTCCGGGGCTGCGCATTCAGACCTACGCGGTGCAGGAACCCTGCTGGGCATCGTGTCTTCCGCAGATCCTGTGCTCCTTCGGCTTCACCGGTGCCTCACTCAAGAATGCGAGCACAGCATGGGGCGGCTACACGCGTGGCTTCGACGCGGAGCTAGTCAACTGGATCGGACCAGACGGAACCTCCCTGCCTGCCGTACCGCGCTATGAGCAGGAACATCTGCTGAATGTATGGGAGACGGAAGCGACGGAGGTGACGAAGGACTATGCCCTGCGTTGCGCGGAGCACGGCATCCCGCAACCTGCGGGGATGTGCTTTCAGGATCTCGGCTGGGCCGCGCAGCCGCGCGTCGAAGAGCCATGGGTGCAGTTTGCTACGTGGCACGAGTACCTCCATACCATCGCTCGTTCGCCGCCGGTCGACTGGCACTTCACCATGGAAGACATTCTGACCGCACTCCCCTGGGGCGAGAAGACGCTGCAGCGCGCAAGCCAGCAGGTGCGCGAGGCGGAGGTCCGGCTGGTGCACGCTGAGAAGTGCGCCGCCATGGCTTGCATCATGCGGGAAAGGGCGTGGCCTTCACAGCATCTCGAGCATGCCTGGGACCAGGCAATGTGGGCCCAGGCGCATGACGCCTGGATCACCGTGACGACGCGAACCGGTCGTCAGGCCTGGGCATTTCAGGTAGCGTCAGAGACACTCGAGGCTGCGGACACGGCGCACCGGATCATCGCAGATTCTGTGCACGCGCTCGGGAGCGAAGCACCCGCTGCCGCGTTATCCCAGGCGGACGTCCGCCTGGTGCGCGCGGTTCAAACCCTCGGGCACGACCGTAGCGCGCTCATCGCTGTCACCCTCTCGACCGATGTCGGGACCATGGCCTTTGAAGTGCGTGACCCCGACGGCAAAGTGCTGGCGCACCAGGTGAACGTCGTGCGCCAGTATCGAGATATGCCAAAGACCGCGGGGCTGCAGACGCCGATCATGGATGGGCAACCTGCAGCTTCCTCCGGCTCCGCCTCGATCAACGCGGCAACCATCCTCTTCCGCGACACCTTGCCGGGCTTCGGCTGGAAGACCTACAGGATCACCCCACTACAAAAGCCCGCACCTCCCGCGGAGGGGCTTGCCGTCACCACCAGCGAGGACGGCAGCCTTGCTATCGAAAGCGATCTCTACCGCTTGCGCCTGGACGCCACGCGCGGCGGTGCGATCGCAAGTCTTTATGCGAAGCAACTTCACAAGGAGTTTTGCGCCGAGGACAGGCTCCTGAACGAGTTCCGCGGGTTCTTCGTCGGTCAGAATCAGTGGTGTTCCTCCACCCAGTCGCGAGCCAAGCTCAACCTGCTTGAACAGGGACCTCTGCGAGTTCGTGTGCAGGCCCTGGGCACCATCGGCGGATGTCCCTTCCGCGCGACCCTGACGGTCACTCAGGGAGAGCCGAGCATCAGCTGCGACGTGACCTTCCGCTTCGACCAGGACACCTGGATCGGCGACCCCTGGGACATCAAACCGGAAGATCGAAGCAAGCAGCGGCGCAGGTCATCCAACAACGGCGGAGCCAAGCTGCAGGCCATCTTTCCTGTCGCTTTCAAGGGCGGCGTCCTCGACAAGAGCAGCGCGTTTGATGTGTGTCGCAGCCGCAATCGATCGACACACTTCGAGCGCTGGGACGAGATCAAGCACAACATCATCACCGACTGGGTCGATCTCTTCGACGACGAGCAGGGAATTGGACTGGCTCTTCTGTCAGACCGCACGACCGCCTACTCCTGCGCGGAAGGCGAGCCCCTCGGTCTGGTCCTCGGATGGGGCGGCGAGGCTGGCTTCTGGTGGGGCAAGTGCCCGCTGCGTGGAGACCAGCAGGCGTCCTACGCTGTGATCCCGCATCGCGGCAACTGGACCGAAGCCAGGCTTTGGCAGGCGAACCAGGCTTTTGGGGAAGATGTCGTCACGGAAGAGATCCCCGCAGGTCGATCCTCTGACAGCGTCGCCGCGCTGCTCCGGATTCGCAGTCCAAACACGACGTTATCCAGCCTCACCATCGTGGAAGGCGAGGTGCAGGTTCGCCTCTTCTGTCCATCGACCGAAGCGGAAGACGCCGTGCTGGATGTGGGGTTCCCGATACATGGCGCAAGACTCGTCGAACTGGACGGACGTCCGATCCATTCCGTGCAGCTCGTGCCCGGCGCCCGGGGGAGGAGCACCCTACAGCTCGCGATGCCGCCCTTTGCGATCCGCACCCTTCGCCTGGCCCCGGCAAGTAGGTTGCCGGAGACGCTCAGGACCACTCAGGACCACTCAGGACCACGAGAAGGCGCCCAGGTCGGTCAATCGTGAAGCCTTTACTTAGGGTGGGTTTGCGACTGAACGCAGCCGCAGCTCTGGCGAACAATAAGCGCGGCAGTGATCTCGATATGCTGGGCCGATGTCGATTCGCCATGGATCTGGTTCAATAACAGCTTGGTTGCCGTCCGAGCCATCTCATCAACCGCCTGGCTGACAACCGTGATGGATGGCCGCAATGTGGATGCAAGCGCGAAGTCATCGAAGCCCAGGAGGCTCACCTGCCCGGGGACCGCGATCCCGCGATTCTGCAGAACCTCGTACGCGCGAATCGTCGACTGGTTGTAGAGCCCGAAGATCGCGTCGATCCCTCCCCTCTGCTTCAGTCGTTTACCGATCAGCGACTCCGCGGTGTTGTAATCCCGTGCCTCCATCTCGATGATGCTGGTGAGGCCCGCCGCAGCGATTACGCTCTGGCACCCTTCTACGCGCTGCTGGATCGAATAAAGCCGAGGATCGCCGCCCAGGATCAAGATCCTGCGACGGCCATGCTCTACCAGGTGGGTCATAGCCATCTGTGCGGCGCGGAAGTTGTCGCAGAGAACACGCGAATATTTCTTCCCGGCCAGCGGCCGATCGACCGCGACCACCGGTACCGACAAGCGTTCAAGCTGTTCCATCAGCCCCCTGGCCCCGGTGCGCGGTGGAACGATCAGCAGGCCATCGACCCGATGACGCTCAAGGATCTGCAGATCGACAAGCTCCCTTTCTGCACGATCTTCAGAGGTAAGCAGGAGCATCACGTAGTCGTTCTCGCGGGCGACCTGCTCCGTGACCGAAGCGAAGTGAGCGAAGAAGGGGTCTACGATCGAAGGCACGATCAGACCGATGGTCTTCGAGCGTGCGTTCTTGAGCGAACGCGCTGCTTGATTCGGCTGATAGCCGAGCTCGGACATCACCTTTTCAATGCGTGCCAGCATCTCGGGCGCAACCCGCATGCCGCCATTGATCACGCGCGAAACAGTGGTCGTGCCGACGCCAGCGATCCTGGCAACGTCGCGAAGTGTAGGACGAGTCCTCCCGTGGTTCATAGCCAACCTTCAGCGAGCGCGTGCCAATCCATGTGAGCGAAGAGCGTGTTGGCGCGCGGAGTTTCACCGCTCGGTTAGTTCTAACACGATCCTGCCGGCGTTCGCGATGGAAGGCGTAAGCACGTGCCTTGGGGCTTTTACCCGCGACCTCAGATGTAGGCTTCAACCATGCCGTCCGCGTACACCGGGGTGCACAGGAAGGTTGCAGGATCTGCCTGGGGCGCTTCGGGCTGGTGATGCTTCATCACCTCCCGCAGAGCCTCATAGCAGAGCCCGTCGAGCTTCCCCGGCACCTCGCGATCCATGATGTCAATGATCTGCGAGTTCTCGAGGGCTCTGCGGTAAGGCCGCTCCTCGGAGAGCGCGCCATAGATGTCGGCAACCGCCAGGATGCGGGATTCGAGAGAGATCTGCTCGCCGCGAAGGCCGAAGGGATAGCCTGAGCCGTTGAGCTTCTCATGGTGCTCTCCAGCAAGGATGCCTATCTCGCGGAAGGCTGCGACCCGGCTCAGAATCTCACGGCTCATCTCAGGATGACCCTTGATCGTCTCGTATTCTGCGTCCGTCAGCTTCGTGGGCTTATCGAGGATTGTGTTCGAAATGCTCAGCTTGCCGACATCGTGCAGCAGCGCGGCTCGTCCGACAAGCTGCAGCCGCTCGTATTGCAGGCCAAGCACCTCTCCGATCGCTACCGCGGCATCACGGACCCCGATCGAATGGCGATAGGTAAACGGAGATTTTGCGTCGACCACATCGGCAAAGGCCTCACAGATCAGGTCGATGTTGCAGGCTGACAAGGGCTGCCTTTCAGCCGGCTGCAGGTCCAGGATGCAGGCGCGCGTCTCTTCGATCGGGACATCTGGCATGCATTGCCGCCACAGCATCCCGGAGTGGTGGAGAGCCTCGACGACGACCACGAGAGCCGGATCAAACCAGCGTCCGGAGCGCTCCGTCAGGACGTCGATCGCCACCTGCGGACCCTGGTTCATGCAGAACGCATCAAGATGCTGCGCGATCGCCATCACGCGCGAGATGATGGGAGCCTCGTGGCTCTTGAGCCCATGCGGATAACCCCCGCCATCCCAGTGCTCGTCGAGATGCCGCACGGCGACGGAGATGCGCTCCGGAAGACCGATCTTGCGGACGATCTGTGCTCCGCGGTCGCAGCGCATCTCGATCAACTCGCGGTTGTTCTGGTGCTGGGTGGCAGCGATCTTTACGATGCGCGCCGCCTTTTCGAGCAGCGGCGCCCCGGGCAGCACCTGGTTCCAAAGCAGCTTCATCGTAGACAGCTGCGGCTTCAAAGGACGCGTCCAGTCTTCGAGCTTGGCTCCCGCTTTCACCACACGGTCATCACCGCCGACGATCTGGCACATACGGGCGGAGTTGCTGCTGCAACCGACATCCTTAAGAAGACACGCGTAGTAAAGGTCGGCAATCAAATCCGGTTCAAAGCCCGCCGCAAGCGCAATCCGCACGGCGAGTAAGCAGGACCGGATCGCATGTCCCGGTACCGCTCCCTCGGTCAGGTCCAGGGCGAACGACAGCGCAACCAGGATCTCCTGCAAGGTCGGTTCCAAGGTCATCTCGCATTTGAAGTCAGCGGAGGTACTTTGCATCTGGACACCATTTGAAAAGAAGGGTGGTAACACGTGTAGGGCTCTCTTAGAAGCGGAGGCCGGTCGTAAGCGTAAGCGACTGCGTCCAGACACGAAGATGGCTATTGCTGTACTCCCCTGCAAGAAGCCCGCTGCTTGACACCGACACGCTCGACGGCAGTTGTGCCTGGTAGGCTGCGTCGTAGTGCCAGCGGCCGTGGGCAAAGCCCGTGCCCGCAGCGACCGCATGCTGCATCACAGCCGCCGTCAGCGGGGTCAGCGTCAGGGAGGGAACAGGATCTGACAGGTACGAGTAGCCTGCGCGCAGAGACCAGGCTTCTCCCAGCGGTGCTTCAACTCCGGCATGGAGAGCGCCCTGGTTCCTCCAGTGGAGCGGCACAAAATCCTTGAAGTTGTTGCTCCCTACGACACTGTTGATGGTCTCGTTTGTGCCCCCGGTCAAGGAGATCGGCAGGGTGTGGAAGGCCTGCTGCCATGCGGTGAAGTCGCCCTCAGCTGCGATCCGGAGGCGGGGCGATACCTGCCATGAAAGACCGGCGGCGCCAGCCTGCGGAAGATGATTCTCCACCTGCGCATGGTAGCGGAACGAGGCATCGCTGCTGATCCCGAGGGCATGGAAGAGTGCAGAGGCTGAGCCGTCCGCGTGGCCCTGGGTGCGGATCGTCGTGCCGCTCTTCCACGCAAGCCCCGCCCTGAGCTTCGGTGAAGGCTGCCATGTCAGGCCGGCGCCTCCGTTCCAGCCGTATCCCCGGGTCGTAAGGCTCAACAAGACCTTGAGGCCGGCAAGTTGCGGCTGCTGCTGAAAGATGTAGGGCGCATGCAAGTCGTTCTGGTTGTAGACCACACCGAGCGTCGCGCCCGCGTTCCACCTGCGGCCGAAGCTGCGTGCCAGCCCCAGCGCAGAACGCATGGCGATGATCTGTGTCTCCTGCGTCTGGTAGCCGTAGCTCACCCCCGCAGTTCCCGGCGCATCCACGTAGTGCCAGTTGGCGCGCATCAGGATCTCCGGCGTAACGGCAACCGAAGCTGTCCACCGGCTGTGGCCCAACGGGGTCGAGAACGCGCCGTAGGGCACCGCCCCGGCCAGGCCCCTGGGTTTTGCACTGCGATTCACCGCGTTGTCGAAGTCACCGCCTACGGTGAGGCCGACAGCCCCAAGTTCAAGGGCGCGCCCCGATTCGGCACGAAGACCTGCGGGATTGCCCTCCATGGCATCGAGGGTACCCCCGGCTTCAGCGACAGTCGTTGCGCCACGTGCAATAGCCGCGGCGGAGAAGCCGTTGCCGAGCGCCGCCGATCCCTGGGCCACGCATGCGGCGGGGACAGACAGCAGGAAGATTAGTCTTAGAAGACAACAAGAACCAGATGGTGGAGTCAGCATAACGGCCTACGAAGAGCGTTGATTGTGAGTCCTAGTCTTGCAAGCTGGTGCGCTCGAAGACGATCCCACTTAGGGCTCATCCCTCTACGACCAGGCGGCCCGCAGGGCTGCGCAGATGGTAGCCGCAGGGCTGCGCGGATCGTAGACAAGGTGTGCTGCGGGAAGGCAGCGTGCTGCCACGCGCGGGGACGAGCACCCAACGCCTTTGCAGCTGCCCGGGACACGCTGGCTGCAGCCGTCAGCTTGCTGGCTCCGGCTGCATTCGGTTAGCTTGCTTAATCCGGCCGCTTCAGCGGCAGCTTCAGCCATGCCAGCCCGACGCTGCGGTGCATGTGGGAGATGCTGTCGCCACCCGGAGCATCGTAAAGTATCGCCAGCTTGTCGCCCAGCGGCATCACCGAAGGCAGGCCGATCGACCGGTGGGACCACGTGCTGTTCGTCCTGTCGAGCACGATCGCCTTGTCCTTCGCGGTCCAGTGGTTCAGGTCTCTCGTCCAGTAGACCCAGATGGCATCGGTAAATTCGCCGTCCTGGTCGATCCCGATGTGGTTGGTGAAGAGAAACCAGGTGGCGATCTTCTTCTCAAAATAAAGCGAGGAGTTTTCTATCTGCTCGGCAGGGGGCAGGATAGGCTTGGCATCCACGCTCCACGGGCCGTCAAGGTCTTTCGTGCGGGCGATGCTGAGCGTACGAATGGTGGGGTGGTCGGTAGAAGCGCTGAAGAACTGCAGATACTCGCCCTGATAGGGGATGATCTGTCCCGGGCTGGCAGTGGCGGAGTAGTAGGTCCCGGGCTGCGGTGCGAACGGGGTGATCGCAGGCGCCTTGGTCCACGGGCCGGCGGCAGACGCAGCGTGGGCCTCGAGGGTGAGATAGGGAAAGGCCGGAATACGGTCGGGCGCCGGGGAGGTATGCGGGGTCCCAAGATAGAACATGTACCAGCGCTTCCCGTCGAAGTAAGTCGATCCATAGGACGCGCTTGCCGAGTCTCGCGAACCCGGCGGCCCAAGTTCAAGAACCGTGCCGTGCTTCTGCCAGTGCACCAGATCGTCGCTGGTCGCCAGTGCCGCAAGCCAGCCTCTTTCGCCGGCAGCGTCATAGTGCATCAGGAAGCGATCCTGATCCTTGAACACCCAGACGTCGCGTGCGCCGTACCGGTCGCAGTCGCCGGGACATCCGCCTGGCGCCAGCACAACCCCCTGGTCGGTGGCGTTGTAGCGCAGCGTGGCCGCAGGACGGCCGTCGAGGTACCGGTGCGCAGGCGCCTGCGCGGGGGCGACCCCGCCCCGGGCCAGGCCACCGGAGATCGAGAGCTTCCGCATAGCGCAAAGCTTATCTGAATTCGAGCCAGGAGCAGAAGGACTAGAGCCAGAAGCAGAAGCAGAAGGAGTGGAGACCGGAGCTGCACCACGCAACCTCTTTCCCCAGGTCGCCAGCTTCTGCGTAACTGGCTACACTTCTCGTGTTGTCTATCTTCGACAAGGACACCTCCCTTGATGCGCTTCCGAGATTTCCGGCCCGTTCCCCCCTGCGCTCGCTCCCTGATAGCGATCGGCGCCATGACGGCAGGAGCCGCGCTGATCGGCACCCCCCTGCTGCCGCTGCGATCGGCTAAGGCCCAGTCCATTCCGCCCGCGCTGGTCGCGCCGGCCGCAGAGCCGCCTCAGCGCGGAGCCCATGGCGAGATGCTGCAAGGTATGCCGAAGTTCCACGATCCCGCACCGTACGACATGGAGAGCCACCCCGGTTACAAGAAAATCTTCGACGAAACAAGCTTCAACGGCTGGGACGCGGATCCCGCCATCTGGAGAGTCGAGAATGGCCTGATGATCGGGGAAACCTCTGAGGGCAAGCCGAAGGGCAACAACTACATCGTCTACCGCGGAGACAAGGCGCGCGACTTCGATCTGAAGCTGCGCATGAAGATCGAGAAGGGAGGAGGCGGAGGCATTCAGTACCGGAGCGTGACCGGTAAGCCCTGGACGCGCCCCCAGCCCGCAGGCCAGCCAGCCTACGACCTGAAGTTCATGATGACGGGCCCCCAGGCGGACTTCTGGTTTCCCGTCAGCGCGTCGGCAGCGGCGTACACAGGGCAGTGGTACTCCGAGAACACCATGCAGGGCATCCTCGCTTATCGCGGCCAGGTGACGCAGGCTCTGCCCGGAGAGGGCAACCGCCTGGTCGCGAAGATCGGAGATATCCAGGCGCTGGGCGGCTTCGTGAAGGTGAACGAGTGGAACGACTATGAAGTCATCGCACGCGGCGGAGTGATGATGCACATCATCAATGGACAGCTCATGGCAGTCTTCATCGACGACACCAGGGATTCAGTCAACAATCAGCCAGGCCTGATCGGGTTCGAGATCGAAAGTCAGCCGTGCAGGATCTCCGTCCGCGACATATGGTTTCGAAGCTTCGATCACTAGGCCCTCGCCGCGCCTCCTCCTGTTCAGCTGCACAGGCCGGCTGGCCGCTCGCAGCGAGCCTCTCGCAACCCGCCAGCAGAGATGCAGCAATCGGTATGAACTCAAAAGCCATCCGTAGCGAAGAAAATAATGGACAGGCCGCGCAGCCGCTCAGGGCAGCTCCGGCCCCGCCTTCACCTGCTTCGCTTCCACTTCGATCGAGCCATCGCTCAGCCCGGCGCCCTTCGCCGTCAGCGCGATCGACCCGCTCTGTTTCAACGTACGCACGACCACCAGGGCGCGTCCCTCGAAGAGCTTGCGATGCGTGCCTTGATAGGAATCGCTGTCCTGCGCATCCGCATTTCCAACCGCCACAATCGTACCCGGTCCGCTGATCGAGAACTCCACCTGCTGATCCGCATGCTCCTGAAAGCGACCCCTGGCATCGACAGCCTCGACCTCCAGGTAGGCAAGATCCTGACCGTCGGCCCGCACCACCTTGCGGTCCGCGGTGATGCGCAGGGCAGCAGCCTGGTCCGCGGTCGTCAGAACACTTTCAGCAACCTCCTTGTTGCCGCGCAGGCCAACTGCTCTCAGGCTGCCGCGGGTGTAGGGCACCTCGAAGGTCGCCTTGAACTCCTGCTCCCGGCCGGTCGGCATCTCTCCCAGCAGCTTGTCGTTCAGATACAAACGAACCCTCTCAGCGCCCGAGTAGACCTCCACCTGCAGCACCCTGCCCTCCTGTCCCGGCCAGCTCCATGTAGGCGACGTCGGGTAGGTCGACCAGCCGAGCGCGATAATCTTCTTCCCCTCCGGCTCCGGCAGGCGGACGGTCGCGTAGACCCGGTCGCCACCGTTCCACAGAATGTCCCGGTAGAAGGACTGCGGCTTGCGGAACCCGGTCAGATCGAGATCCCCGCATACCGCCGCGTGCCAGGGATAGCCATGCATCAGCACCGCGATGATCGCCTTCATCTTGGGATCAGCATCTTTGGAGATGGAGGCCATCATGTCTTCGCCATTCGCCATGCCTGCGAACATCTTGTCCACAATCGCCGTGGTCCCCATCGCGCCCATCACCTGGCCGGCCATGGCAGCATCCTCCGGGCTGCCATAAGACCACGCACCGATCCCGGACTCCCCCAGGTAATCCATGGAGGTCCAGGTAAGGTCGCCAAGAATATAGGGGTGGTCCTGCGTGGCCTGCCACAACGGAAAGACCTTCGCAGGGTAAGACTCGGTCGTCAGCATCAAGCGCTTCGGCAGCTGTTCATGATCCGCCGCATAGCTTTGAAGCAGGTTGTAGTTGTACCCGGTGATGTCAAGCTGCGAAAAGACCGCCTGCGCGTTCGGGGTCGTCGTCGTGCCGGGGAAGGCCAGGGTAAGGGGACGTGTGCTGTCGAGCGATCGAACCTGGTCGGCAAGCTTCTTCGCCATCGCGCCGCCCCGTGCCGTCTCAAGCTCGGGGATCTCGTTGCCGATGCCCCAGATCACAATCGATGGATGGTTCCGGTCGCGCAGGATGAGCGATCGGACGTCCCGCTCCGACCATTCCGCGTAGTCCGCGCCATAGTCGTACTTCACCTTGTGAGCTGCCCAGGTATCGAACGGTTCGTCGAGTACCAGCAGTCCCAGCCGATCGCATGCATCAAGGAACGCAGGCGACGGAGGATTGTGTGCTGTCCGGACCGCGTTGTGGCCTGCGGCTTTCAGCAGCTCGACCTTGCGCTCCTCCGCACGGTCGAACGCAGCAGCTCCCAGGGGCCCGTTGTCGTGGTGGACGCTGCCCCCCGTCAGCTTTACCGACTTGCCGTTCAGCAGCAGGCCCTGCTCGGCCGACCAGGAAAGCGAGCGGATCCCGAAGGTGGTCGTTACCTGGTCAACCATCCTGCCGTCCCTGCTGACCCGGGAGACGGCGTGGTACAAAGCCGGCGATCCGGGAGACCAGAGCGCTGGCTTCGACACCATCATGGTCTGCGATACTTCAGTATCGGCGCCCGGCGCGATCGCCACCCGAGACTCCTTGCTGCCGGCCTCGTGCCCCGCCGAGTCATACAAGGTCGTAAGGACGGTCGCAGCAGCCTCGGTCGCTGATGCATTCGCCACCCGGGTCCGGATGGAAACGGTCGAAACCTGCTCCGACACCGACGGCGTCGTGATGAAGACGCCCCAGTGCTCCACATGCGCCGGATCTGTAATGACCAGCCGCACATGACGGTAGATCCCCGACCCGCTGTACCAGCGGCTGTTCGGCTGGGCCGAGTTATCGACACGCACGGCAAGTACGTTCTTCGCCTTGAAGTCCAGGCCATCCGTAAGGTCTAAGCTGAAGCTCGTATAGCCGTAAGGATGCGAACCCAGCTTCCGCCCGTTCAGATACACCGTCGCATCGCGGTACACGCCATCGAACTCCACGCTTACCCGCCTTCCCCGCCAGCTCGCGGGTGCGCTGAAAGCCCGGCGATACCAGCCGACACCGCCCGGATAAAAGCCCTCCCCGGAGCCGCTCGGGTCGTCCTTGCCGGGGCGTCCCTCGATGCTCCAGTCGTGCGGCAGGTTCACGGTGCGCCAAGCATCGTCAGCGAAGGTGTTGCGCTCGGCACCAGGTGCGTCTCCCACCATGAACTTCCAGCCGAAGTCGGCGGCAAGCTCGAGCCTCGGACCGTCCGGCCCCGAAGCGCGAAGCGAAGTTGACGTCAACCCGAACAGCAGGATCGGCACGACGAGCAGGATGCGCAGCTGCTTCTTCATAGGGTCTTCTTTCCTTTTTTGCCGTTGCGACCGCCCGGTCGAGCAGAGGCCGGGCTGGTCTGGTCCATGGAGCTCAAGCCGAGGAGCAGGATCCGGATCATCTCCTCGAAGAGACGAACGACGGGCTGCCCGTACTCGTCTTCCACCTTGCTTCCCAGCGACGCAAGTCGTCGCTGCGCACCCACCGCCGCATTCACCACCGCATGCAGGGTAAGAGCGGGATCGAGGTCCGGCCGCAGCGAGCCGTCGGCAATGCCTTCAGAGATCAGCCGGGCAAAGACCTTGAAGCCGCCGAGATCAGGATCCCCGTTCAGCTGGCCCTCAAGGGTAAGCAGATCTTCAACTGGCCAGTCCCTGGCGTACATGGCGTCAAACTGCGCCATGAAGCGGACCTTCGCCGGGTTATGCGCGAGCTCCTGCGCCATGTACCTCAGCAGCCCGCCGATCTTTGCGAGGCCCGTCTGGGCAGCTTCCATCATCTCCCGAGCAATGCGTGAGTCCTGCTCCAGGTAGTCGCCAAGGATCGCCCATACGATGTCGTCCTTCTTCGAGAAATACTCGTAGATCGTGGACGCCCTGAGCCCGCTGGCGGTGACGATGTCGAGGACCGCGGTGCGGTCAATCCCGCGTTCGTCAAAGAGCTTCATCGCCGCGTCAAGGATGCGGCGCCTCTGCCGGTCGCGATGAGCGCGGTAACTTCGCGGCGACGTGAGCTGCTTCGGTTCGGCCATCCGTCTGCTCGCTCCTGCCGTGTGGGATCCGATGAAATTCGAACAGTCTGTTCGAAGTAACCATAGGCGTCATGGCACCTACGGTCAAGCGGAAGCAGGGAAATGCTCGGTGTCAGCAGTTCACGTTGCGGTGGTCCCAGAGCCTGCCGCACCCGGAGGCGCGACCTCCCCCGCTCAGCGGCGTCTCTATCTCTGACACCTCCGGCCAGCAGCGGGACCGGCCAGACCTCGGCGCCGCAGCCAGCCGCCAGGTTGGGCTCCAGGCGATGCACCTTCCGGCCGTCAGCCGCGGGGCGCTCTCCTTCACCCGATTATCGGAAGAAAGACCGGCGGCAGCCCGGCGCCTAAGGCCGGCAGCGCAAAATGAACAAAATGAAATACTTAGCCGAAAGAGGTCACTGGAACAAGTTACCTCGGGAAACGCTCAGGGCGCGGTGCGCCTTGCCAACCGTAGTTGGAAGAGCCTACCTTTGTTGACGGTCCATTCACAAAGAGCGTTTGTTGCGAGCGCCCGATCCCCACTCCCCTTTCCACCCCTGCAGGAGGCAGCACCATGTATTCCACTAAAACCCCCGCCATCCGGCGTGAGCGGCTGCGCGCGTGTGTCCTGGCCGCAGCCCTGATCGCGACCGGAGCGACCTTCGCCGGCGCGCAGACGGACACCGCCCGCATCCAGGGCACGGTCACCGATTCATCGGGCGCCGCCATCCCCAATGCTTCGGTCCTGGTCACCAACACCAGCACCAACGCCGTCCAGACCATCACCTCCGACGCGAGCGGCAACTTCATCGTCAACGCCCTCCCCATCGGCACCTACAAAGCCGAGGTTAAGGCAGCCGGCTTCGGCGGCGCGGTGCAGAACTTCACCCTTTCGGTCTCGCAGGTGCAGGCGCTCGACTTCAAACTCGCCGTGGGAGCCGAAAACACTGTCGTCGAAGTGACCGATGCCGCACCCCTGGTCGATGGCGCCACCTCCGCGCTCGGCGAAACGATCGAAGGTCGTCAGGTCACCGAACTCCCCTTGAACGGCCGCAACTTCACCGGCCTCGCCCTGCTCACCCCGGGAGTCACCCGCGGCAACTATGGCAACGGCGCCTCGGGCGTCAACGGCGATGCCGAGACCTTCCGCAACGCCTCCTCGGGCGGCGGTTCGCTCTCGACCAACGGTCTGCGCCCCCAGGCGAACAACTACATCCTCGACGGCATCGACAACAACGAGTCGCTCGTCAACACGCTCAACTTCTTCCCCAACCTCGACGGCACCCAGGAGTTCCGCGTCAACACCAGCACCGCACCCGCCGAGTTCGGGCGCGCGGGCGGTTCGGTCGTCCAGAGCACCATCAAGTCCGGCACCAACCAGTTCCATGGCTCGGCGTTCGAGTTCGCGCGTTCAAGCCTCTTTGACGCCAACCCGAACTACCGCTTCCAGGGCGCGAGCGAAGCCGCACCCCTCCCCTTCAAGCGCAACACCTTCGGCGGTTCGCTCGGCGGCCCGATCCTCAGGAACCGGCTCTTCCTCTTCGGCGACTACCAGGGTGTACGCGAAAACACGCCGCTCAATCCCGAGATCATCAACGTCCCAACCGTCCGCATGCGTTCGGGCGACTTCGGCGAGCTGCTCGGCCAGGGCACAACCAACCTGCCCGCCTTCTGCACACCGGCCGGGCCCATCGTGAACGGTGCCATCTATGATCCCGCCACCTGCGCGCCCTTTGCAGGCAACATCATCCCCGCCAGCCGGCAGAATCCGGTCGGCCTCAAATACCTCAACGCCTACGACCTGCCGAACGTACCCGGCACCAACGGCGGCACGCTGAACAACTTCCGCACCATCCGGTCGGACATCCGCCACTTCAACACCTTCGATGCGCGCGTGGACTACAACCCCGCCGAGAAGGATCATGCGTTCGCCCGCTTCACCTACGACAACAGCGACTTCACCCGTACCTCGCGCCTGACCAACCTGCCCGCCGGCTTCGCCTCGGGCGCCAACACCGTGCACGGCCGAGGCTATGCCCTCGGTGAAACGCACATCTTCACGCCAAGCGTCATCAACGAGCTGCGCGTCGGCTACAACCGCTACACCTTCACCAACGATCCGGTCTTCTCAGGCGCGCCAATCTCGGCAAACCTCGGCATCGTGAACGCCAACCGCAACGTCAACCTGGGCGGCGGCGCGCTGATCGGCGGCAACAATCACCTGGAATACACGGGTGACTACGGCCGTTACGCCGTGCCTGAAAACACCTACGAGATCACCGACTCGGTCTCGGTCACACGGGGACGCCACTCCTTCAAGATCGGTGGCAGCGGCATCCGTCGCGACGTCGCCTTCTTCCGTCCGATCTCGGGCAAAGGCTACTTCAACATCGGTGGCGGCGACTTCACCGGCTATGAGCCCGCGGAACTCCTCGCCGGCTTCATCGACAACTACAGCATCGGCTCGCAGAGCGGCTTCTTCGGCACCCGCAACTACGAAATCGGCGCCTTCGTCCAGGATGACTGGAAGATCACGCAGCGTCTCACCCTGAACCTGGGCGTGCGCTACGACATCATCACCTTCCCGGTCGAAGAGCATGACCGCCAGGCCGCGCTCGATCCCACCTCGGGAGCCATCGATCTCGCAGGCCAGAACGGCTTCTCGCGTTCCATCGTCAACAACAACTTCGGCAACGTGGCGCCACGCGTCGGCTTCAACTACGACATGTACGGCACGGGCCGGACGATCCTCCGCGGCGGCTACGGAATCTTCTACTTCCAGGATCGCGGCGGCATCGACAACCAGCTCGGTCAGCAGGTGCCCTTCGGCGGCTCGGTCAGCTACACCGCGGCCCAGGGCTACCGCGTCGCATTCACCGGCCAGGCCCCGCAGAACACGCTGATCAACACCGCCAACGGAGCCCCGGTCGCGACGGCTGCACTGCCGCAGCCCGGCTACCCCACCTTCGACCGTCTGCACCCGCCGGCCGGCGCGAACGTCTTCTCGGTCAACACCACCGAGAAGAACTCAAACGTGCAGCAGTACAACCTGCAGGTGCAGCAGCAGTTCGGCCAGCGCACCGTCATGACGCTCGGCTACGTCGGCAACAAGGCCACGCACCTCGCTACCGGCTATAACTACAACTTCACCCCGGGCGTCGCCGGCCGTACCACCGCCCTGTTCCCGAATCTGGGCCAGGTCGTCTACAACTCGGATGACGGTGTTTCGCACTACAACTCCCTGCAGGCTCAGCTGAACTACCGTGCAGCCAAGGGCCTCACCCTCACCACGTCCTACACCTGGGCGCACAACCTCGACAACACCAACGGCTTCCTCGGCTTCTACGCAGTCAGCGACCTGGACTTCTACAACCACGCACTGAACAAGGGCAACTCAAGCCTCGATCAGCGCAATGTGTTTGTCGCGAGCGCAGTGTACGACCTGCCCTATGGTCGCGGTCAGCGCTTCGGCGCAGACAGCAACCGCGCCGTCGATGCCGTGCTGGGCGGCTGGCAGCTCAACACCGTCGTGCAGGCGGAGACGGGCACGCCGTTCTCGATCACCTTCCCGTCCTACGGCGGCGTCTTCAGCCAGCGTGCGGATGCGGTCGGCCTCGTCACCAGGCCGCACAGCACCACGGGCGCCTTCTTCACCGGTACCTTTGCAGCGCCCACCGGGCTGCAGGGCAACACCGGAAGGAACGCCTTCTTCGGGCCCGGCCTTGCCGAGGGCGATGTCTCCCTCTTCAAGAACGTCTCGCTCACCGAGCGCTACAAGATGGAGCTTCGTGCCGAGGTCTTCAACGTGACCAACACACCGCAGTTCACCAACCCAGACACCAACCCGAACGACGGTACGGCCGTGGTCAACCCGATCTCGGGCGCCAAGACCTACACCGCGGACGGCATCAACGGCAGCTTCGGACGCATCAACGGCACCCGCCAGGCCTCCGAGCGCCAGATGCAGATGGCGGTCCGCTTCACCTTCTAACCCGCTGTCGACAGCATGGGAGGAGCCGTACGGGACATCGTGCGGCTCCTTTTGCTTTGCCGCTTTCTCTTATCGTTGTTGGGAGATCTATGTCACTTCGTACCCTTTGCGCCCGCGCCGCGCTTCTCGCTGTACCCGCCGCACTCGCTGTCCCCGCCGCGCTCGCTGTCCCCGCTGCGCTCGCTGTCCCCGCTGCGCTCGCTGTCCCCGCTGCGCTCTTTGCACTGCCCGCTGCGCTATTGGCACTGCCCGCCGCGCTCGCCGCGCAACAACCCACGATCGACAAGATCGATCCGCCCAACTGGTTTGCCGCGCTGCCCTCGCCCCTGCTGCTGGTCCACGGGACCGGCCTCGCCGGAGCCACCTTCACCGGCGTGCCGACAGGCAAAACCATCACCTCGCCCAACGGTCACTGGGCCCTGGTAGAGCTTGAAACGCGCGCCCTCAAGCCGACAACCCTCCACCTCATCGTTAGGACCGCGGCAGGCACGGCAGCCTTTGACTACAAGCTGCTGCCGCGGCGTCAAGAAGACGACGGCATGGCAGGCTTCTCGCCGGCCGACATCATGACCTGCATCATGCCAGACCGCTTCGCCGACGGCGACCTCCAGAACGATCACCTGCCAGGCTTTCCGGCGATCGACCGAAAGGCCGCACGTGCCTACCACGGCGGCGACCTGAAGGGCATCCTCGATCACCTGGATTACCTCGAAGACCTCGGCGTGACCGCAGTCTGGCTCACACCCGTGCTTGCGAACAATCCCCGCGGCAAGGACTACCACGGCTACGGCGCCGCCGACATGTACGCCGTAGACCCGCGCCTCGGCACACTCGCCGACTACCAGAAGCTGGCCGGTGAACTGCACCGCCGGCACATGAAGCTCGTCTTCGACGACGTCCCGAACCACGTCGGTCCGGCCCATCCCTGGGTCGACGATCCACCGCTCCCCGACTGGTTCCACGGCTCGGCCGCGGCTCACACCGAAGCGACCTACGACTTCGGCAAGATCGTCGATCCGCATCGCCCCGAAAGCTCGGCCGCCGCAGAGCTGAACGGCTGGTTCGCCAACACGCTCCCCGACATGAACCAGCAGAACCCGCTGGTGGCCCGCTACGAGCTTGAAAACATGATCTGGTGGATCGAAGAGACCGGCCTCGACGCCCTGCGCATCGATACCTTTCCCTTCGTGCAGCGGCCGTTCTGGCAGGGCTACCTGTCCGCGCTTGCGAAGCTCTATCCGCATCTCAATTCCGTCGGGGAAGTCGACAGCCCGGATGTCACCATCGACTCCTTCTTCGCCGGCGACCGGACCATCGCAGGGGTCGACACCCACCTGGGCACGCCCTTTGATTACCCCTACTTCTTCGTTCTGCGCGACGTCCTGACCAAAGGCAAATCGTTCCTCGAGCTTGAAAGCCTGCTGCGGCAGGACTGGCTTTACCCGCATCCGGAGCGGCTGGTCACCGTGCTCGGCAACCACGATCAGGCACGCTTCATGTCCGAGCCCGGCGCCACGCCGGATCTGCTGCGCCTCGCCACCGGCATCACGCTCACCCTGCGCGGCACCCCGCAGCTCTACATCGGCGACGAGATGCTGATCGAGGGCAAGGGCGATCCGGACAACCGGCGAGACTTCCCCGGAGGCTTTCCCGGCGATCCCGTCAACCTCTTCAAGCCGGAGCAGCGGTCCCCCGCGCAGGCCAGGCTTCACGACTTCACCGCGGCGCTCGGGAAGCTGCGCGCCCGTACAGCCGCTCTCAAGGGAGGCCAGCAGCAGGATCTGGTCATCACCTTCTACACCTTAGCCTTCGTCAGAACAGCGGCTACCGACCCCCAGGCCCCGGCAT
>CAXTUS010000033.1:0-3416 GCA_964247475.1 uncultured Acidobacteriaceae bacterium | reverse complement strand
GTTCTGGTGGTCGTAAACAAGGGCTCGACGCCCAGAACCATCGATCTGCCGGCCGCCGGGAGCGTAGCCGAGGGCTGCAAAGAGCTCAGCTTTTTGTTCGGAGACCGCGGCCCGGTGAAGGGCCTGTCGGTAGAAGTGCCGGCTTTCGGTTTCGCCCTCTACACGCTGAATTGATCACGATCCCAAACACCCGCTCGTCCACCAGCAGCACCGCAGGGTTGATCCCCATCGGTCCTTGCATCGCTGCGTTCGTGCGGGGACGCTCACCCAGGGGAACGAAGAACTGCTGAAGCGTTTCGAGCCGGGGGCCGGCCTCCGACCACTCGCAATCGCGCCAGTCATCGGCAGGATCCTGCTCAGCTTCGGCTCTGCGCCATCATCTCTTCTTCGATCAGACCTACCTGGAAGTCGTCACCGCCCCGCACCCTCACGGCATACATCGCCTGGTCGGCATCTGCGAGCAGGCTGTCCACCGTGGCGCCATCGCCGGCATAGTACGCCACGCCGATGCTGCAGGTCACATGCACGGCGTGTGCGTCCACCAGGATCGGCGCCCGCATGGCAGCTGCAAGTTTTATGGCCACCACCGAAGCCTCGTCGTTCTCCATCAGGATCGCAAATTCGTCACTACCGGTCCTGCTCACCGAGTCGCTGGCACGCAGGTTCGCCTGCAGCCGCGCAGCCACCTCAACCAGAACACGATCACCCACGGCTCGACCTAAGCGATCGTTGATCCGTTTGAAGTGATCGAGATCGAGCACAGCCACCGCAAAGGTGCTGCTGTTTCTTCTCGCACGCTTCAGCGCCTGGCCGATGCGGTCTGCCAGCAGGCTCCTGTTCGCAAGGCCCGTCAGCACATCATGATTGGCATGATGAAGCATCTTCTCTTCAGTCATCCTGCGCTCGCTGATGTTCGAGACCGAAGTTGCCACGCCAGCCTCGGTCCGAACAATCTGCACCCTGATCCACTTCCATCCCGCGTCGCGATCCCCAAGCGAGGCCTCCGCGATATAAGGAACACCCGTAAGAAAGACCTTTTTATAGTCACTTAAAGAACCCAGCGAGTTAGTCTTGGGTAACAACTGTGATAGGTTACCTCCAAGCATTTTTTCGCTCGGAGAGAAGAATATTTCTTTGCAGCTGCGATTGAGATAAGTCAGCGCGAAGTCTTCCAGCTTTCCTTCCGCATCCTGCGCCGCGTCGCAGATGAAGAAGGCATCCATGCTGCTGTCGTACGCCGCGCAGAGCCGTTCGTGATCCTGCCGCAGCAGAACCTCGATCCGGAGCAGCGCGTCATCGTGACGCTTCCTTTCGGTCATGTCCCGCACCACGCGCGCAAACCCGAGCAGCTTGCCGTTTGCCGCACGGAAGGCAGTCAGCGTGAAGCTCGCCCAGAAGCGGTCGCCGTTCTTCCTCATCTGCCATCCTTCGCCGGCCAGCCGCCCCTGCCTGGTCGCCGTAAGCAGGTGCTGATGCGGCAGATGCAGGTGAATGTCCTCCGGCGTATACGACAGCGAGAAGTGTTTCCCAAGCGCTTCGCGGCTCGTAAATCCTTTGCATAGCTCCGCCCCGCGATTCCAGGTCAGAACCCGTCCTGCGGGATCAAGCATCACGATCGAATAATCTTCAACAGATTCCACCAGCCGGCGATATTGCGTGTCATCGAGAGCCGTCAGCGAAGCAGGTCTCTGCTCTGCGTTCAAACTCTTCGCGGCGCGCGGCTTCGCTCCTGCCTCCAGCGCAGAGTGCGACAGGCGATACCCCTTGCCAGACACCGTCTCGATAAACTCGCTGCCATCAGGAAGCCTGCCAAGCGCTCTCCGCAGCAGAAAGATCGCCTGGGTCAGGTTCCCGTCATCCACATGCGAGTCGAGCCACACCTTGTGGAAGAAGGTCTTCTTTGAAATGGTCTGCCCCTGACCCTTCACCAGAAGCGACAGAACCTCAAGCTGACGCGGAGTGAGATCCACCACCCTGCGGCCCTCTCTCAGTTGGAGAGGCGACCTGTGAAGTTCAAATGTGCCAAAGACTTGTACTTGTTTCATGAGGACGATCTCCGATGACTCGATCTTCCATCTTTAGATCAATTCTTTACCACATTGAAGATTTTCCCAAAATAGGAATATACAGTCATCCCTGCCCGCCATAGTTCACTTTGTAACTCTGCCAGTTCGGCTGAGAGATGGTTATGTCAGGCGTGTAAATTTCCGACTTAGAGAGCATTCAAGTTAGTTCCAGCTCTCTGGGAAGATTGCGACATTCAACCTTGGGGTAACACGTGATCAGGATAGCTCTATCTGCTGTACCGGTTAGCCGCGCCTCAAGCTCACTGATCTGGTTGCTTGGGCTCACCCGATGCGCGCTGGCGCACGGCTCCCGAACGATCATCCAGTCCAGCGAAGCGAGATCATACTCGCGCACAGACACGTTTGTCTGCGCAAAGCTGCACGCTCCAGAGCACAAAACTCCGAAAGATTACCGCAGTCATAGTAACTGCACCCGGAGTCTCTGGAAGAGAGTAACAGGCTCCGGACCTTCTGCAAGGACAAGAAAAGAAGCTCGCTCCATAGCGAAGCTCTTAGGCACATCGTGCTGTCCGTAGTTACAAATTTTCCGCGCACATAATACACATCTCGCCCGCCATCCAGGCCATGCTTTGCCGAAGAGGATTGCCATGACAGCTGTTACGCTTTGCCGTGCGTTGATTCGC
The DNA here is from genome assembly GCA_964247475.1 of uncultured Acidobacteriaceae bacterium. Classification (GTDB taxonomy): domain Bacteria; phylum Acidobacteriota; class Terriglobia; order Terriglobales; family Acidobacteriaceae; genus Edaphobacter. Next base: position 706 of record CAXTUS010000033.1, on the reverse strand, counting down.
ATCCCCGTTCTCCTTCTCCTCCTGCTGGGTGTGCTGCCTGGAAGCAATGGCCTAACGGCCGTGGCCTTTGGTGCGCCCGTAGCGGCAGGGGGAACTGCGCTGCCGGGAAGTGCTGCCGCCGCCGCGAGCTTAACCGTAAGCAGGCTGACCATCACGCCCCTGCTGGTTGCTCTCAATGCCGGCCAGACGCATCAGTACGTCGCAACAGCAATCTTCAGCAATGGATCGCAGCAGAACGTAACGAGCTCTGTCAGCTGGGTTTCAACCGACCCCGCCTCCGTCAGCGTCTCTCCAGGCGGACTCGCGGCCGGCGTAGGAGGAAGCACCAACCTCGTGTCGATCCGGGCGAGTCTCAGCGGCGTCGTGTCGAACGCCTCGTTCGTCATCCCACCGCCCGCGCTCACCAGGATCACGATCACTCCCTCGGCTTCAGCGCTCGCGCTGAACGCAACCAAGCAGCTCTCGGCGGTCGGTACCTACAGCAATGGCTCATCGCAGTCACTCACCGGCAGTGTGACCTGGACCTCGAGCAATCCCGCCATCGTCAGCATCTCCGCGTCCGGCGTGGCAAAGACACTTGCAGCCAGCGCCACCGCCATCAAGATCACAGCGACCTTCAGCGGGGTGACCTCGAATACGGCCACCATCACGCCTCCAACCGCGCTGACCAAGATCGTCATCACGCCGGCAAGCGCAACGCTTGCCC
>CAXTUS010000032.1:7453-33456 GCA_964247475.1 uncultured Acidobacteriaceae bacterium | reverse complement strand
CCTGGTAGGTGCGACGAACCTCGCCGCCGATGTTGAAGGTGTTCTTGCCCTTGTTCCACAACCAGTTGTTGACGATCGAGACACCGAGCTTGCGGTTGATCGACTGCACCCAGCCGCTGTCCGTACCGAAGTTCGTGGGGGCGTTGGTGCCGTCGAACTTGATGTTCGGAAACACATCGGAGAGCGGGCTTGGAGCGACTGCGGCGAAGGTGACCCCGCGCTTGACGTCGAACTGGTTGTTGATCTCGCCGATCCAGCCAATGCCGGCTGTCATGACGAGCTTGGGGCTGAGCGCGTTGGTGTAGTTCAGCAGGTAAACCGAGCCATTGGCAGGGTTGTACTTCTCGCTCTGCAGGATGTTGGTGGGATCTACGATGGGCGCGTAGTCGAAGCCCGAACTGGTGAAGGAGTTCCTCCACATGGTGTAGTGAATGGACTGCGTCGGGGTGATGTTGTGATCGATGGTGAAGCCCCACACGTGGTTGATATTCGGGAGGGTGTTCGGTGCGGCAGACTTGTTGCCGATCAGCCCGGGCCGGTCAGGATTCGGGATGGAGGCGAGCAGGCTTGCAGCAAGCGGGCTGAAGCGCGCGGTGGGAATGATGTTGCCCGGGAAGGGCTGTCCGGTCAGCGGATCATAGATAGGGATGACGTTCCCCTTTGCATCGACGAAGTCTGAGAAGTTACCACCCTTCTCGAGCACCGTGGGAACGGTCCCGATGGTGGTGTTCGTATTGCCCTGCTTGGTCCAGTCGAGCGATACATGGAAGAAGGTGCGGTCGCGGCCGTTATAAAGCTTCGGGATCCAGATCGGACCACCGAACGAGCCGCCGTAGTTGTTCTCTTTGTCGGTAGGCGTGGTGTCGTTAAAGTAACCCTTAGCGTCGAAGAAGTTATTGCGGTTGAACTCGAAGATGTCGCCGTGGAACTGGTTGGAGCCAGAAACCATCTGGTAGGTCGTCGCACCCTGCGCCAGGCCGTACTGCGCGGAAAAGGTGCTGCGCTCCACACGGAACTGGTCCACCAGCTCAAATGGCGGGTTGAAGTTGGTTTGGTAGCCGGCGGTCTCGGCCTGGGCCACGGGGATGCCGTTGAAGACGGTCTCGGTCTGGAAGTCGACGCCGCCGTTGATGCGGTGCGAGAAGGTCGAACCCTGGACGCCGGGGGCGAGGAAGATAAAGTTGTCGATCTGGCGCCCGCGGCCCCCCGATACTTCTGTGGGCAGAGCCTTCACCACCTCGGGCTCGATCGTTGTTCCGAGCTCGGGCTGGGTCGTGTTCAACGCGATCAAGGGCGCTGTCACCTCGACGGTCGTCTCGGTACTGCCGTTGTTGAGCGCCAGGTCAATCGTGGCGACCGTATTTACTTCAACGTTAACCTGATCGCGAATGGCCTTGTTGAAGCCCGCCGCGACGACCGTGACGGTGTAGCGGCCGGGCAGCAGGCCGTTGGTGCTGTAGCTGCCGGAGCTAGAGCTTTCGAGATTGACCGCCTGCTGGGTGGCGATGTTGGTGATGGTGATCTTGGCGCCCGGGACCGCGGCTCCGGTTGAATCGGTGACCGAACCGGTGATGCCGGTCGATGCCTGGGCAAAGGCGGCCGCGTGGGGATGAAGCATGATGGCGGCTGCGGCGAGCGGCAGAGTCCATCGGCATGCGCCGAGCGCGGTGGAGAGAGATCTGCTGCGGATGTTGCGAATTACGTCCATGCTGGCTCCTCAAGAAGTCGTACAGAGATGCTTGGGTCAGAATCGTTGGAAACGGTTCCAAAAATGATATGCGTGAGGTTAGCTTGCCGGGTTGCTCGCTGTCAAATGGCCTCTTTTTATAGAGTTGGCTAAAGTGGTACAGACTTTCATTGCGTAACCTGCAGGGGCATCTCGACGTTGGGTGTCTCCTTGCCGGAGGCGCCGGCAAGCAGGTGAGACACGATAGCGAACTGCTGATCCGCTTCATTTTTCCGGCCGAGGTGACGGAGCAGGCGTCCCAGGAAGAAGTGCGGGTGCTCGGCGTCCGGTGCAAGGTCGATGGCCCGCTGGTAGGCGGCGATGGCAGCTTCATCCTCAGCGTTCTTTTCGAGCGCAACGCCGAGCTGCTGCTGCGCCATCGGGTTGCGAGGCGCCAGGCGAACTGCCTCCTGAAGCGGGGAAAGCGCGTCGCCGGGTCGGTTCAGCTCAAGCAGAAGCGAGCCAAGGTCGAGGTACGGCTGAGGATCAGGCTGGCCGGTCACGGAGGTCCAGCCGATGGCCGTGCGGTAGGCGGCGATGGCATCGTTCGGCTGCTGCATGCGCTCCTTGGCGAGCCCCAGGTTGTATTCGGCGCGAACGTCCCGGGGATTGAGGCGGAGACAATGTTCAAAGGAGCTGGCGGCAGCTGAGGCATGGTCGAGCAGGTACTGGGTCCGGCCGAGCAGGTACCAGGCGAGCGCGTCCTCCGGGCTGTGCGCGGTGACGTAGAGCAGCCAGTGTTCTGCGTCGGCATAGTCCTTGAGCTGGATGTAATCGGAGGCCACGATCAGCAGGTCTTCGGACGCCGGGGGCTTCAGCTTCGCGCCGGCGGTGTAGGCGGCAAGTGAGTCGGCGAAGCGTGCCTGGTGGAAGAGCACGAAGCCCAGCAGGAAGTGCGGCGCCGCGGCAGCCGGCTGCTGAGCGAGCAGCGTTCGGAGAGTCTGTTCCGCAGGTTGCCACTGCTTCTGCGCGATGAAGGCCTGCGCCTGTTGTTCAAGCTGCGGTGGTAGTGAAGATGCGGACTGCGCGGCAAGCGTGAGCGCCATGGCCCCTGCAAGCAGTATGGCTGCTGGTGAGCGGAGGCGGCTGAAGCAGAATGGTAGGAGGACCGGCATGCGTCGTCTATTTTATCGGCGCTGACGCGCGTTTATCGGCACTGACGCGGACAGCTCTTCTGGGCGCTCTTGGTGCGCTGGTTCAGTGCGCTGCTTCAACGCGCTGGTTCAACGCGCTGGTTCAACTCGCACCGAAGGCTCCTGGTTGATCCAGCGGCTCCTGGTCCGGAGCGGCCAGATGGATCGCGGGCTTGGATGGACGAAGGCTTGGGTGACGAAGGCTTGGGTGACGAAGGCTTGGGTGACGAAGGCTTGGTTGTACGAAGGCTCGGGTCGAGCACCTAGCTCCTGTCCGGCGAAACGCTGTTCAGCGACCCGCCTGCCTGGGCGATCTGTCGATCGATCTCACGGTAGAGCTGAGGGTCGAAGCTGAACTTGCGCGCGAAGTGACCGTCCGAAGCGAGCATCGCAGGAATGTCTTCGCGCGTCAATTGCTTGGGATGGAAACCGCCTTTCGACCAATCGACATAACGATGGTTGTTATGTCCAAGCTTCAATCCCGGCCAGTTGGCAAGCAGGGTATGGGGCAGTCCTTCATCCGGCGCATAGCGGCCCTTGAAGTGACGCAGGAGGCGCTTGAGCAGGGCTGAGTCCTCACGGAACGCCTCGGACGCGCGGCGATTGAAGGTCAGCCAGCTGGCCCCGCCAAAGGGTCGTAGATGCTTTGAAAAAGGCGTCAGGCGCTCGGCAAGCGGTCCCTGCAGGTTCAGGCTCTTGAGGACTGGCAGATGTTTATAGATGGCGTACGGCACAACACGCAGCGCAGCGGCTCGGTCGTAGCCCATCTCGGCATAGGCAGGGTCATCGAAGCCCGCGGACTGATCACGCTTGTGTCCCCGGGGAAGATGGCCGTAACGCAGCTCGCGGTGATCGACGAGGGCATCGTAAGGGGAGCCCTGCAGCGAGGCGCGAATATGGTCCGCAGATTTGATCGGATAATCGGCACTGCTGAGATTGACACACCAGCCAGGACTGGCTTCGCTGAACAGGAGCCTTGCTGCTCGCAGAAACGCTTCGACTACGCTGATACTGCCCCAGCGTGTACGCCTCCAGTCTTTGACCAGGAACACGTTGCCGGGCAGCTTCTCAATGGGAAGGTCACTCTGTGAGAAGTCGTGATGGATCGCTATAGGAGGGTCCCCGAACTTCTCAGAAAGGGAGGAACAAAGGTAGGCAGTCTGCTCCGGCTGGTTGTGCGTGACTAAAACAAAGCCGATTGAATCATCCAAGCCTGACCTTTCTGGGCGCGGGGCATCACGACCTGCGCAGGTTGTCTGGGGCCGAGTATAAAGCCCGCAGAATGATGGAACAAGAAGCCGTCGCGCGGAGTTGCCGTCTGCTTTCCATGCGCTCTGAGCTTTGCGGCAGCATGCAGGCAAGCGCCGCAGCCTACACCTGTTGTCGCCATGCGTCACCCGGAAAGGCCCGGCAGAGCCACGTCAGAGGCATTGAGCGCCACTGACGCCGATGGCAATCTCTCTGCATGCGAGTCAACCTCATCACACGCTCTTCGGGTCCTTACCAGTCCACCACGGGAACCATCCCTGTTTCACTGACCATCCGCCCAGCGTGTGGTATTCCGGGCGATTACAGCTACCGTACGGATAGCGCAACGCTGCTGAGAATGCTAAACCTGAAGACCGACCTCCCGTCGTCGGTCCTGCGCCGCTTCCACGGAGAGATGCAGACCTCTTCTGATGCGAAGCTGCTGGGCGTTGAGCTGAGCGACCGTGTGCTCGAAGACATCGGGTACTTCGTCGACTAGCTCAAGGTTGTAGAGCCACTGCTCCATCAAAGTCCCCGAAAGTTTTGCCTGTATCTGGCCCGGCCCTCACCTGTGAAGCCCGGAGATGCATCTGACCTTCAGGTGTCTCTTACCGGCACTGGAGGTCTATGGTTCCTTGGCGAAAGTTGTCTGCTGGCCTGCCTCTTCGAAGGCCTGCACTGGGTGGGGCTGTTCTGCTCTCTGCTTTGCTGCTTCTGCCCGGTGTCCCGGCGCCTGGGCAGAATGAGGCAACCCGCAGTCTGACAGGAACAGTGACCGACCATCATCATGAACCGATGAAGGGCGCGATCGTACAGGTGCAGAACGAACAGACTAACTCCGTAGTTTCCTATATCGCCGATGCGAACGGGTTCTACTCGTTCAAGCGCCTGAGCTCCGATGCGGACTACATGATATGGGCCACCTTTCGAGGCCGCCGATCAAAGGATCATGAACTAAGCCACTTCGACAGCAAGAATCACGTGGTGGTCGATCTCGTAATCCCGTCCGAGGATCATTAGCGGGCCTCAGAGTGGATCGCCATTGCCTCGCACGCACACGGCAGGGTTCCTTGTTGCGCCCTTGATTTTGCTTCCTGACGCAGGTACGATCAAGTGTTGGCTGAGTTATCAGCTAGCCTAATCTGCAGTCAAGGAAAATCTTGCATGGCAAAGCGTCGTGGAAATCCAAATTGGGGCAAGCCGGAGCCAATAGGGCCCGTAGTTCCCACGGTTACCTCGTTCGAGCAGGTGGTCAAAGAGTTCAAATTGACGCCCGACCAGTACATCCGCTCGACGCGGCTCCGCGAATGGGCACGGCGAAACAAAAATTCAAAGTACATCCCGGAGGCCTTGTTAGAGGCGTGGGGCTTTGAGATCGAGTCAACCCTGTAAGCGACAGGCGTGTAACAAAACGCTTGAGAACATTGAGCGTCCTGATGATGCGACAGCCGCGGCGGTATGTTGGCTGACGGAGCCTTCCCTCAGTTTGCGTTGGCTGAAGGCGACCGAAATAATGTGCGACCTGGTTGAGGAACTCGGATCAGAATAAGACTATGAGCCAGGAAGACAACTTCTTCTCGAGCGTCGAATCTGCCCTGACGGAGTTCCGTGCGGGTCGCATGATCGTCGTCGTGGATGACGAAGACCGCGAAAACGAGGGCGACCTCACGCTGGCCGCAGAATTTGTCACCCCCGAAGCGATCAACTTCATGGCCCGCTTCGGCCGCGGCCTGATCTGCCTGACCTTGACCGAGGATCGTGCAGACTACCTGCGACTCGGACCCATGACGTCCGACAACACATCCCGATTTGGGACCGCTTTCACGGAAAGTATCGAAGCTCGTGAAGGGGTCAGCACGGGGATCTCCGCGGCGGACCGCTCGCATACCATCCGGGTAGCCATCGACTCGCGTTCATCAGCGAATGATCTGGCGCGTCCAGGGCACGTCTTTCCTCTGCGTGCGCGCAAGGGAGGCGTACTGGTTCGCGCCGGTCAGACTGAAGCTTCGGTAGACCTCGCAAGGATGTCCGGGCTGATCCCGGCTGGGGTGATCTGCGAGATCATGAACGAGGACGGAACGATGGCGCGGGTACCTGACCTGGTAGCTTTCTGCAAAACTCACGGTTTGCTGATGGTGACAGTAGCCGATCTCATCCGCTACCGGCTTCAGCACGAACGCTACCTGCAGCGCATCGCCGAGGGTACGTTGCCTACGCCCTTCGGTGAGTTCCGCATGATCGCTTACGAGAACGAGGTGGATGGCGGCGAATCTCACGTGGCCCTCGTCCTCGGGGACGTGACTGTGGACACGCCGATTCCAGTACGGGTTCACACTCACTCGCTCGCCGAAGATGTCTTCGGGATGCTCGGTGCAGACAACCGGAGGGTCATCGATGACTCACTTCGGATGATTGCGGAGGCAGGTCGCGGGGCTTTCCTCTACCTTCATAACGGCACGCGAGGATTTGCGATCGACCGGACCGTCAATCCGCACCGGATCCTCTTCGCGCGAGACCAGCGGTCGCGCGGCGGCGCCGAAGGGTCAGGACGAAACTCCGAAGACAGGACCATACGAACCCTGAGGCAGGTGGGGCTTGGAGCGCAGATCCTGTCGGATCTCGGCATTCGCAAGATCCGCCTGCTTACCAACACGCCGACCCACGTCCCTGCGCTTGATGGATTCGGCATAGAAATCGTCGATCAGCTTCCGATCGGAAGCGGCCTGACGCCGCTCCTCACCGGCTTCGAATCCTAGGGCGCGCTTAACACCATCGTCAGGTGTACCTCCCGACTCGTCCGCGGTCCCTTGGTAGTGTTGGCCGTTACCACAAAATTGTATGTGCCCGGTGCAGCATAGTTGATGTTCGGCGCCGATGCCGCCTTCGAACCGCTGCCACATCCACTAGCACACACTGGTATGACCGCAAGCATCGCAATTAGCCTCCAAAGCGTGTTCTTCGAAGATCGCCTGCCGTGCGGCAGCACGAACACCCCGGCGACGAGCGCTGCCAGAGCCGCCATCACGCCAGGGGAGGGTTGGTTCATGTTTGCGGCACTCTTCGGCGATAAAGTCGAGATACTCGCTGTTGATGTTTGCGGCTTGTCCCCCAGCGCGACCAGGGGCGGCAGGAGAGAACATGCGACGCTGATGGACGTTTCGACTGGCGTACAGGTGAGGGCTACATCTGCCGCGAAGCCGTTGGTCCCTGCCAGCGTGAGCGCGTAGGTAGCGGTCTGCCCGCTGGGCAACGTGCGCATGGCCGAGGTGCCTCCATCCGCGGTCAGGGTGAAATCCGGAGCTTCAACTGCGTTGCCGGTGAGTGGGACTGAGACGGAGACGCCTGGACTCGAACTTGTCACGACCAGTGAGCTGCTGGCCGGCCCGGGGACCACTGGATTAAAGCTGACCTCGATCACGCAGCTTGCACCTGCAGCAAGGATGGCGGTGAAACACGGTGCCACGACAGCAAAGACCCCGCTGGCCCTCGCTGTGATCGAACCTACCGTGGATGAGCCGAGATTGCTGAGGGTAAAAGTCCTGTTTGCCGATGTGCCGACTGCAACGCTGCCAAAGGTCAGGGCTGCAGGGGTCGCACCCAGGACGATCGGGACGCCAGCCCCCGCAAGCGGCACGACAAGCGGGTTGACGGATGCCGAACTGACCACGCTGAGTAGACCAATCGCTGAACCCCCGACCGACGGTGAAAAGGTTACAAGGCTCGTGCAGCTCGCACCGGGCAACAAGGTATGGTTTGTTGAACAGGTTCCGGATATCGTGTAGGCCTTCGACGCACTGAGGCTCTCGACAACGATGTTTTTCCGGCTTGCGTTGGTGATTTCAATCGGCAGCGTCGACGACGAGCCAACGCTCAGAGGACCAAAGTTTAAAGATGCTGGCTTAAACGTGAGGCTCCCCGGTGTCGCGCTAGAGATCAGGCTCACAAAGTCCAGAGGAGAAGCAGCATCAGAGACGATCTCGAGCGATGCGAGATGGATTCCGCTTGACCGGGGTGTGCTCGTGATCTCAAGGGTGCAGGTAGCGTTGGGGGCGATCGAGGTGCATCGATTTAGGGCTGAGAAGTCTGAGCTGGTTGAAACCGCCAGGATCCGGACGGCCCGCGTGCCTGTATTGCTCAGCGTTAGTGTTTCAGCTGCGGAAGAGGATCCAACGACCACACTCGGAAAAGAGAGTGAACCCTGCGACAGGGACAGGGTTAGAAGCTCCAGCGAACCAGTGGACTGGGACGCCTGCGACACCTGCCCTCTGAGGTTAATGATTGTGGGTGCAGACAGGGCGTCCGATTCGATGATCAGGGCGCCAGACTCAACGTTCGTCAGCGCATTGCTGGAGCCCGCGCCGCCCGGCGCGAAGGTGACGTTGACTGAGCAGGACGTGCCGCTCGCAATCGGCCCTGCACAATCCGTCGTCGCGAGAAACGGCGGACCGCTGGTGACTCTTCTGACTTGAACATCTGGCTCGAAGGAAGAACCTTGATGCGTCACGGTGAACGTGTGAAGAATCGACTGGCCTGCCAGCACCTGACCAAAGTCAAACGAGCCATTGTTGATGCGTGGGTCAAGGATGTTGAGGGTACCTGAGCCCACACCGAAGCCTTCGGCATAAGCACTTGCGTGGTAAGCAGTGGCTCCATCCTGGGCAGTGCCAATGACATCAATCGTACCCGGCAGACCTCCGCCGGTCAGTGGAGCAAATCGCAGCCGGAGCGTACAACCATCCCCCGGAGCCAGCGAAGCGCAGGTGGTCGACTCGAGGGCATAGTTTCTCGGCACCTTGATCTTTGTTTCCAGCCTGCCACTACTTTCGTTTGTGAGGGTAAAGAGCCTGCCTGGTCCCAGGATGCCGGTTGGCGACGGCCCAAAGTCAGAGGTAGACGGCGAGATGCTGAGGCCTTGCTCGGCGGCCGTATAGAGACCTGCAAGTGCGATCGTGTAAACGACGCTGGACGTTTGCTCGGTAGATGGCGCCACGGTAAACCTGACTTCGTCTGTGACGTTGGCCAGCCCGGCAACGAATGTTACCGCGATCGTGCACTGCGCTCCCGGAAGAAGGAGACCGCAATCGCTGACCAGGGAGAAGCTATCGCTCGTGTTGGTTGGCGTCCCGACCAGGGCAGACTGAGTGCTCGTGTTGGTTACAAGTATGCTTTGCACAGCTTGCTGACGGTCTTCGAAGTTGAGTGCGATGGGGTTGAGAGAGATGCCAGGATCAGCCGTGCCTGTTCCGGCGAGATGAACGTTCAGCACGCCGCCTGAGAATGCGATCGCAAGAATCCCGTCTCGCGGACCGGTGGCAGTTGGGCTGAACTGAAGGGGGATAGTGCAGGAGGCCGTGTAGTCGAGCGTTGTGCCGCAGGTATTCCCGGATCGCTGAGAGCGTCCAAGCGGGAAGTCGCCGGTAGTCGTCTCCGACTTGAGCACAACCGGAAGACCGGAGCTCGACAGGTTCGTTAGGGTGACAAGAGTGGACCTGCTTGAGCTACTCACTGGCAGAGCTCCAAACAGCGCGGTCGAAGGGGTGGCTATCAGTCCTGCAGTAGCCTCGCCTTCGCCAGTAAGATCGAGCTGATAGGGATTGCCGCCAGGACTTGAACCGATTGCCAGGATTCCGCTTTGCACACCCGTCGCCCGCGGGTCGAAGCTGATCCCGATCCAGCAGTTATGGCACGTGCCGCTGCCCGATGGAACGAACGCAGAGGCTGGCGGTGTGCCATGGCCGAATCCGGTATCTTCGATCAGCGTCACACGATAGGGGCCAGTGGCTGACACCGCCAGGTGCACAAACGGTTGGAGCACCTTCAGAAAGCGTACGGACGGCTGTGCCAAAGGTGAGGAGCCAAGATCAACTTGACCATTGTTGTCTGCGAGAATTGCCGTGGCGTTGCCTGAGAGCGGAACGCTGACGGCCCCTGAACCCGCGCCTGCAGTCACCGTAAGGACACCTTGACGAACTCCTGGAAGCGACGGTGCAAACCGCAGGGCGACGCCGCATGTGGCGCCCGCTGCCAGGATCGGGCCGCAGCTGCTTGATTGCAGGAAGTCGCCATTCAGCAGGAGCGAGAGCTCAAGATCTGTGCCTCCGTTGTTGCTGATCGCCACCGTCTGGGTGGCGTTTGAGATCCCCGTCGCCGGCACGACCTCAGCAAACGATTCGGAGGTCGGGGTGACAATGAGCGCAGGGGACACGGTGCTCCCGCCAGCGGTTGGATCCGGTTTCGTGACTCCAGAAAGGAGGACCATCAGACCGGCGTCCAATGCAACAGTAACGGAGTCGCTCGAAGGGACCTGGCTGGAGAGATAATCGACGCGAAGACGGCAGACCGAGAAGGGAAGAAGGGTGGATGGGCATTCGTCACTCACCTTGAAGGACGAAGCAGTCGGCAGGCTCACCGCGGCGTGAGGCATCCCATTAGCGGCATTATTCATAAGGTAGAGGTAGCGCGGGACCTGAATCCCACCCTCGTACTGTGTGCCGAACTCAATGCTTGATGAAGATACCCGCAAGGTCTCAGCCTGAAGGTAGCCAGTCAGCAGAGCTTGTTCTGAGCCGATCTGCAAAGCCGCTCGCACCAGGCCGTTGCCGGCTGCATCTGCCGTAGCATGCAGGGCGACGGTCAGCTGGCAGCTGGCACCTGCTGCCAGCAGGAAGCTGCCAGGTACCGCGGCCGAGCGGCAGGAGCCTGCCGGCTCTGTGAATGGCGAGGACGCAGTCGGCGAAGCTCTTACCAGGGCAGCGATAAAGGTCGCATCGGCTAAGCCCAGGTTCGACACAGTAATCGACCGCCGGGCCGAAACGTCTCCACTGCTCTGTATGCCGAAGTCCACCTCTCGAGGGTGAAATGCCAATCCGGCACCCTGCGCCCGCGTAGAAAAGGCAGGGAAGCGGGCTGATGCCGTCTGCCCACTTGCCGAAAGAGCTTTGATTACCCCAGGCTCGCCGCCGGATATCAGGATCGCGCACAGATCGCCCGGTGCAAGCGAATCCAGGCAGTCACTGCTCACGATGCCGCTTGAGCTTGAGATCTGAAGCTGATCTGCAGAGAGCGAACCCATGTTGCGAAGCGATACGCGTGGAAGGTCGTCCATCGAGAAGGCGAGCGAAGGCGCACCTTGAGAAAAGGTAAAGCCGCTCAGGTAACCGGCGGACCCCGCGCAGAGACTGCCATTGCAAGCAGCGGGATTGATCCGCGCATCCGTAAGCGCCGACGGCAGGGCCGCACTGGTGTCGGTCCGCAGAGCAAGGTCGAAGGTCTCGCTTCCTGACAGATTCGCGCTGCTCGTGGGTTGAACATAGCCTGCAATAACCAGGGATCCTTGCCCGTCCACAGCCAGACCCGCGACCATGCTGGGGAGACTCGCAAACGCGAGCTCCTGATTCGCAATGCCTCCAATCTGGATGGTTTGATCAACGGCTCCGGCCTGTGTGACATGAACAGCGAAGCCATTGCCAACTCCCGCCAGGGAAAGCCTTGGGAGCCAGGGGAACGAACCAGGAACAAAGCTTCCACCGACCCAGGCTGTGCCATCCGGAGCGGCGCCTACAACTGAACTGCCAGCAGGAGCGATGATCGTTCCACTCAGAACAGCCGAACCATCTTTGGGGATTCTTAGAAGTACCTTGTAAGCGACATCGACCAGGATCCGGGTTAACGTATCGACGGGGAACTGCCCAAGCGCAACCGTGCCTGTGATCAGCAGGTCTTGTCCGCTTGCGTCGAGTACGATCGCATCAAGCCCACTCCCAGGAACGAACGTGGAAAAAACAACTCCGTCTCCCGCCGGATCCAGCTGCATCAGGAAGCCGGAGGGGTTCGACAAACTCTCCGGCACCAGCGCAGCGATCGTCGGAAAGCCCGAAGCGCTCGTAGAACCTACAAGCCAGACGTTGTCGGCTGCATCGGCCGTGATGCCGGTCGGTGTGGTATCGCCGTACGCGCCCGTAACGTAGGTGGCATAATCCAGCGTACTTCCGTCGGCCGAGAACCGTTCCACGAATCCATTCTGGTTACTTTCAATGGCCGGGTACGGCTGAACAGCGTCTGGGGTCACTGGCAGATCGTCCGCGTAGGTGATGCCGGTGACAAAGACCGCATCGTCGCTGGCCGCGATGGCAGACGGCGCAAGCCTGGTTCCTCCGGTGTAGGTCACGAAGACAGGTTCCAGGGCGGAGTTGAAGCCCGCCACGAACCCGTTCTCTGCGCCAGGCGTCCAGGATGTGATCGCAGCTCCACCCGTGGCCGCAAGACCTCCAGAAGACGAGGTGCCGGCGACAAACAGGTTGCCGTTCGGGCCGAGCGCCACCGCGGACCCCGCATCACCTGGGCCGCCAAGCAGGATTTGACCAAGCAGGGTTATCCCGTCGCCCGAGACCTTCAGGACGCGGACACCATCCTTCTGATCGTAAAGGGCGTAGATGTTGCCCAACCGGTCGGTCGCGACTGCATTGAACTGACCCTTACCCGCCGACGCGCGCAATCCGGCGAACGTAAGCTGCTGACCCTGGTTTGCGGCAACCGCCTGGCCCGGTGCCTCCGCCAGCAGGGAAGCTCCTGCGATCAACAGGAGGAACGCCACGACTCGGAGGGTTATTCGTGAGAGCGGCACGTTTTGATCCTTGGCCGCGAAAGGTGCTCTGCGGCGGCCAAGAACATCATGCCGCTTCCGAAAGGCATTCTCGTAAATTAAAAAGCGAATGGGAGGCGAAAAAAAGGGAGGCGGCCCGCATCGGGAAAAGCTGTTCTGAATCGGTCACTGTTTACCGGTCAGCCACAAATTTTCAAGGCCTATCCGCGCAAGATCGCGGACAAAGTGCGTATGGTCAAGGTACTGAAGTACGTGCATCCCGGCGGCACGCCCCGCTTCACAGTTATCTTCACGGTCATCGATGAAGAGAATGCGACCTGCAGGTGCGCCAAGGCCCTCAGCTGCTAGGCGATAGATCTCGGCCTCCGGCTTCGCGATCTTGTGGAGGTGCGAGAACGTGCGGTGATGAAATGCCGAAAGCCATTCCATTCGGCGCAGGACACCTGCCGTCATCTGGTCACCAAGGTTTGAAAGGATGCCGGTCCGAGTGCCCGCTGTTTGAAGGCGCGCAGCCCAGTCGATCATCGGCTGATTGGCGCGGGTCCAGAGGTCGACGTCAGCGTCAAGCAGCGCGGCAATCTTCGAGGCGGAAAGCTCCAGGCCACCATGTTGCCCTACCAGCTGCCAGTACTCGGCTCCGGTGTGGGTGCCTCGGTCGTACTCATGGCGCGGAGACCAGTAGGCGCTCTTAAACGCCTCGGGATCAAGGCCAGTGATCTCGATCATGCGGCGCCAGGCGGCGGGATCTGCAGATCCGGAGAGCACCATGCCGTAGTCGAACAGAACGGCTTCTATGCGGGGAGCTTCGCTCATTGCTCCATGTTAGCTGTCATCCGCGGTCAGATCGCTGCCCGGTAAAGAAGTTCAATCGCTAGACTTGTGAGGTGACGATCAGCTTCTCGAAACGAACATCATGGGACCTTGACGACTCACCGCTGACCGCCGCGGTCCGCAGGATCAAACAGACCGGTGGGGTTCTAGTCGACCTCACCCTCTCAAACCCGACAGCTTGCGGCTTCGGCTACGCGAGCGCCGAGATCCTCGGTCCTCTCGAGGACCCTCGCTCGCTCCACTATGACCCGGACGCACGAGGGATAGAAGCAGCGCGTTCGGCAGTCGCAGCTTACTACTCCCACCATGGGGCGAAGATCGATCCAGAGCGCATCTTGCTGACGACCAGCACGAGCGAGGCCTACAGCTACCTCTTCCGTCTGCTCTGCGACACCGGCGACGAGGTGCTTGTGGCTCAGCCCAGCTACCCGCTGTTCGACTTCCTGGCAGCACTCGATGATGTCACGCTTCGTTGCTACCCGCTCTTCTTTGACTTCGGCTGGTGGATCGACTTCGCCGAGCTCGAGCGCCGCATCACGCCGCAGACAAAGGCGATCCTGCTGGTGCATCCCAACAATCCCACCGGGCACAGTACTTCGACTGAGGAGAGAAGGAAGCTCGAGATGCTCTGCCGGGAACATGCGCTCGCGCTGATCGTGGATGAGGTCTTCCTCGACTATTCGCTGGGCCCGCCGATCACATCGTTCGCTACAGGGGAGCACCAGTGTCTTACCTTCGTAGTCTCAGGCCTTTCAAAGGTTGCGGCGCTGCCTCAGATGAAGGTGGGATGGCTGCTGACGCTTGGCCCGGCAGAGGTGTGCTCGCAGGCCTACGCGCGGCTGGAAGTTATTGCAGATACGTTCCTGTCGGTGAATGCACCGGCACAACATGGGCTGTCGCGTTGGCTTAGGGGAAGCGGTCCGGTGCGGCGGCAGATTCTCGACAGGATCCGGATCAACCTCCAGGCCCTCACAGGCGCCAACGCCCTGCGTTTCTTGCCGGTCGAGGCTGGCTGGTCGGCGGTCGTGGCAGTCCCGCAGAGGCTGGGGTCAGGTTCGCTCACGCAGCGTTTGATCGAGGAGTGCGGGGTGGTCACGCATCCCGCGTCATTTTACGGGATGGCAGGGGCACATCGTCTGGTCGTCAGCCTTATCGGCCCTGAAGCTGATTTCCGCAAGGGCATTGCACTGCTCGACACATGGTGTCTGAAGAAGCTCGAGGAAGCAGACGCTCAGTCCTGAAGGAACGGGTTGCGTTCGCGTTCCTGGCTGATCGTCGTCGATCGACCATGGCCTGGGACGACGACAGTCTCCTCAGGCAGCGGCAGAAGTCTCCCCTTGATCGAGCGGATCAGGGTCCGCCCATCTCCGCCGGGAAGGTCGGTACGGCCAACGCTGCCTGCAAACAGGGTGTCGCCCGCAAGCAGCAGCTGCGAGGCTGGGATGTAGAGACAAAGGCTCCCCGGCGTGTGGCCCGGAGTGTGCAGTATGTGGCCAGTGATGCCGTCGACGCCGCCGACGCTGACGCTCGACCCATCCTCAAGGCTGTTGTCCGGCGGCTCTACAACGGGTACAGAGCTCATGCCGAGCCAACCGGCCTGCACCTCCATCATCGCAACCAGCGGCAGGTCTGCCTGGTTATAGGAGATGGGAGCGCCGGTCAGTTGCTTCATCTGCTGAGCGCCAGCGATGTGGTCGATATGGGCGTGGGTGACGATGATCTCTTTGACCGTCCAGCCATGCCTCTCGACAACGGCCATGATGCTCGCGATCTCCGCACCCGGGTCAACGACGATCGCCTCGCGAGATACCTCATCGCCAAGGATGGAGCAGTTACACTGCAGCGGGCCGACTGGCATGGTCTCGCGGATCATGAGGTTCCTTCAGGGTTACCCGATGAAAAAGGCGCAGACCTGGTTGGTCTGCGCCTTGGGTCTTTGCGGCTCGTCGCTGAGCTATTTCTTGCCTGGTGTCGTGGTCCCCGAGAGGACGGAATGGTCACTGCCACTGGTCCGTGAAAGCACGATGGTAAGCCCAACCGAGGTAAACATGAAGAAGATCGCGGCATACGTCGTCAGCTTGGTCAGCAGGTTCGCTGCCCCGCGCGGGCCAAAGGCGGTCTGCGAGCCCTGGCCACCGAAGGCTCCGGCCAGATCAGCGGATTTGCCGGTCTGCAGCAGCACAACCCCGATCAGAAACAGGCTGATGATCACATGCAGCACAACCAGTACGTAGAGCAGGAATGTCATGTGGAGAAGATGCCTTCTTGAAAGAAAATCAGCTGTCTCGCGCCGGCCAGGAGCCAAGTGTCGCCTGGGTGCGCCGTCTGCTCCGGTAAGTGTACCACCGTGCGCTCACGGCATTGGAAGCATTACCGACCAGGACATGCGCAAAACACGAGAGGCCAGCCGGATGGCTGGCCTCTCAGGTTGCATCAAGAGGAGGATTGGTGCGGAGGAGGGGACTTGAACCCCTATGCCTTGCGGCGCTAGCACCTCAAGCTAGTGCGTCTGCCAATTTCGCCACCTCCGCAGAGCAGGACCTGTTCCGTGCCGAAGCATGAGTTCAGAATCCGTTGCGTGACCTTCAATCCGAAGACGAGTATAGCATCTCAGCCGTGTTCGAAAACACCCTCCACTCTGAGCCATGCTGCCAACTGGTCAGAAGTGGAGCAGCAGGTCGCGAAAGCCGCCAAGTTCGATCAGCTGAGCGCCCGTAGGTGGACGCTCCACCACCTCGTGTTCGAGGACCCAGGTGAAATCATGCGGGACGAAGACGGCATTCAGCCCGGCAGCAAGCGCAGGATTGATGTCGGACTTCGGGCTGTTGCCGATCATCCAGGTCGCTTGCACAGCGCACTGGTAGCGCTCCACGATCTCAGCGTAAGCCTCGGAGTGCTTCTCGAGCAGGACCTCAACCGCGGCGAAGTAAGGATGCAGACCCGAACGTTGAAGCTTGTCGACCTGCTCCTCCGGGTCGCCCTTGGTGACGACGATCAGGCGATGGCGCTCCGCAAGCTGCGGAAGTGTCTCGGCTACGCCGGGAAGCAGCTCCATCTCCTGGTCTGCGATCGAGTCTGCGAAGCTTACAATCCGCCGGTGTCTCTCCTCGCTGACAGGCGCCGCCGTAAGATCTTCAAAGCAGCGAATCAGCGAACGCCGGAAGCTCTTCAGGCCATAACCATGTGCCTGGACCGTCTGGCGCTCGACCGAGTTCAGATGCTCGCGCACCTCTTCCACCGTGTGGACACGGTGATCCAGGTAGGAGATAAAGGCCGAGATGGCGCGTTCGAAGTAGACATTGTTCTCCCACAGCGTATCGTCCGCGTCAAACAGCAGCGTCTGGCCGGCGAGCTGCTTCCCGGCGGGCGTGATGGATCCGTCGTTCATGGTTCCATCTTACGATTGCGCCGGCGAACCCTGCGTGAACATTGACCGCCGGGATGCGCCCGCGCCCCGCAAGACATTTTCTGATCCGCAATCCTCGCGGATCGCACTAACATAGGGAATGGTCGTACCCGACGGTTCCCGGTCCAAGCTGAGAGGCGAGCAAACAGGATGAGTCCGGAGACAGGCCGGCGGTTCGGTCCATACGAGGTTCAAAGCCGTCTCGGCGGAGGCGGTATGGGGCATGTCTTCCGCGCCTGGGATGCCCGGCTTCAACGCGAGGTGGCGATCAAGCTGCTGAACCTCGAATACGCCATGCCAGGCATGCGCGAGCGTTTTCTGCGCGAGGCGCGAGCGGCTTCGGCGCTGAATCATCCGAACATATGCACCGTCTTCGACATCGGGGAGCAGGATGGCGACCCCTACCTGGTCATGGAGCTGCTTGAAGGGCAGACGTTGAAGGATCGCATCCTGTCCCGCGGCCTCCAGCTTGAAGAGATGATTGGCATCGCGAGAGAGGTAGCCGAGGCACTTGGTGCAGCCCACCTGAAGGGCGTCGTACATCGCGACATCAAGCCCGCAAACATCTTTCTGGTAGAAAAGCCGAATGGCGGCATCCAGGCCAAGGTACTGGACTTCGGCCTGGCAAAGATCGGCAGTGGCGTGCTCGCCGCGCGCGGCCGTTCGCTCGATCTGACCACCGCCGGAGCGGCCGTCGGAACCCTCGCCTACATGTCTCCCGAGCAGGCGCGGGGCGAGGTGCTCGACTCACGCTCCGACCTGTTCTCACTTGGTGTGGTGCTCTACGAGATGACAACCCGGCAGGTTCCTTTTCAAGGTGCAACCAGCGCGCTGGTCTTCGTGCAGCTGTTGAATCATCCTCCGGAGCCGGTGCGCGCATGGAACGACGCCATCCCTCGCGACTTTGAAAAGATCATCCTGAAGCTGCTGGCGAAGGAGAAGACGGCACGTTTTCAGACAGCGCGCGAGCTTGAGCTTGCGCTGATCGCGTTAGGCGAGAAGGGTACCGGAGGCTGGCTGCGTAAGGCGGTTGCGGCGGCGCCGCTCACCCGCGTGCCGGATGCCCTGCCAAGAGACCGGAAGGCTTCGCGATTGAGAAGCACCGAAGCCGAAAGCCTCGCGGAAGGCGCAGGAGCCACCGGAGCCTCGGAAAGCGCAGCAGCCGCAAAGGCCGCGGAAGCCGCGCCAGCCGCCCAGGTCAGCACCAGCACACACGTTCGAGGCGCGTCCGCCCCGGAGCAGCTGCTGCGTCCGGTCGCTCGTATCCCCCAGGCCGACCCGCGCCCGTCCTCGACAGACTGGAAGCCGCGTCCGACAGGCCAGGAGCCGCGGGCGGCAAGCCAGGAGCCGCGCCGGGCAGGCCAGGAACCGCAGGCGGGAAGCCAGGAGCCGCGGGCGCATTCCTCCATAACGCGGCACGCCGCAGGATCCGGTCGAAGCCCTGAAACCGTCGGAGAGCCGGTTCAGGAGAACGAAGCGGGCACGTCAGGACCCGGGCCTTCGCCAGGCGAGAGCGACCAGCCCGGCAGGGAGACGCAAGGACCGGGACCGGACGGTCTGCCAACTTTCTTTGAAGCCCCAGACGATGAAAAGTTCCCCCCGCTCTTCGCGCCTTCAAAGCCCCGCTGGCTGCCATTCTCGCCCTTGTGGCTTTGGTTCGGCGGGGCCGGCTTCCTGGTGCTCGTAGCGGCGGCGATCTTCCATCATGGCCGCCTGGGAGCGACCGTGCTGGCGAAGACAGACGCCGTGGTGGTGACCGAGATCGAAAATCGAACCGGCAGCCAGCAACTCGATGACTCAGTCGCGGAAGGACTTCGCATTGCGCTCCAGCAGTCGCCCTACCTGCTGGTGCCGGCAGGCGGTGCATACCGTGCGGCATCCCGGCTGGTGGTCCTGGCGAAGCCCCGCGCGGCCGGCCCTGGTGGTTTGCCGGCGGCCCGGAAGATCGCCGAGCGCCTGGGCGCAAAGGTCTATCTGTATGGGTCGGTCCGGAGCGCCGCATCCATGTTTTTGCTGCATGTGGATGCCTACGCCGTGAGCTCGAACGAAGTGATCGCCTCGGCCGACGCGCACGTGGACACCGTCGAGCAGATGCCCGCCGCCATCGACCAGGTCGCATCGAACCTTCGCCTGAACCTCGGCGAACCGCGAACCTCGATCGAAGCTGCAAGCACTCCGCTCGCTCGCGAAGGTACCGCGAACCTGGCTGCTCTCGCCCGCTTCGCGCACGCCGGCCAGATGCTCTCGATGCATGATCCACTGGCCGCACTGGCCAACCTGCAGCAGGTCATCGCACTCGATCCCAGGTTTGTGCAGGCCCTCCTGCTGATGGCGAAGATCGAGGACCAGCTTCATGCGGAGACCGCCGCAGCCGATGCCGGGCGCCGCGCACTGGCTGCAGCGGACGGCTCAGGCGAGCGGACAAAGACCCTTGCACAGGTCGCTTACGAGATCGAAAGCACCGGCGACTACCCGAAGGCCACAGCCCTGCTGCGCCACCTGCTGACACACTACCCAAGTGACGCCGAAGCCAGCAGTGAGCTTGCAAAGACGCTGCGGCTCGAAGGTCACATGGCGGAGGCCCTGCAGCTCTCGCAGCAGGCGTATGCCATCGACCCGCTCCATGCGCAGGCCTACCAGGAGGCGGAGACCGCGCTGGTCGGGCTCGACCGTTACGATGCCGCGTTTCAGCTTGATGCGCAGGTCGAGAGGCTGGGCCTGGCGCGCGCCGGAGACGCGCTTATCTTCGCCTATCTCGATGGCCGGCGGCCTCTGACCGAGTACCTGGCTGCGAAGATACCGCTTGAAGATGCCGAGTACCGCAACGATCGCGACCTGGGACTCTTCCTCGACGACCAGGGACGGCTGGCGGCCGGGGCGGATCTTTGGCGGAGCAGGGCTCGCGCCGCGTCAGCCAATCCGCAGTTGAAGTCCGCTGCCGCCTACCTGCTCGCACAGGCTGCGCTGGATCGCGCCCTGCTCGGCGAGTGCAGGGACGCGTTCGCCATCATGGCAGAGGCACCCGGCAGCGGCATCTCGAAAGAGGCCGGCCGCGTGGCGCTCTTCAACTCCGGCATGGCCTTCGGACTCTGTGGGGACCGGCCCCACGCAGAGCAGGCAGCCGCGGAGCTGAAGCGACGCTACCCGCAGAGCTTCGATGTCCGGGGCTACTACGTCGCAGACATCCAGGCCGCCATCGCCATCCGCAGCAGAACAGCGGTCGATGCGCTGGTCGTGCTCAATCCCGCCAGAAGCTTCGACCTGATCTCGCTGTCGCCGTACCTGCGCGGGCTGGCCCATATCGCGGTGCACCAGGTGGAGCTTGCGATCGTTGACTTCCAGACGATTCTTTCTCACCACGGCCTGACCTTTATCGTTGGAAACACGCTGTTCCCAGCCGCGCAGGCAGGCGTCGCACGCGCGTTCGCAAGCTCGGGCGACGTGGGAAACAGTGCGGAGGCCTACCGCAAATTAATTGCGATGTGGGATCAGGCGGATCCAGGCATCGGCCTCCTGCGCGAAGCGAAGGCGAACGTACCCCTGCAGTGAATACCTGCGCCCCATCAGGCGCCGAGCAGCTTCAGCACCACGCCTGCCACGCTCCCGCCGATGAGCGGGCCAAGCACAGGCACCCAGCTGTAGGCCCAGTCCGAGGCACCCTTCCCGGCAATTGGCAAGACAAAGTGCGCCAAGCGCGGGCCAAGATCGCGTGCAGGATTGATGGCGTAGCCCGTCGTCGCACCGAGCGACAGGCCAAGCGCCCACACCAGGCAGCCAACCAGGAAAGGGCTCAGCCCGGCTGCTGCGCCCGTCGAGAGCACAAGCTTTGAGCTGATAGAGCCGACGACCATCACGAGCACAAAGGTTGCGACCATCTCGCTGAACAGGTTCGCGGCATAGGAGCGGATCGCCGGAGCGGTGCAGAAGACGCCGAGCTTGGCTGCCTGATCCTCGGTCACCGCCCAGTGCGGCAAGTAGAACAGCCAGACGACGACAGCTCCTGCGAAGGCGCCCCCCATCTGCGCTGCGAGATAGGGAAGGCACTTGAGGAAGTCGCCTGTCTTGAAGGCGAAGGCGATGGTGATGGCAGGGTTCAGGTGCGCGTCCGGGCTGCCGAAAAGGTTCGCCGTAAAGATGCCGCAGAGTACCGCAAGCGCCCACCCGGTCGTGATCGCGAACCAGCCGGCGCCCTCGGCCTTGGTGCGCTTCAGCAGGCATGCGGCCACGACGCCATCGCCCAGCAGCATCATCACAAAGGTTCCCATGAATTCACCGAGAAACGGTGTGCGCATCATCGTGTCACCGCCGTCTTCGCAGCTTTCGGGCCAGCGGCCAAAGGCCCGAGGATGTACTGACCTGCGAGCGTGGTGAAGGCCGTCACCTGCGCCTTCTGCCATGCTTCATCGCGGCCCAGCTCACGCGCAAGCAGCTCTGCAACCTGCGGCGCAATCTCGACCGCGACGCGTGCGTTCAACAGCAGCGCACGCGTCCGGCGTGCGAGCGCGTCATCAAGCGTCCGAGACATCTCGTTGCGCGCGGCCCACACGATCTCCGCGGCGACATAGGGCAGGTTCGGATGAAGCTTCGCGCCAAGCTCAGGCTGCTCCGCAATCAGCGCCTGTATGCCCGCCGCATCGGTGCCGTAGACGCCAAGCGAACCGAGTTCCTCAGGATGCTGGTGGAAGCCGTGAATGCGCAGCTCCGCCGTGACACAGGGCGAATCGTTCAGGCTGCCGAGGGTGATCGCATGATTCACACAGTCCTCCGCCATGTGGCGGTAGGTGGTCCACTTGCCGCCGACGATCGTAAGCAGTCCTGTCGCATCGATCTGGATGGTGTGGTCGCGCGAAAGAGCCGACGTCTTGCTGTTGTCTGAGCCCGCGGCCTTGACCAGCGGACGAATGCCGACAAAGACGCTCAACACATCGGCACGGGACGGCGGACGGCTGAGGTACTGGTTCGCAGTGTCGAGGATGAAGTCGATCTCTTCTTCAAGCGGCAACGGCTCGTAGGAGCTCTGGTCGATCGGCGTGTCGGTGGTCCCGACCAGTGTCCGGTCGTTCCACGGGATCGCGAACAGCACCCGGCCATCGGACGTATGCGGCACCATGATCGCGGTTTTGCCACTCAGAAACGAACGGTCAAAGACCAGGTGGATGCCCTGGCTGGGGCTCACCATCGTCTGGGCCGCGGGGTCTGCCAGTCGCCTGGTCTCGTCGGTAAAGATGCCGGTGGCGTTCACGATCGACCGCGCGGCCAGCGAGCGGCGAAGGCCCGTCTCGCGGTCCTCGATGATCACGCCATTGACAAAGCCGTCCGCATCCTTCGTCATGCCAACCGCACCGCAGTAGTTCAGCACCGTGGCCCCGTAGTCCGCGGCGGTAACCATCAACTGCGTCAGCAGCCGTGTGTCGTCGAACTGGCCGTCGTGGTAGAGCACGCCACCGCGCAGGCCCTCCTGCTGGATGGTGGGCAATCGTTCGAGCGTCTCGGCCTTGGTCAGGATGCGCGATTTGCCGAAGCCATACTTGCCGGCAAGCAGGTCGTACACCTTCATGCCGATGCCGTAGAAGGGCGCCTCCCACCAGGAATAATTCGGCACCACGAACGGCAGATCGTGAACGATGTGCGGAGCGTTCCGCAACAGCAGGCCGCGCTCCTTCAACGCCTCCATGACAAGTGAGATGTTGCCCTGCTCAAGATAACGAACCCCGCCATGCACCAGCTTGGTCGCACGGCTCGAGGTGCCCTTGCCGAAGTCTTCGCGCTCCACAAGCAGCACCGCCAAGCCGCGCGAAGCCGCATCGACCGCGACTCCAGCCCCCACGGCTCCGCCGCCAACGATGATGATGTCCCATGGCTCGGTGCGTTCCTTCACCCTCTCAAGCATCTGTTCCCGGTTCACTGAGCCTCCTTGTTCCAGCCCTTTGAACGTTCAACAGCATCCTGCCACTTTGCGTATTGCTTCATTGCCTGCTTGCGGTCAACCCGGGGCGTAAACACCTGGCCTGCGGGCCGTGTCTTCGCAATCTCAGCGACGCTCGACCAGAAGCCGGTCGCGAGCCCCGCAAGGTAGGCCGCGCCAAGCGCCGTCGTTTCGAGGATCGCGGGACGTTCTACCGGCACGCCCAGCAGATCGGCCTGGAACTGCATCAGCATGTCGTTGGCAGCGGCCCCTCCATCCGCCTTCAGCTGCGAGAATCCATACGATGAATCAGCCTGCATGGCATGGATCACATCCGTCACCTGGAAGGCGATGCTTTCAAGCGCGGCACGCGCAATATGACCGATCTCGGTGCTGCGCTGCAGCCCGATGATCATGCCGCTCGCATGCGGGTCCCAGTGCGGCGCACCGAGGCCGGTGAAGGCAGGCACCAGGATCAGGTTGTTCGAGCTCTCAACCGACGCGGCGATCGCTTCCACGTCGGGCGCCTTCTCGAAGAACTGCATCTTGTCGCGCAGCCATTGCACCACCGCTCCGCCGACAAAGATGCTGCCTTCAAACGCGTACTGCAGCTTCCGGTCCGTGCCGCAGACAAGCGTCGTGATGAGGCGGTGCTTTGAAAGCTTGAAGTCGTTGCCAATATTCTGCAGCAGAAAGCAGCCGGTGCCATAGGTGTTCTTCGCGTCCCCAGGATTCACGCAGAGCTGGCCAAAGAGCGCAGCCTGCTGATCGCCGGCGATGCCTGCGATCTCAACCTCGCCCAGTCCAAGCGAGGTCGTGACCGGCCCGACCAGGTCGTTCGACCACACCACCTCCGGCATCATGCTGGGCGGGATCCGCATCAGCTTCAGCAGGTCCTCGTCCCACCTGTCTTCAACGATGTTGTAGAGCAGCGTGCGCGACGCGTTCGTGCGATCGGTGATGTGACGCTTGCCGCTAGTAAGATTCCAGATGAGCCAGCTGTCCACGGTCCCGAACGCAAGCTTGCCCTGCTCCGCTGCCGCCCGCGCGCCTTCCACGTTGTCGAGGATCCAGGTGATCTTGGTACCTGAAAAGTAAGGATCGATCATGAGCCCGGTCTTCTCGCGGATCTCGGCTTCGTGGCCCTCGCGACAGAGCTGAGAGCAAAACTCCGCGGTGCGCCGGTCCTGCCAGACGATGGCGTTATAGACAGGCCGGCCCGTCTCGCGCTCCCACACAATGGTCGTCTCACGCTGGTTGGCGATGCCCAGCGCAACCACATCCCGCGGGCGCACGTGGGCCCGCGCCAGCACCTCGACCGCCGCGGTGAGCTGCGTCGTGAGGATGTCCATGGGATCATGCTCCACCCAGCCGCGATCCGGAAAATGCTGGTCAAACTCATGCTGTGCGATGCCGGCTACCTTGCCGTCGTGATCAAAAAGAACCGCACGTGAGCTGGTCGTGCCCTGGTCGAGCGAGAGTACGTACTGAGGCATTGAGGTTCCGTTCCCGTGCATGGCCAGAGGCCGAAATCTTCCACGAGAACTATACCTTGCCCGGGCTGCATGCGATGTTGCCCTGGCGGCACGCGCTGTTGCCCTGGCGGCATGCCGGTCTTGCCCGAGCGGCATACGATGTTGCCCGCCCGGGATCGAAGCGGCCACTCTACTGCCAGCCGCCTCCGAGCGCACTGTAAAGCTGGACCAGCGTCAGCGCCTCGCCCTGCTCAGCCGACACCAGGTTCAGCTGAGCCGAGAAGAGGTTCGAGTCGGTCGTCAGCACCTCCAGGTAAGCGGTAGCGCCCCCCTGGTAGCGAACTCGGGCAAGCCGCGTTGCATCCTGTGCAGACGCGACCAGCTTCTCCTGCTGCTCGCGATACGCTCTCTGCTTGTTGAGCGCGACCAGCGCGTTCGAGACGTCGCGGAAGGCGCCTGCAATGGTCTTCTGATAGTTCAGCACCATCTCCTGCTGCGTGTCCTTTGCAAGGTTCAACTGGCCGCGCAGCTTGCCGCCTTCAAAGATCGGCTGCGCCAGCGTGCCGATCCCGTAGATGGTCTTGCCCGAAGGGTCGAAGAGGTTCGAAAACTCGTTGCCCCCCAGCCCCCCCGAGGCACTGATTGAAAGCTGCGGGAAGAACTGCGCGCGCGCCACGCCGATCTGCGCGTTGGCCGCGACCAGCGTCTGTTCAGCCTGCTGAATGTCCGGGCGACGCTCGAGCAGCTGCGACGGCAAGCCGGTTGGCAGAGCCTGCGGAGGCGGCGTCAGCGCGGTCGGATCAGTGTGCGCGACCGGCCCCGGGTTGGCCCCGAGCAGCAGGCTCAAGGCATTCTCCTGCTGCTGGATCTGCTGTTCCAGCTGCGGGATCTGCGAGCTCGCGGTATAAAGCAGCTGCTCCGCCTGGCGCACGTCCGACAACGGCACAGACCCGCCGTTTTCAAGCGTCTCGGTCAGCTTGACGGAGTCCTGCCTCACCTTCAGCGTTTGCCTGGTGATCTCTAGCTGCTGGTCAAGCGCACGCAGCTGCAGATAGGTGGTCGCCACCTGCTGTACCAGCGTCAGCCGCACCGCGCGCTGCGCCCAGGTCTGCGCCAGCAGGTTCGCGCGCGCGGCCTCGGTCTGCTTGCGGAAGATACCCCAGAAGTCCGGAGTCCACGCGGCGCTCATATTAAAGCTGCCGAACGACAACGGGCTCGCTATGTTGGTGCCGAGCGTTGAAGGCAGCGCAGCCCCGATCCCCGTGCCACCCGCGGTAATCTGCGGGAACTCGTTCGAGCGCGTGATCTGCACCTGCGCCTGCTGCTCAAGCACACGCTGCGCGGCGATGCGAACGTCGTAGTTGTTGGCGAGCGCGGTGCGGATCAGCGTCTGCAGCTCCGGCTCGCGAAACACCTCAGACCACTGCTGGTCTCCAAGCGAGTTCTGCGCCTCGCTCACGATCGCCGCATCGTCCGCGCCCCGGAAGGCGGGCGGTGCAGGATAGGCAGGACGCTTGTAGCGCGGGCCCACGTTGCAGCCCGCAAGCAAGCCTGCAAGCAGTGCGGCTGTGAAGACGGTCGATGCGCGTTTGATCCAGACCAGAGAGTGCTTCATGCCCGGCCTCCTTCGGCCGACTTGTACGGTCCTCCGCCCGCGGCCGAGGCGGCGGGGGCAGG
>CAXTUS010000032.1:0-7443 GCA_964247475.1 uncultured Acidobacteriaceae bacterium | reverse complement strand
GCTACAGGGTCAAAGTCTGCCTTCGAATCCATGGTCGTTCCCTTGCCGCCCCGGGTAAACCGATGCGAAAGATACTCGACCACCGAGAAGGTGACGGGGATGAAGATGAGCCCGATAGCCGTTGAAAGCAGCATGCCGCCCACGACCACAGTGCCGAGAATACGCCTCGACGCAGCGCCCGCTCCGGTTGCCGTCCACAGCGGCAGGCAGCCGAAGATGAAGGCGAGCGCCGTCATCACAATCGGCCGAAAGCGCAGTCGTGCCGCGCTCAGTGCGGCCTCGGAGATGCTCATGCCGCTCTCGTAGTTGGTCTTCGCAAACTCGACGATCAGGATCGCGTTCTTGGCTGACAGCCCGATCAGCATGACCATCCCGATGGTAGCGAAGATGTCATTCTCAAGCGCACGGATATGCAGCGCGATGTAGCCCCCGAGGATCGCGACCGGCGTGCTCAGCAGCACGCTGAAGGGCAGCGTCCAGCTCTCGTAGAGCGCCGCCAGAATCAGGAAGACAAAGAGCAGCGACAGAGCGAAGACAGCCCACGTCGGCACACCCTTCTGCGCCATCTCCTCCTGGTAGCTCATGCCCGAGTAGTCAAAGCCCGCGCCCGGCGGCATGGTCTCCTTGAAGACCTCTTCAAGCGCCGCGCGCACCTGGCCCGAGCTGTAGCCAGGCTTGCCCGTGATGTTGATCTGCGCCCCGTTGAACTCGTTGAAGCGGTAGATGTATTCAGGACCCGTGATCTGCTTGACCTTCACCAGCGAGGCAAGCGGTACCTGGCTCCCGTTTGCGCTGCGCACGTAGAACTGGTTGATGTTCCTGATGTCGGTGCGGGAGGTGCCTTCGGCTTCAACATAGGTCTGCCACTGCCGCCCGAACCGGTTGAAGTAGTTCACCAGGTAGCCGCCCATGAAGGTCGACATCGTGGTGTAGACG
This sequence comes from uncultured Acidobacteriaceae bacterium, assembly GCA_964247475.1. Lineage (GTDB taxonomy): Bacteria > Acidobacteriota > Terriglobia > Terriglobales > Acidobacteriaceae > Edaphobacter. The sequence goes on along the minus strand of CAXTUS010000032.1, from coordinate 6,507 downwards.
TCCGACAGCTGGACCTGCTGCTGCAGCACCTTCTCCTGGTCCACATCGACAAACAGCTGGGGTACGGCAGGGGAGTAAGAGGGGATGGCAGCTGCAATCTCCGGCCGCTTGGCGACCGCGCCCAGAAAGCCGACCAGGTTCTTGGTCAGGGTCGTCGGGTCGTCGAGGCCGGAGCGATCCTCGATCACCATCGTCACGCCGCCCGAGGTCCCGATACCCGGAATCGAGGGCGGCGGAAACGCAAACGCGATCCCGTCCGGATTCCCGGCAAGCTGCTTGCCGAGGCTGCCCTGGATGTATTCCAGCTGTTCTTCCTTGCTCTTGCGCGCCTCCCACGGCTTCAGCGCGACGAAGAAGAATCCCTGGTTGGTGCTCTGGACCTGCGTCAGCAAGGAGAAGTTGGTGACCGCGATCACGCCCTGAATGCCGGGAGTCTTCAGCAGCGCATCCGTGATCTTCTGCTGCGCCGCATCGGTGCGCTGCGCAGAGGCTCCGTCAGGCAGCTGAAGCGCAAGGAACATGTAGCCCTGGTCTTCGGTCGGAATGAAGCCGCCGGGCAGACTGCCCCCGAGAAACACAGCGACGACTGCGATCACTGCAATGCCGAGCATCGCCAGGTAGGACTTGTGGATCAGCACATCCGACGTGTGAACGAAGCTCTCGGTCGTGCGGTGAAAGAACTTGTTGAAGATCCCGAACCCCTTGCCCAGCAGGCCCGGCTTCGCTTTCTCATCCTTCGGCTTCAACAGCAGGGAAGCGAGCGCGGGCGACAGCGTCAGCGCGTTGAACGCGGAGATCAGCACCGAGATCGCAATCGTGACCGCGAACTGCTGATACAGGCGGCCCGTAATGCCGGGAATGAAGGCAGTCGGGATGAAGACGGCCGCAAGGATCAGGGCGATCGCAACCACCGGGCCGCCTACCTCTTCCATGGCCTTGATGGTGGCAGACTTCGGATCCATGCCTTCATCGATGTGATGCTCCACCGCCTCGACCACGATGATCGCATCGTCCACCACCAGGCCGATCGCCAGTACCAGGCCGAAGAGCGAAAGCGTATTGATCGAGAAGCCGAGTGCCGGGAAGATGATGAACGTGCCGATCAGCGACACCGGTACGGCAAGCAGCGGGATCAGCGTCGCGCGCCAGCCCTGCAGGAAGATGAAGACGACGATCACGACCAGGCCGAGCGCCTCGAGCAGCGTGATCACGATCTCGTGGATACCCGACGACACAGCCTTGGTCGTGTCGAGCGGAACGTCGTATGAGATGCCCGCCGGGAAGGTAGCCGCGAGCTCCTTCATGCGCGCATTCACCAGCGCAGCAGTCGCAACCGCGTTTGACCCTGGCAGCTGATAGACCGCCATCACACCCGATGGCGCCTGGTTGTAGCGGCCCGAGATCGCGTATGCCTGGTCGCCAAGCTCCACCCGTGCTACGTCCGAAAGGTGAAGAATGGATCCGTCAGGATTCGCCCGCAGGATGATGTTGGCAAACTCCTCCGGCTTCACCAGGCGGCCCTGCGTACGCACCGTGTAGGTAAACTGCTGACCCTTGGGGATGGGCTCGGCGCCGATCTGCCCTGCCGGGTTTACATTGTTCTGCGTCTGGATCGCCTGGATCACCTCAGGCGCGGTCACCCCGAGCTTGGCCAGCTTGTTCGGATCAACCCAGACCCGCAGCGCATACTGGCCGCCGAAGATCTGCACACGCGATACGCCCTTGACGCGGGTGATCTGGTCCTGCAGGTTGATGATCGCGTAGTTGGTCAGAAAGTCCTGGCTGAGCTTGTTGCCTGGCGAGTTGATCGCGATCAGCATCAGGGGCGAGGTAAGCGCCTTCTGAACAGTGAGGCCAGCCGTCGTCACCTGGGCCGGAAGCTGCGACTGCGCCTGGTCAACACGCAGCTGCGATAGCACCTGGTCGATGTCCGGGCTTGTCTTCACATCGAAGTCGACAAAGAGCTGGACGACGCCATTGTTGGCGCTCACCGAGTTCATGTAGATCATGTTGTCGACGCCGTTCATCTGCTGCTCAATCGGCGTGGCGACGGCCTGCGAAAGGGTCTTCGCATCGGCGCCCGGATAGGTCGCGGTGACCAGGATCTCGGTCGGAACGATATCGGGGAACTGTGACGTGGCGAGGGTAAACATCGACACGGTGCCGAGGATCACCGTAAGAATTGCAATGACAATGGCGACGATGGGCCGATTGATAAAGAATTTAGACATGGCTTACCTCCCGGCCGACGTGGTGGCCTGGCTGGTAGGCGCAACGACCGGCCCCTCGTGCGGCGATACCGGAGACCCTTCGCGAAGCTTCAGCAGGTTGTCGGTGATCACCCTGGCGCCGGGCTCAATGCCGCCCTCGACCAGCCAGTTGGTGCCCACCTGCGTGCCCAGCTTCAGGGTTGCCACGTGAGCCTTGTTGTCCGGTCCGGCGACATACACCTGCTGCAATCCCTGCAGCTCCTGGATCGCCACCTGCGGCACCAGCAGCGCACCGCGGCGCATCTCGGTCTCCGCCTTGATGCGCCCGAACTGGCCTGGCCGCAGCACATTGCCCGGGTTCGGGAAGGCGGCAGCGATGCGGATGGCGCCGGTCTGTGCGTTCATCTGGCGGTCCACATAAGCGATGTGCCCCTTCTGCGCAAAGGCTTCGCCGTTCGCAAGCGTCAGGGTCAGCGGGATCGCCGACGCATTCTTGAGTAGATCTCCCCGACCGCTCCTCGCGCGAGCCGTCAGCGCGAGGTACTCCGCATCACTGATCGAAAAGTAGGCCTTGATCGGGTTCAGTTGCGAGACCGAGGTCAGCACCGATTGCGGGTTCACCAGGTTGCCCACCTGCGTGGTCGCCTGGCCGGCTACACCCGTGATCAGCGAGCGCACGTGGGTGAAGCCCAGGTTCAGCTTGGCGTTTTCAACCGCAGCCTCCGCCGCCATGACCGTGGCCTGGGCAGACTTCACCGACGCCTCCTGCTGGGCCAGCTGCTGCTTATCGTTGTCGAGCGTGCTCTGCGCAATCGCGCGCGCCTTTGCAAGCGGTGTGTCGCGATTCACGTTGATCTCGGCGAGACCACGTTGCGCTTCGGCCTGCTGAACCTGCCCACGGGCTTGCTCCAGCTGACCGTTCGCCTGGTCAAGCGCAGCCTGGAAGGGACGCGGGTCGATCTCAAAGAGCACCTGCCCCTTGGTCACCTGCGCGCCCTCTTTGTAGTTCTGCCGGATCAGGTAGCCACTCGCCTGCGGTTGAATCTGCGCGTTGACGAAGCCATCGAGCGTGCCCACCCACTCGCCGGTGAGCGGAACGTCAGAGGTCTCGAGCTTCACCACGGTGACAGGCAACGGAGGCGGCGGGCCGGCCGGCGCGGCCTTCTTCTCGCAGCCGGCGAGCAGCCATGTGCTCAGCATGAGAAGCCCTGTCATCGCAACCGGCCTGAACTGTTTTCCAGTCTTCAGACCAGGGCTCTTCCTTGCGGCATGGCAATGCTGCTTGATCATTCGAAATCCCCTTTAGAGCTGCGTTCGTCGCTTCAGGACGCACGCAGAAACGGAAAGATACATGCGTATATTGTTCTAGTTGACGCAGGAATTCAGGTCGTCGATTCAAAAAGATAGCCTGAGCCGCGCTGCCCAGACCCTCGAAAGAGCGTCCTCAGCCGCGCGGTTTCAGTCCTTTGAAGAAGCCTCTCCGGGTGAGCAGGAAGCTCTGCACGTCTTCTCGCATGCATCCGGTCACTTCAAGCGCGCCAGCACCAGCGTCATATCGTCCGGCTGCTCCTGATCACCGATCCAGGTGCGGACCTCCTGCACCGTGCGATCGGCGATGTCAGGCAGAGGCAGGATACGGTTACGGCGAACCACGTCGATCAGCCGCTCCTCGCCAAAATCCACCTGATCCTTTTCAGGCTCGGTCAGGCCGTCGGAGTAGGCGATCAGCACATCGCCCGCATGCATCTCGACTGTCTCTTCCTCGTAGCGCTGGTCCTCAAGCAGGCCAACCACGCTGCCACCGCAGACCAGGCGCTTGATGCTTCCGTCCATGCAAAGAATGATCGGCGGCAGGTGGCCGCCGTTGGAATAGGTGAGCCTGCGACTGGCGCTGTCATAGCAGGCGAGAAACAGCGTGGCATACTTGGCCGCCTGGGTGCTGCGGTAAAGGTGTCCGTTTAGCAACGCAAGCAGCTTGCCCGGAGATACGTTCAGATCATTTCTCTGTTGCACGTCCGTCTCCAGCATCTCCGGCGAGGCGGCGCTGCGGTACGCACGCACGGCAGAGTGAAGCGACGCCATCAGCAGTGCGGCCGAGATGCCCTTGCCGCTGATATCGCCCAGCGCAAGGTAGAGCTGCGAGGTGCCAAACGGGATGAAGTCGTAGTAGTCCCCACCGATGGTCCGCGCCGGCTGGCAGATGCCAAACAGCTCGAATTCGGGCAGAGCGATCGAGCTATGCGGGAACAGGTTGTTTTGAACCTCCTGCGCCACCTTCAACTCGCTCTCCAAGCGGTCTTTTTCGCGCTGCTGGCGCAGTAGGTCCTTGAGCGACGTGGTCATCGTGTTGAACGAAGCAGCGAGCGCGGCAAGCTGGTCCTTGCGGCGCACCGGTATCCTGTGTTCCAGGTTGCCGCGATCGATCTGGCGCGTCGCGTCGTAAAGGTCGGCGATCGACCGGGTGATGGTGCGGCTCAGCGCGATCGCCATCAGGCACGCCATCAGCTCGATCAGCGCAAACAGCAGGCTCGTGACCATCAGCGCGCTGCGCACATACCTGCCGGCTCGTACCGAGCTCGAAAACAGCCGCTTGTAAAGAACGGCCGGGCGCGAAACCACCACCAGCCAGGTGCCCGCATCCTTCCCCGTCTTCCACTCCACAGTATGCAGAGGTGCGCTGAAGTAGACGCGAAAGTCAAACAGGCTCGCAGCCGGCGCGACCATCCCGCCCTCAACCGTCGTGTACTGCCTCGGGATCCCGATCGCCCCCGCGCCCTTGCCAGGATCTTCTTTGTTCAGATGGATGCTGTCGTCCGAAGCGTCCTGGCTCCCCTCGTCGCTTGCCAGGTTGGGCGTGATGCCCACACTGCCAAGGCCCTCGGCGAGCCCGTTCATCTCTTCATTGCGGAAGGGGGCGCAGGTAAGAATCAGCAGGTACCGGCCGGCCAGATCTTCGCCCGCCGCGCCACAAAGAAAGAGCCGCCCTCCTTCACTCACAACACCCTTGAAGCCGGATTGAAGCCACGTCGGCGGCGCTTCCGACTCAAACACGCGCGCCGCCTGGCCGCCCGCAGCCAAGGGCAGAGGCTTCCCCTCATACCAGGCCGCGGTCAGCTTCAGCGCGGCTTTGTCAGGATCATCCGGCAGCCTGGGCGAACGCAGCGTGGTCACCTGCGGCAACGGGGCGCCAGGCCTCAGCGGCGCCGTCAGGCTCAACGAAGACGTGCTGTGCGCAAGCTCATGGGTAAGCTCATCCTCGATCCGCTGGGCCGCGATGCTGGTCGCAAACTGACCGCAGAAAAGATAGGTGGCGATCGTCGCCATCGCGCTTGAAAGGATGATCGGGGCGAGGCCGAGCAGCAGGCAGGTGACAACCAGGCGGCTGCGCACCGTCCAAAGCACCCGGCGAAACAGAAACCGAAAGACCAGGCCGGCAACGCACAACGCGCTCAGCGCAAGCAGCAGCAGACCGCCAAGCTGCAGCAACCTGCCCAAACCTCCAGGCAGCAGGGCACTTAAAAACAGGCACGCAAGCGCCAGCACGGCAAAGCGCACGGTCGCCCTGGCCAGCGCTCCCGGGGCCTCGCGCCGGAACAGTCGTCGGTAGCCATCTGCTTCGAGGGTCGCGAGGGTTGTTTTCATCTCAAAAGGATTACACCATGAAGGTCCATGAAAAAAGACGGTTCCTGGCCGAAGTATTGACGCGAAGATGGCTCCGCAGGACCCCCGCGGCAGCCCTGGTTGCGCACGCGATCGCACCGGCAGGCTCCGCTTCTGAAATCTCGGCCTCATCCTCGATGAATCCTTCTCGAGCATGAATCCGGCAGCGCGCCGCACCACCCGTTCACATCGAAAGCCATCGCCGGTCTGCCCAGTCACAGCGTCTTCAGGTGCCTAGCGAACAACCCGTCGCCGCTGCCAAATCGCCAGGCACCTGAAACCCGGCCTGTGGCCTCGCAGGGCCGAAGCGGCAGCGCAGGGCCGCAGCCAGCCCGCAGAGGCCGAAGCGGCCCACGCAAGGCCTCCGCGCCTCAGCACCAGCGGCCGCGTTCAAGCCAGCAGGCGCGCACACCTCGCTCTGCACACCTCCCCATCCTCTGCAAATCTCACCGCGAAACGCAAAAGTGATTCGAACCCAGGAAAGCAGACGTGAGCGAGCGCCAAGCCAACAAAGCTCGCCATGGCTCCCCAGCCGTGAAGGCGGCACGGATCGGCCAGGCGACCGGGCTTTCGAATGCCACGGAGCTCCAAGGCGCACCCACCCCCGGTCAATCCCCCGAGCATCGCCCATGAGCTG
>CAXTUS010000031.1:19033-33608 GCA_964247475.1 uncultured Acidobacteriaceae bacterium | reverse complement strand
CGTAGATTCCATCCCCCACCCGCGCGCCCCCGCGCCGGATCGCCTTACCCTTCAGAGCCACGCCGGTCACGACCACGTCGGCCACGAGATGTTCCCCCGGCGCCTCGCCGGTGTCTCCCCCGGCAAGCTCCACCCCAAGGTCAGCCGCAAGCCCTTCAAAGCCCGCCATGAAGCCGGCAAACCAGAATTCGTCGAATCCGCGCGGCAGTGCGACCGACAGGAAGGCTGCAACCGGGCGCGCACCCATCGCGGCCACGTCCGACAACCCGCGCGCCAGGCATCGGTGCCCGGCCGACTCGGGAGAATGCCAGTCTTTCCTGAAATGGCGTCCTTCAAGACAAAGGTCTGTCGTTACCACCAGCTCCTGGCCGGGGAGCACCTTGAGGATCGCGCAATCGTCGCCGATCCCCAGCCTGACCGCGGGGTTTCGCGTTCGGGCACCTTGCCTGATGCGCCGGATCAGCTCAAGTTCGGTGGTCATGCTTTGCCTCCGGTCAGGGGTGCCTTCGAGCATACCGCCGCAGGGGACACCTTGCCCGGTTGCACCAATCTTGATACCCTTGGAGGGTTGAGTTGAAGCATTATCGTCATTGCGAAATGGCATTCTGCAGAACGCATTCGTGGGGATGAATGGCATAGGTGGTTCGAACGAAGTACCCCCGTTCTAACGAAGTAGCCTTGTTCTTATGTAGCCCTTGTTCTACAGCACGCGTCTTGGATTTTACTGGCAGCCGCGAACACGAGTTCTACCAACTACCCTGCGAGTGCACTTCTCTGCTTTGCGAGGAACATCAGGAGCTCATGTTTTGAGATCGAAGCGACGCTTTTACATCCTGTTCGTCTCCCGCGACGCCGACGGTACCCTCAACAAGGTTCCTGTTCCTCTGCACTACGCGTGGATCTTCGTCGCCGCAGCAGCCATCGGCATGTTCACCATCACCGGGATGGCCGGCTCCTACTCGCGCATGCTGATCAAGACCGCACGCTTCAATCAGCTGCGACAGGATAATCAGTCGCTCAAGAAGGACTATGCGACGCTCGAAACCCAGGCCCGGCAAAAGGATGTTCAGGCGGCATCGCTTGGCTCGCTCGCGACCGAGGTTTCGGCCCTTTACGGGCTGACCGCCGGCAAGCTCAGCGGCCTCCATGCAGGGAGCCTCCGTCCAGCAAGCCTGCGGGTGAAGCCTGCACAGATCTCTCCGGTCGTCGCGGAGGCTGGTACTGCGCCTTTGAAAGACGCCGCCGTTACCAGTTTCAACAACGATGCCTACTACAAATCGGTGGACGCGTTCTATGCGCTGCGCTCCTCCGCCATGAACGGCGATGTCACACGGGCGCTATCCGGTTCGCTCGACCTCGGACGGATGACGAATCCTCTGATGCCCGGCCATGAACTCGCAGGCCTGGGCGATGCGCCGGGACGCCTGGCCGGCATGAGTCCAGACTTTTCCTCAGCCGATACCCCGACGCTGTGGCCAGTGACCGGGCCGATCACCTCCTCTTTCGGCGAGCGTTCCAACCCGTTCGGCGGCAGTGACGAAGGCGAGTTCCATCCGGGCATCGACATCTCCGGCCCGCAGGGCACCCCTATTCACGCGACCGCCGACGGCGTCGTTCTCGCCGCGACGGTGATCAACGGCTACGGCCGCGAGGTCTCGATTGACCATGGCCATGGCCTGATGACGCTTTATGGCCACATGAGTGGCTTCGCGGTGACGGCCGGGCAGTCGGTCAGCCGCGGCCAGATCATCGGCTACGTGGGCCATACCGGACGTACCACCGGCAACCATGTCCACTACGAGGTCCGGGTTCACAACATCGCGGTCAATCCGCACCGCTACCTGCGGACGAACCTGGCGGACTTCGGCGAAGCTCCTGCGCCGCCCGCCGTTCCGATGACTCATCCGGCCCTCTAGTTCCGGACCCGGTTTGGGAGGCGTCCCGGTGCTGGTGTTAACGTTCCAATCAGGTTCCCGAGGCACATACTTCCGGACTGAGGTCAGCCCATGCGCCGTCTTCTGCTTGGTTTTGCCGCACTTTGTCTCGGACCGTCGGTTCACGCGCAGATCATCGCCGTCTACGGCACCTTCTCACCGGTCCATGCCTCGGGCGTAGACACCGGTTCCGTTACCTCGGCTGGCGGCTTCACCGAGCAGACCACCAGCTTCTGGTCTCCGGGTATCGGCGGCGGGATCACGCTCAACTTTCTGCAGCTGCCATTCATCAAGCTTGGCGTCGATCTGCGCGGCTCGACCCATCCTGGTACGCCCGGCATCGACACCGCGCTCGCCGGTATCAAGCTGGCGTTCAAGCCTCCCGTGATCCGGCTGAAGCCGTATGTTCAGGGATCGGTCGGCTACCTGGGCACGCGCAGCAGGAACGTCAGCACGGGTTCGGCCGCCGGCGCCACCTTCAACAACAAGTACCTGGCCTACGAGGTACTCGGGGGCGTCGACTATCCCTACCTGCGCATCCTTGACTTTCGCCTGATCGAAATCGGCGCGGGCAAGGCGATCGACACCGGCATCAACTTCGGGCGCACCAACTCCAATCCAACCCTCTTCACGATCAACACTGGCGTGGTCGTTCACTTCTGAAGCCCTGCGACCGGGGCGGTGCTGCCTCCCGGTTGGCGCCCTCCTGGCGCGATGGCGCCTTTGCACCTTTCGCACTCTCCCGAACGTCCAACTGCGATAATCACCAAGGGGGAGCACACCAGCTATGAAACGCACCCGCTACACTAAGTTCACCGGCGACCTGGCCTCCTCCTTCGGTCTTGAAGACCTGATGCAGGCGCTCTCGGACTTTCTGCTTGACTCCGGCTTTCAGGACCCGCTCTCCCGCTTCCAATCGCTCGACGGCGAACAAACGCTCGAGAACCTGCGCGAGGCCATCCGGCAGGCGCTTGACTCGGGCGAACTCTTCGACGAGGAGACCCAGGAGAAGTACGAGGCGCTTGACGAAGAGCAGGTCGAAGAACTGATCGACCAGATTATCCAGAAGATGCAGGAGCAGAACTTCATCAACGCCGAGCAGCCCGCGCAAGGTCAAGGGGGTGAGGGTGAGGGAGAGTCCGCGCGCTTTGAGGTGACCGACAAGGGCATGGACTTCCTGGGCTACAAGGCCTTGCGTGAGCTGCTCGGGCCACTCGGCAAGTCGTCGCTTGGCCGTCACGACACGCGCCACGAGGCGTCGGGCGTTGAGACCAACGGCAGCTCAAAGCCTTACGAGTTCGGCGATTCGCTGAACCTCGACATTACGGCGACACTTTCAAATGTCTTCGCCCGCGAAGGTACGGACTTCAACCAGCACAACGGCAAGCTCAATCTTGAATACTCCGACCTCCAGGTCCAGCAGGCCGACTATCAGTCCTCCTGCGCGACTGTCGTGCTGCTCGACTGCTCGCACTCGATGATCCTGTACGGAGAGGACAGGTTCACTCCTGCCAAGCGGGTTGCCATGGCGCTCGCCCACCTGATCCGCACCCAGTACCCGGGCGACACCATCGACCTCGTGCTCTTCCACGACTCGGCCGAGCATATCCCGATTGGCCAGCTGCCGCGGGTCAAGGTTGGCCCACACTACACCAACACCCGCGAAGGACTGCGTCTCGCGCAACGAATCCTCGCCCGTTCGAACAAGGACATGCGCCAGATCGTCATGATCACCGACGGCAAGCCATCCGCGCTGACGCTGCCCGACGGTCGCATCTACAAGAACGCCTTCGGGCTCGACCCGCTGGTCATCTCAGAGACGCTTGAAGAGGTCAGCCGCTGCAAGCGCTCGAATATCATGATCAACACCTTCATGCTTGCGTCCGACTTCCAGCTGGTGCAGTTCGTCCAGCAGGTCAGCGCGATGTGCCGCGGCAAGGCCTACTTCACCACGCCCGAAACGCTGGGCAGCTACCTGCTCATGGACTTCATGAGCCGCCGCATGAAGACAATCCACTAGCCAATCCAGCCGGCAAACACTGCCGCGTCATCGTTTTCGAAGACCATCCACGAAGACGACTCATCAGGGGCAAGGGGCGTCGCGCGCGGGTGGCAATCCTGATTATCGAAACGCCTTCGTTCTTAGGGGTGCGCTTCGAGGAACTTCTGGTACTGCTTGCCGAGCGACGTCATCAGCGATTCCACCAGGACCAGCTGTCCCTGAAGAATCTCGATCTTCTGCTTGATAGACGTCGCCTCGACAGCGTCCGGATCCTTGTCGCTGTCGCTGGTGTTGATGAATGGTGCAAGGCTCAGAATGGCATCACGCGCGGCCTGCTCCTCGGCGACATAGACGGCATCCTGCGTGCCGTAGATGTCGGAGTACTCCTTTGCCGTGTCGTACGGCATGTAGGCGAGTGCACCTGTCGCCTGCGCCGTCTTCCAACTCACACTTTCAAAGCCGCTGATGTGAAAGGCGATCTCCATGTGATCGTCTTTTTGCGTCTTCACGCCAGACATCATGCCTTTCAGCAGAACGACGTCATGCTTCAGGTTCTCCTGCTGCTTCTTCAGGACAGCGAGCGATTCGCGCATTCCAGCCGCATTCGCCTTGATCTCCTCATGCAGGCTTGCCTCCGCATCATGCACCAGGTGCCGGTGATGCCGCCACTCAACAAGCCCTTCAAGGCTCAATGCGATCAGCAGGCCGACCGTGATGGTGAACAGATGCAGCAGGAAATCGCGCCAGCCATGCACCGGCTCGTGGGGAGGATGAACATCAAGCATCGGCACCGCCTCGGGAGGATCGTTACACGTAAACAGCCTAGCAAAGACAATGGCGCCCTCATGCCGAACGGCGACCGCTCCGCGCCCGTCCAGCGTCAGAACGCTGTGTTCCTCGGTCTCTCCAGCTGCCACGTAAGATGAGTCCTGACCGCCGGCCATTCGGCGGCCGTGATGCTGTAGACGCAGGTGTCGCGGAGTGACCCGTTGGCGGCGACGGAGTGCGCGCGCAGGATGCCGTCAAGCTTTGCGCCCAGGCGCTCGATGGCGCGGCGGCTTTGCTGGTTCAGAAAGTGCGTCCGGAACTCGACAGCGATGCAATCGAGAGACTCAAAGGCGTGGGTCAGCAAGAGCAGCTTGGCTTCCGTGTTGAGCGGCGTCCGTTGCACGCAGAGGGCGACCCAGGTGGAGCCAATCTCGACCCGCTGGTTGGTCTCATCGACGTTCATGTAGGTGGTCATGCCGGCGATCTGCCCGGAGGCCTGGTCGATGATGGTGAATGGCAGCATGGTGCGCCTTTGCTTGAGGCCGAGACGGCGGTCGATCTCGGCGCGCATCGCGTCTGGCGCCGGAGCGGTGGTATACCACAGGCGCCAGAGTTCACCGTCGCGCACGGCTTTGACGAGGCCGTCATGGTGCGAGGGGGCAAGTGGCTCAAGCCGGACATATCGGCCGGCGAGCGTGACGGGAACCACGATAGGCGGTTTTGCCATGAGCGCCAGTTTACCGCCGGCCAGGCTCCCTGTCCGGTACTGATGACGGCGATCTGCGAAGATAGAGCACGTGAAGAACATCGCAATCCTCGGCTCGACGGGCTCGATCGGCACCTCCACCCTTTCTATCTGCGACCAGTTCCCTGACCGGTACACCCCCATCGCGCTCGCGGCGGGCAGCAACCTCACGGTCGCCTTCGAGCAGGCGAAGCGCTGGCGGCCTCAGCTCATCTCGCTCGCCAGCGAAGAGCTGGCCGACCAGCTGCGCACGCGTCTGAGGGCAGAAGGACTGGCTGAGATCGAAGTCCAGAGCGGAACCGCAGGCACGATCGCCGTGGCGACGCATCCCGGGATCGAGTTCGTCGTCTCGGCCATCGTCGGCGTGGCTGGACTCGAGGCGACCTACGCGGCGGTGCTTGCGGGCAAGACGATAGGGCTCGCGAATAAGGAGTGCCTGGTGGCTGCGGGCGACCTGATTATCGCGGCAGCACGCGAAAAGAACGTCGCCCTGCTACCGATTGACTCCGAGCACAATGCCGTGCATCAGTGCATGCGGGGCGGAACGCCGGCGGAGGTCGCGCAGGTGTGGCTCACTGCCTCGGGTGGTCCGTTCCGGAACCTGCCAGCGGACGAGTTCAAGCACATCACTCCAGCCCAGGCTTTGCAGCACCCGACCTGGGTGATGGGGCAGAGGATCACCATCGACTCGGCCACCATGATGAACAAGGGGTTCGAGGTGATCGAGGCTTGCCGGCTCTTCGACCTGCCGCCTGAGAAGGTGCGAGTGACGGTGCACCCTCAGTCGACGGTGCACTCGCTGGTCGAATTCATCGACGGGTCGATCCTGGCGCAGATCTCGGTGACGGACATGCGGCTGCCGATCCTGTACGCGCTGGCGTACCCCGAGCGACCCGCCTCGAACCTGACCTTTGACCTGGCGAAGCTCTCCCAACTCGACTTCACGCCGCCCGATCCGGGCCGATTCCCTTGTCTTCGACTGGCGTATGAGGCCGCGGCCGCCGGACAATCCGCATGCATCGCGCTGAACGCAGCGGACGAGATCGCGGTGGCGGCGTTCCTGGCGGGGAAGATCCCGTTCCTGGGGATCCCACGTACAATCGAACGTGTGCTTGAGCTAACCGGCAGTGCCCGCCCGGAGTCTATTCCCGACGTGCTAGCGGCCGACCGGGCTGCGCGCGCGGTAGCCGAAGGGGTCATTGCGTCCGGCGTGCCTGAAGCCTAAGCTTGGATAGCGCAATTACCGGAGTGCGTGCAGCCGCAGCACCTTAACCCGCAAGAGGTCCACGCTTTGTCGCTCTTCTCCGCTTCGAATCTGTCGGCTATCCCCGAACTTGGTGTCGTCCTCGGCATCATGGTGCTCATCCATGAGTTTGGCCACTTTGCCGCCGCCAAGTTGCTGGGAGTGCGGGTGGAGGCGTTTGCGATCGGTTTCGGCCGCAAGCTCTTCGGCTTCACGTCGAATGGAACGTCCTATCAGTTGAACCTGCTGCCGCTTGGCGGCTACGTGAAGATGGCCGGCGAGCTGCCGGGCGAGACGCATCACAACGACGATCCGGGCGAGTTCCAGAACCATCCCCGCTGGCACCGCGTGTTGATTACACTGGCCGGCCCGGTGGCCAACTTCATCCTGTCGATCGGCCTGATGACCGGCCTCTTTATGGCGCACCACGAGGTCGAGGACTTTGTCTCGCAGCCGACGACCGCCGATTACATCTCGCCGGGAGGCCCGATCGCGGCGACCGGCATGAAGGCCGGCGACCGGATCGTCCACATCGATTCGATCGAGTCACCCACCTGGCTGGACGTCGAGCAGCGCTCGAGCCTCGATCTCAACCAGAAGACGCCGTTTTCCTTTATCCATCTCGGAAAGCGCGTCGACACTATGCTCGATATCAACTTCAAGGGGCGGCAGCAGGATTATGACCCCAGTGCCGATCTGGGGATCATCCCGCTTATGCAGGATGGTCCGATTGACGTACTGCGGGTCACCGATAAGATGCCTGCCAAGCTGGCGGGTCTGCAGGCCGGAGACAAGGTGGTCGCGGTCGATGGCAACCATCTGCATTCGGTGCAGGCATTACTGGCATACCTGAAGGATGGCGCGGGCAAACCGGTGGTGATGACGGTCCTGCGCTCGGCAGCAGACCAGACGGGCGCTGCGGCAACCAGAACGCTCGATCTGACGGTGACTCCGGTCTACGCGGACGCGCAGGAGGGGAAGTCCTGGCAGACCGGCTTCAATCCCGGCCTGCCTCCCATGCACGTCGATCATCTGTCGGTACCCCAGGCGCTCGCCGCGTCGCTCGACTACAACCTCAAGAACTCGCGGCTGATCTTCGAGGTGCTTGAGCGGCTGTTGACACGACAGGTTTCGGTGAAATCGCTCTCGAGCCCAATCGGGATCGGCGTACAGGTACACCAGGCGTTCGAAATGTCAGGCTGGCTGCCGATCATCCAGACCATGGCGATGATCTCGCTCAACCTGGGCATCTTCAACCTTCTGCCGATCCCTATCCTCGATGGTGGGATGATCCTGTTCCTGGCGATCGAGACAGTCATCCGGCGCGACCTGAACCCCCGCTTCAAGGAGCGAATCTACCAGGTAGCGTTCGTTTGCATCATCCTGTTTGCCGCGGTTGTGATCTTCAACGACATCACCAAGTTCCTTCCTGTGCACGCCAGGCCTTAGGGCTTCGGGTACGACCTCGAGGAAGGCTTAGCGCCGGCGTTCGATCGCGCGCAGGTTTTCAACGATCTCAGAGGTAACCAGGCTCCCCTTCACGGCCTCCTCCGGGCCGTAGCTGATGGCGCCTACCCGCGCGTGGCCGCCGCCCCCGTATCGCTCACAGACCTCGGACAGGTTCTCGAGCTCGGCTGCGGTGCGCGTGGTCCACGGATTGGTGCCGACCGAGATCTTGGTGCGCAACTTCGAACGGGTCGCGGCGATCGTGTAGGTCGCCTCGGGAAAGAAGTAGTAGGGGATGAACTTGTTGAGAGCCTCGGTCTCCTGGTCGAGGATATCGAGCTTGACGACCCCGTCTTTCAGCTCTGCGCGCTCACGCACCAGCTTCTTGGTGGCCGTGTGCTTGTCCCATAGCGGCTGGATGAGTTCGCGGACGAAGGGCTGCGCGATGATCTCTTCAAAGCTCATCACCGTCAGCATGGGGATCACGCGCGGGATAAAGTGCGGATCTGTCGTGTTCTCGATCACGAGCGCGAGCTTCATGGCGGGCTCACGCATCTCGACCGCGGCCTCCGGGCTCGAGAAGCGGGCGCCATCGATGATGTCCGCCCACTTCAGCAGGTCGTCGAGACCGCTGGTGTCAAAGCCGAACTTCGTCCTGCCGATATGGGCGATGAAGCCCGTGCAGGAGATATAGGCAGGGTCAAAGAACTGACGGTTTGCACGGTCGCCGCGCTGCCCCTCTTCGAACTGCTCGCGCAGATCCGCAGTCAGGAAGGCGCTCTCGTGGTGGTCGAACCACCAGGTGAGTTTGGGGGAGGCGCTGTACTTGAAGTCGACGATCGCATTCTCCCCCGCGCCAAAGATGTCCGTGCTCATGGCGCCGCCAGGCTGATGCTGCAGACCACAATACTCGTAGGTGTCCGCACCGCCGATGCGTTCACGGTGGAACTTGGTAAAGAGGGCGGCTGAGCACGCGCCATCAAAGCAGTTGTTATGGTGTAAAACGCGAAAGGTCATCGTTGTCTCGTTATAGATTCGCACAAAATGGGCTTGAATCGAGGCGGTATTCCCTTCGCGGACAAGCTCAAGTACCATCTTCAAACCGTCAGGTTGAAATCAGGAGCCGCCATGAGCGAGCTTGAGCAGGTACAGCCGGAGTTCGTCACCACCGACCGGGGAACCGCCGGCGATCCGCCGAAGCCTACCCTGCGGCGGCTGCTGATCGGGGACGACGGGCTGCGCGCCGGCTGGTCGATGCTGCTGTTCGTGCTCCTGGTCGTGTTCCTGGCTACCGGCGCCAACTTCCTGGCTCAGCACTTCCACTTGTTGCCGAAGGCCGCCCGCGCCGCGGCCGCACCGATGACGCCAGGCTCGACCATCGTCAGTGACGGCCTGACCTTCGGCATGACTGCGCTGGCGGCGCTCATCATGTCGTTCATCGAACGCCGCCCGTTCCGCCGTTACGGGATAACCGTCCGACGCATGCTGCCGGACTTCATCGCAGGGCTGGGCTGGGGGCTGGTGTGCCTTTCGGTGCTGGTGGGTGCGCTGCTGGGGGTGCACGGGCTGAGCTTCGATGGGGTTCTGCTGCACGGGCAGGCCGCGCTTATCAGCGGCGCCGAGTGGCTCGCAGCCTTCTTCCTGGTCGGCCTTGCGGAGGAGTTTCTGACCCGCGGTTATATCCAGTACACGGTCGCGCGCGGGATAGCGGGCATCGTGCGTGCACTTGACCCCGCCAACCGGCGCGCGCACGCCTGGGGCTTCTGGGTCGCGGCTTTCCTGTTTTCCATCTGCCTGTTCATGCTGGGCCATATCGGGAACCCGGGAGAGACAGTGCCGGGCATCCTGGCGGTCGGACTGGCAGGAGCGGTCTTCGCGTTTTCGCTGTGGCGAACGGGTTCTCTGTGGTGGGCGATCGGCATGCATACGTCCTGGGACTGGGCGCAATCCTACCTCTACGGCGTGAGCGATTCGGGCATCACGGCCGAAGGGCACCTGCTGGCCACCCACCCGCTTGGGTCCGCCCTGCTGTCCGGCGGCAGGACCGGGCCGGAGGGTAGTGTCCTGGTCATCCCGGCGCTGCTGCTTTCAGCTGCTGTGATCCACTTCACGCTGCCTCGGCGGGCGTACTTCCTCACCCATGATCAAAGCCCGCCGGTCGAGCTGCCGCCTAGCACAGGGGCAGCCATTTAGACTCGACCTCAGCCATGAGTTTTGAAGATCCGCATCAATCCGAGCCGCGCCTGCGTACGCGGTATGCTGAGCCGCACACGAGACAAGAAGAGACGCAGGCGTTTCAGGATGAGCTCGATCCGCATCATCCAGCCGCAGTGGCGAGTCGTGTGGAGCCTTCGGCGTACGCAAGGGCCCCCCGGTCGGCAAGCCGTCGGGGACCAGGCTGGATGGGACGGGTCGGACTGGCGCTGGTCGTCTGCGTGCTGCTTGCGGCTACCATCGGCTTCTTCGCCGCGCGGCACTGGGTGCGTTCGGCGATGACCGATTCCCTTCCCCAGGTGAACGGCAGCCTTCAAGTGCCAGGCCTCGCGGCAAGCGTGACCGTGATGCGCGATGAACATGGCGTGCCGCACATCCAGGCGACGTCTGTCGACGACCTGGTCTTTGCGCAGGGGTTCGTCACCACCGAAGACCGGCTCTTCCAGATGGATACGCTGCGACGTCACGCGGCAGGTGAACTCGCCGAGGTGCTGGGATCCTCCCTGCTCGAGCATGACAAGCTGCAGCGCTACCTGCAGATCCGCGCCTCGGCCGATCGTGCGGTCGAGCAGCTGCCGCCCGACCAGCTGCACCTGCTTGAGGTGTATGCCAAGGGCGTGAATGCCTCGATGGAGCGGCAGGCGGATCATCTGCCGTTCGAGTTCAAGGTACTCGGCTACAAGCCTGCGCCGTGGACGCCGCGCGATTCGATCCTGGTGCAGCTGGTCATGTTCCAGGACCTGACCGACGCGCACGGCAGCAAGCTGGCACGGGAAGCGCTTGATCACCAGCTGCCGGCCGAGCTTTCGCAGGACCTCTATCCGGTCGGCTCATGGCGCGACCACCCGCCGTCCGCGCCGCCGGCTGACCTGACGATCCCCGGACCCCCGATCGAGCAGGTACCGCTTGATGAGTCGCAGTCGAAGGTGGAGATGCCGGCGCTGCCGCTGCTGCCTGGCCTGGGAACCATCGGGACGGATGCTTCCTTCGATCTGCGTGCGGGATCGAATAACTGGGTTGTTTCAGGCGCGCACACCGCGTCAGGCAAGCCGCTGCTCTCGAACGATATGCACCTGACGACGACCTTGCCCGGCATCTGGTACGAGGCGAACCTGTCCGCGCCGGTCCTGGGAGCGGAGGCTCTGCATGTCGCGGGCGTGACCATCCCGGGGCTGCCGTTGATCGTGGTCGGACATAACGAGCATGTTGCGTGGGGCTTCACCAACATGGGCGCGGACGTCCAGGACATCTACATCGAAAAGACTTGCGGAGAGGGCTCGTCTGCCGAGTTCGAGGCGGCCGATGGAAGCTGGCGGCCCCTGGTTCACCTGAAAGAGACGATCAAGGTCAAGCACGCGCTGAACACTACGCTCGATGTGACGGCGACGCGCCACGGCAACGCGTTGACGCCGATCCTGACGCCGCTCATCACGGGCGAGACGCGCCAGCTGGCGCTGCGCTGGACGATGTACGACCCGTCCGTGGTACAGCTTCCGGTGCTTGCGATTGCGCGCGCCCACGATTGGACGAGCTTCCTGGCAGGCTTCGCGCAGTTCGGCGGTCCGTCGCAGAACGTGGTCTATGCGGACGACCAGGGGCACATCGGCTACCATGCCGCAGGGCGTGTGCCGACGCGTGGCTTCGCCAACCGTACGGCTTCGACCGACGTGCCGTCGACCATCGCGAGCCCGGTCGAGCAAAGGCAGGTGACGACCACCCCGACCATCGCCGAGAATCCTGACCCTTTGTCATCGACCGCCATCGCCGCGCAACCTGCACCGGCGGCGGCAATGCTGAGTGGACCGCTTGCGGCCGTGCCGGTGACGCCGGACGGCGCGCATGAATGGACAGGTTACATCCCCTTCGACCAGCTGCCGCAGGTGTTTGATCCGCCGGGCGGCGTCATCGCGACAGCCAACGCTCGGGTAACGGGCGATGACTACAAGTATCCCGTGACCCTGAACTGGGGCGCGCCGTACCGCAACGAGCGGATATGGAAGCTGCTCGTCCGGCGGACCGGGCTGACGCCGGCCGATATGCTGGCGATCGAAACGGATGTCTACTCCGACTTCGACCATGTGCTTGCGGAGCGGCTCGCGTATGCGCTTGATCACTCATCCGCGCTGAATGGCAATGCCTACAAGCCGGAGCAGGCGAAGTCGCTGCACCAGGCGGCAGACCTTCTGCGCAGCTTCAACGGGCGCATGACGACCGATGCGCCGGCGGCTGCGATCGTGGCTTCAACCCACACGCTGCTCTGGCCGATGCTGCTTGAATCACACCTGAAGCCCGGCGTCGATACAACCCACGTATATGCCTGGTACGCGAAGGACTACGCGCTTGAGCAGGTGCTGATGCACACGCCGCCGCGCTGGCTGCCGCAGGGCTACGCCAATTGGGACGACTTCCTGACGGCTGCGGTAGAGCGTGCGCTTCGGAAGGGCGATGCGCCCGGGGACCTGACGAAGTGGCGATACGGCTCATTCCATACGCTCGATGTGGAGCATCCTGTCTTTGCGCAGTCGGCCGCGCTGCGGAGGCTCTACGGCAGGCCGGTCGGGACGGGCGAGCTGCCGCAGTCCGGCGATGCGACGACGGTGAAGCAGGTGGGCCGGACCTTCGGGCCGAGTGAGCGCTTTACGGCGGACCTTGCGGACCTTGACCGTTCGACGCTGAATCTGGTGCTTGGACAATCCGGGAACCCGGCGAGCGCGTGGTTCCTGGACCAGTTCCCGGCATGGTATCGCGGGACAACGTTTGTGTTGCCGTTCTCGGGTTCGGCGGTTCAACAGGCTGCCCGGCATACGTTGACTTTGAATCCCTGAGAACAGGCAACGGCAAGGGCGTCCTCGGACGCAGACGGCGACTACTTCGTGGGGTTACAGATCGAATGAGGTTGCGAAGTCACCGCATCGTAATTCCGTTCGCGGCTTTGCTTGCCGTTCTGCCGCTGCTGCTCGCGGGGCCTAGCTGCGGCCACGATTTTGACTTCCACGTGTTGAGCTGGCTAGAGGCCGCCACGCAGTTTGCCCACCTGCAATGGCCGCACTGGGCCTACACCCCGGCCTTCAATGCGGGCGAGCCGCGCTTTATCTTCTATCCGCCGCTCTCGTGGACAATGGGCGCGCTGCTCGGGCTCGTCCTTCCCTGGCACCTGGTGCCCGCGGCGTTTACGTTCATTGCGCTTACGCTCAGCGGCTTCACAGCGCATCGGCTTTCCCGGCGCTACGCAGGCGCGCAAGCTGCAACGCTCGCCGCCGTGCTCTACCTCACCAACCCGTACATGCTGTTTACCGCGTACGAACGAACAGCCTATGGGGAGCTGCTGGCCGCGGCCTGGATGCCCCTGCTGCTGCTTGCGGCCCTTTCCCCTGAGCTGCGGATCGTGGGGCTTGCGGTGCCGATTGCGCTGCTCTGGCTCAGCAATGCCCCGGCCGCGGTCATGGGCTGCTATGCGCTGGCATTGCTGATCATCGTGCGGCTGGTGCTGCCCAAGGCTCGCGGGGTTCGGCGCCTTTCTGCGGTGCGGGCGGTCGCCGGGGTGATGCTGGGGCTTCTGCTGCCTGCCTTCTACCTGTTGCCTGCGGCTTACGAGCAACGCTTCATCCAGGCTGATATGGCCGTAATCGAAGGCATGCGGATCGCGGACAACACGCTCTTCCACCACATGCCGGCGTCCACTGACAACGCCTTGCATGACGCCGTGCTCAGCAGCGCTTCGTCGATCGCAGTGGGGCTGCTGACTGCGATCGCGATCGGTCTTGCGCTCAGCTGGAAGCGGCGTGGCGAGGGCTTCTACCTTCCCCTGGCAAGCCTGGCGGTGGTCATCGCGTTCCTGCTGACGGCGCTTTCATTGCCGGTCTGGGCGCATGCGCCTGAGCTTCGCTTCCTGCAGTTCCCGTGGCGGCTGACAGCACTGCTTGAAGGGGTGCTGGCAGTGCTCGCGAGCTGTGCGTTCGACCGCCTGCGGCTGACTCCGCTGCGATCTGCTCTGGGTGCGATGGCGATCGCCGGCGTTTTGATCCTGCCGGCCTGGCACACCTTCCATCAACCGTGCGATGACGAAGATACGGTCGAGGCGCGCGCGGCACTCTACCACTCCCCTTCCGGCACCGAAGCGACCGATGAGTACACACCGGGAGTCGCTGACAACGAGGCTCTGAAGCAGGGCGAGCCGGGCTTCTGGCTTGTGCCCGCGGGAGAGCCGGTCGACACGCCTGCGC
>CAXTUS010000031.1:802-19023 GCA_964247475.1 uncultured Acidobacteriaceae bacterium | reverse complement strand
GGGCCCCCCCCGGCGCCGCCCGCCGGCCGCCGTGCGCCCCAGCCGCCCCATCACCTGTTACTCAACCTGCCGCGACCGGAGTACCTCATCCTGAATCGCCGGCGTTATCCGGGCTGGACAGCGAAGGTGAACGGCCAGGCAGTTCCGAACTCGAAGGAAGGACGAGATGACGGCTTGATCAGTGTGCTGCTGCCGGCTGGACATGACGTTTTTAACCTTGAATACTATCCTCCTCGCGACCAGCAGGTTGGCTTGGCGCTGAGCCTGTTTGCCCTGCTGGCAGCGGCTGCAACCAGACGGCATGAAGGACGTGGGAGGGGTATGCCGACGGTTCGAGGCGATTTACTCTAATCTCCTCCGAGACATTTCATCTGCAAAAAGAGGCATCCAACCCTTCATGCCCAACACGCCTGGCCAACTGCCCACGCCTGATTCGCTCGTCGATGTTCCGCGCCTGATCACAGCCTATTACGCCCTGCGGCCGGACCCTTCAGTCCCCGCTCAGCGCGTAGCCTTCGGCACCTCCGGACATCGCGGCAGCTCGTTCCTGACCTCGTTCAACGATGCGCATATTGCTGCCATCACGCAGGCCATCGTTGAATACCGCAGACAGAACCAGATCAGCGGTCCCCTCTTTCTGGCGAAGGATACGCACGCACTGTCAGACCCGGCCTTCTCGACCGCGCTCGAGGTGCTGGGCGCGAACGAAGCGACCGTGATGGTTGACTCGGCCCTTGGCTACACGCCCACGCCCGCGCTGTCGCATGCCATTCTCAGCTATAACAAGGACCGCATCGCCGATCTCGCCGATGGCATCGTCATCACGCCCTCGCACAACCCGCCCGAGGATGGCGGCTTCAAGTACAACCCGCCTCATGGTGGTCCAGCCGACACCGGCGCCACCAAGTGGATCGAGAACCGTGCGAACGAGTTGATCGCTGCGCCTGAAGGCATCAAGCGCATCAGCTATCAGGCGGCGCTCAACGGTAACGAGACCCACCGGCATGATTTTCTGACGGCCTATGTCGACGATCTTTCGAACGTGATCGATTTTGACGTGCTGCAGAACTCGACGCTGAAGCTCGCAGTTGATCCGCTCGGTGGGGCGGGCGTCTTCTTCTGGCCGCGCATCATCGATCAGTACAACCTGTCCGTTGAACTGTTGAACCCTCATGTCGATCCCACCTTCCGGTTCATGACCTGCGATTGGGACGGCAAGATCCGCATGGACTGCAGCTCGCCCTTTGCCATGGCCTCGATGATCGCAAAAAAAGATCTCTACGACGTCGCCTGGGCTTGCGACACGGATCACGATCGCCACGGGATCGTGACACGTTCAAGTGGCCTCTTGAACCCGAACCACTACCTGGCCGTTGCCATCCAGTACCTCTTCACCAACCGTCCCGAGTGGTCGGCGAAGGTGGGCATCGGCAAGACGCTGGTCTCGTCCAGCATGATCGATCGCGTCGCGAAGGGGCTTGGCCGTCCGATGCTTGAGGTGCCGGTGGGCTTCAAGTGGTTTGTCGACGGGCTGATCGACGGCTCGCTTGGCTTTGTGGGCGAAGAGTCTGCCGGTGCCTCCTTCCTGCGGCGCAACGGCAGCGTGTGGACGACGGACAAGGACGGCCTCATCATGGGTCTGCTCGCAGCCGAGATGACAGCCACTACGGGCAAGGATCCGGGCCAGCTGTATGACGACCTGACTGCGAAGTATGGCAACCCGGTATACCAGAGGATCGACGCGGCCGCGACCAAGGAGCAGAAGGCGAAGCTGGGCAAGCTCTCTCCGTCGCAGGTGACGGCTACCGAGCTTGCGGGCGATCAGATCACAGCAATCCTGACCGACGCGCCCGGCAACCATGCCGCGATCGGCGGCTTGAAGGTGACGACCGGTGAGGGCTGGTTCGCGGCGCGGCCGTCGGGTACCGAAGATGTCTACAAGATCTACGCCGAAAGCTTCAAGGGCGAGGCCCACCTGAAGCAGATCCAAACCGAGGCGCAGGCGCTGGTGACAGCGGCGATCGCTTAGCAGCAGAGGCGTCCTGACTCCGGGCGGGCGCCACTTCGTACAGGGCAGGAGCGTTGTGCGCGGAGGCAATCAGGCTTGGACGATGCAATCAAGCTTGAACAATCCAGTCAGGCTTAGACCTCGATGGCTAACGCGCGCAAACGCTTCCGGAGCATCTGAGATTCCGAGGTCTGATGTGGCTCTACCACGCTGCCAGTCGTCAACCCGACGTGCCGCCCGGGACGCGGCATCACGAGTTCACGAAGCTGCATCGTGTGATCCAAGGTAAGGGGCCGGGCGCTAAAGTGTCGCAAGTACATCTTCGAAGGGACTAGCAGTCGGCTCCTAACTCCCCTGCGTTACAACGCATACATCAGGCACACATGCCGCAGTCATTGCGTATGATTCAGAATGTCGTAGTCGAAGCTCGTAGCCCCTGTGTTCAGTGGAAGTGAGTAGCTGGCTGAAAGCAGATTGTAAGAACTGTCCAGGGATTCTATCTGGTAGGTCAGAGATGACGTTGTGCTGAGCGCCGAAGTGTCCACCATGACAAGGTTGATGCCCGTGTCAGGAGAAACAAACTGTGCATTGGCCTGGACCTCTGCCCAGGACCAGTCCGCTCCTGACCCGCTGTAGTGGTAAAGATGAGCTCCGCCAAGAGCCGAGCTTTGTACCATGTACTCCGCGCCTACCGACAGACCAGCATGGTGGTAGCCGGTCGCCGCATCCTTGTCACAATCGAGAAAGATCTGCCAGATGGTGCCATTAAGCGACCGCCACCGGAACGACGTACGTCCATTCTGCAAAGCACCCGTAGAACTGACTGAGTCAGGCCAGGAAGTTGCATGAGGAGCCTGAATGCCCTGTTGTGCGATCAGTGTCGCCTCGGTGCTCCAATAGGCGGGCGTCTGGTTATAAGCGTTCGTTGCACTGTCACTGACATAGATCCAGCCCGCGTTGCGTGCTTGCGCAAGGCTCAGCGAAGCTTGAAGCGACGCCTGCGGTACGCCCAGAAGCACATGCCAAAAACGGTCGGCGGGGTACTTGTGAACCCAGGGATAATCAATGTAATTGTTTGCATAATTCGCGAACCCGGTGTTCTCCCAGTTGACAAGGATGTTCGTGATCGACATCCAGCAGTCACTCGGGCTGTTGGTTCCCGGATTCATTACAGTCAGTCGTGCGCCTGCGTATCGTTGACGGACATAGTTGGTCAGTTCCTCGTAGTAAAGGAAGTTATTCGGTTGGTACTGGTTGTGGGCGTCGCAGTCGGTAGTTGTTTCATCGAAGAAGATCCCGTCAACCATATAGTTCTGGTAGAGGGAGTCGATTCTTTGATGAATCGTACGAGGATCCCGGGCGCCATAGGAGGTGTAGGTGTAGCCCAGTACATAGATCCCTTTCAGCTGTGCTTGCGAGATGGCGTTTGCTACTGATGAATGGTAAGTCTGGTCGTCACCGTTGCCAAGGTCCACCACCATGATGCCGACCGAGGCCGGTCCATTTGTCGCCCATTTGTTCCAAACAGAGCTTCCGGGCGTCTGGTAAGACGGGACAGCGAGCCTGGTTTGACTGAGAAGGTGCGGAGCTACAAAAGCAAGCAAAAGAAAAAAGATGTAGAAGTTGCGAAGTGTCCGATGCATGGTGTCCTTCCATAGCGATGAGCTTCCGTCGAGAACGCAGGCCCGAGTCGCTGAACACCTCTAACACTGCACATGCTTGTTAGCGCCAGCGCGAGGATACTTACATGCGTGCCGTGACGTGTCAAGTTGTATTCGTGCAGTCGCCTCGTGACGAAGCGCCCTCGCTCAAATCACCAAAGGCGCCTGCTCCGGCCAAGGGCCCGTCCATCACCCCAGGTACGACCAGTAATCTGGAGTATGGCACGCGAATCTGGAGTATGGCACGCGGCTCCGCTGCCAAATCCATCGCAGCCGGTCCGCTACTGACGTGTCCATTGTTCCAGGTCGTCGAGCGTTGATACCCGACCTTACGCGCGATTGCCGCACTCCTCGCAACGTAGTCCTGCTAACCCGTCTATGACACTTTCGTTCTGCACATCTCTGCACTGGTTCTTGTTCGACGAACACTGTTGCTTGAATGCCGGTAGTCCTGCGAGCTCCCTCATGCGGGGCTATTCTATCGCTGCCGCCGCTCCAAAGCCGATGATGAAGCGGTCCCTGATGCTGACAGCACGGAAGGGCTTGCGTCAGACGCATCGAGGCGCGGGATTTCGCCCGCGCCTCAATGATTTTCTGAAGGCTACTTCACAGTGAACTTCGCCGTCGCGCTGTTCGTGACGGACCCGGATACGCCGGTGAATGTAACTGTGTAAGTCCCCGGGGCAGTTGACTTAGGGAAGAACACGCCTGACACAGCGCGGACGGTTCCGTTTACGCGCACAGTCATAGGAAAGTCTCTGCAATAGGAACTAGCAGGGCCGCCTGAGCAGCTGAGCTTCACGTTTGCATTGAAACCGTGCACGGACTGCAACTCAAGAAGGAATGCTGCAACCTGTCCCCGGTAAGCAAACTGCCCGATAAGACGCGACGAGATGGTGAAGTTTGCTGCAGAAGTTCCCGCAGAGACAGTGAAGCTCTGCTTGACAGAAGTTGCGGCTGCGTAAGTTGCGTTGCCTGCCTGTGAAGCCTGGATGGTGCACGTACCAGGTGCGATCATCGTGGCCGTCGTTCCCGCGACCGTGCAGACGTTTGAGGTGAGAGATGCGAAGCTGACCGGTAGACTAGAGCTCGCCGATGCGGTGAGAGCAAGCTTCGCTCCCTGCACCTGATTTGCGATGGAGTTGAAGGTGATGGTTTGCGCTTGCAGGTAGCTGAACGACTTGGCAGCAGACTGAATCCCATTCGCGCTCACGGTCAGCTGGTATGTCCCATAGGGCAAACCTGCAGGCAGCGTCATGTTTGTGGTGACCACCTGGTTTCCGGTGGCCACGCCGGTGTTGCTCCAGTTGTAGGTGCGGGCGTAGAAGACGTTCCCGTTGCTGTCGGTGAGGCTTGCGATCGGGTAGTTGGTGGCGTTCTGATTCTCGTCGCCATAATCAGCACCTGAAGAGATGCCGTTGAAGCCGGTCCCTGTAAGGAGATACGATCCGTCGGAGTTCTTCTGCGTTGAGGTGAGAACCGGGGCGCCTGTCTGCACTTGCGCGCCGGCGGGCTTGAACGTGTAAAGCTGTTGGCTGTTGCCCTCATAGAGGACGGAGCCGTCGGGAAGGTCGAGCATATCCGCCTGGTAGGAAGCGGTAAGAGTGTCTGACGCGGTGCCGTCCGGAGCGGAGATGGAAGTAATGGTGTTGGTTTTATAGTCGTAAACAAAGAAGTAAGTTGGGGCGCAGTAGTCGCACGGAGCGACGTAATTGCCTTCGGCAACCAGGATTTTACCGTTCGCCATCATTGCTGCAGGCGCGTCGTTAGCTCCTATGACGGCTCCACCCATATCGGGGAAGGTAGGGCCTTGCGTCCAGGTGCCTGGTGCGGCGGTGCCGCTAGGCGTGTAAATCAGGGTCTGGTTGGTGCCGCCGATATAGAAGACCTTGCCGTTCGGTAACAGGAAAGCTCCTCCAAGCTCGCCGCCATCGTTGAAAAGGTAGACGGGGGGTACAGCATCTGCGACCCATTGACCCGTGGCCGGGATGTAGCGTTCAGCACTGGTGGGTATGTTGGCTCCACCGGTCTTAAGGTCGAGCGCGAGAATGCTGTTGTCCGGCAGCTTGATCCAACTGGACTCGTCTTGATTACCGAGCGGGCAACCCGTCGTCCGAAAGCTATTGGCAACAGTGTCATAGATAAACAGATCGCCTATGTAATAACCTCCAGCCAAGCAATTCTGTCCACCTACCGAGTAAGCCAGAACGTTGCCATCCGGCAACAGCATGCTTTCACCGTCTACGTAGCTGGCGTTTGGCTCGAGGGTCGTGGTGTTCGGCAGTTCCGTCCAGGTATTAGCGACCGGATCATACAACTCCGAGGAGCCGTTCGGCGCATTGCCATACTCGCCGCCACCGATGAAAACCTTGCCATTCTTGAGTACTTGCGAAAGCACGTACAGGCGTGAATACAGCATCGACGTAAGCTGGCTCCAGGTGCCGTTGACGTAGCTCCCTTTGTTGTCAGGAGTGAGCTTGTACCAGGTATTATCGCCCCCGGTTCCCTGGGTGCCATTGTTGCCGCTGGCCACCACCGTACCATCGGTCAGCAGCATCATGAGGCCGACGTTTTCAGGTACCTGGTTGACCAGAGGTGTCCACGTCCCCTCCGGAGTCACGACAGGGCTGAGGTTCGTGATGGGTCCCTTGACCAGCTTTGGTGAAGGGAGAGGATGGTGGTGCCGGGTTGGCGAACCCAGGGACTGGCCGTCGGCACTGTGTGTTGTTGGAACGAGCAACGCGGACAGCACCATCAACGAAAGGCAGGCAGTTACAGGCAGAGACGCGCAGGCACTGCGCAAGGTCGAGAACTTCACTTGAAACCTCATGACATAGAGTTGGGTCTACTGTGAGTGATACGGAGATAGGAAAGTGCTCGAAGGAGCGCTTCGACTTATTGTCTTTCCGCTTCTTGTCGCGGATCTGCGTTGCCCTCAAAACATCGGAAGGCTGGTCAAGCCGAATGTCTGGCGCAGACATCGCGCGCGAAAGCTAGTGTTGAGCTGAAGTGGGAGCTAGGAGACCACTCCTCAAACACAGAGGAACAGACAAAGAGCGCGAAAAGGTGTGCAGGGGAACGTCATAACCATAGCGCATAGGACAAACTATCCACTTGCGAATAGTGGCCAAAATCCAATAAACCTTCTAAGTCGTCCGCTGAGTATGGAACGGAGAAATCCATTGCAAGATCTGCTTCTCAATCGAAGTCACCAGCGGGTTGGATTCCTTGTGCTGCTCCCCGATCTGCTAAGGGAGTTCGGTGTTGCACCGGAGCAAGTCATCTCAGCTGCAGGAATGACAATGGACTCCATCAACCATCCGGACAAGGCAATCTCTTATCTCGCAATGGGGCGACTCATGACCATTGCTGCGGAGATGACGCATTGCCCCTCCTTCGGGCTTGAGCTGGGGAAGCGGATCACGCTGTCTACCCTGGGGCCGGTCGGAAGGCTGATGACCCACGCTGCTACCGTGCGGGAGGCGCTTCGAGACTTTGTTGCGCATCAGCACAGAAACTCTCATGGAGGCGTCGCCTATCTCTTCGAGAAGGGAGAGGATGCCATCTTTGGCTACGCGGTGTATCAGCCAGGCATGTCTGGAGGATCGATCATCTCTGATGGAGCTGCCGTTGCGGCTTATAACTTTGTGCGAGAACTAGTGGGAGACGGCGCGACGCTGATCTCCTCAGTCCTTCTTGCACGTGCAAAGCCGCAGGACGTGGAGCCATACCGTCGGAGTTTTCCGGCAGGCGTCCGGTTTGATCAGGGCCAGACAGCAGTCGTGTTGGCAAAGGGAGTCCTCAACCGTCCCGTTGTTGGAGCGGACAGCAGGCAAAGGGCGGAAGCCCTTAGAGAGGTCTCCGCCAGGTGGGACGCGGGCGACCTGAATCTGCAGGAGCGTATGCGGCGGCACCTGAGGGTCGCGCTGATCCGAGGGAACTTTTCGGCGATCGAGGTCGCTGGAGAGTTGCGGATGAGTCCGCGCACACTGAACCGGCGCCTCCAGGCGGCGGGACTCGAATTCCAACAGGTGATGGACCATGCTCGCTGCATCTACGTGAAGCAGCTGCTTGCTATGACTCATCTGGAAGTAAGCGCGATCTCACAGATCGTGGGGTACTCAACTCCAAGCGTACTGTCGTCAGCGTTTGCCCGGTGGACTGGTCAGACGCCTACCGAATGGAGAGCGCATGCGGTAGCTGAGGGTGTCGAAGCCACGCACTGAAGCTGGCCGATCGATAAGAGATGCCCCGGGCAGTTGTGAGTCTTCTAAGCGCAGCAGCTAAGCAGGCGAAGCTTCGCCCTCATGACCACCTGCTCGGATCAGCAGAGCTGAGGCGGAGCGCTCAAGCAGGATCATCAGGGTGTCCCCTTGGTCACCCGCCTCCGCCAGGAAGTCTTTGGCAAACCGGGACGGTCTCAAAGTTCGAGCTCTTTTTACTTAGAAGACACTGAGCGCAACCACGGCGTTCCTCAGTTGGAGAAGATTCCTGTGAAAGGGCTGGAACGTCAGAGCCTTGTCGGTCGCATTCTGCCTAAGCAATGCACCGTCGATTGCGGCGACTATCTGAGATGTGCTCACCAACAAGAGACTTCCAACCGTGCTGAAGCTTGATGCATTTTGGTCTTTTGTGGATGCGCCCACCAGCTTGGTACAAAAAAAAGAAATCCCACAAGAATTCAGCCTTATGGGATCTCAAATACATTCTTGTAGGGTCTAAGTTCAGCCTTATAGGTCAACCGACAAAGAAGAAGAATGCGACGCCAGCGAGTGCAGCATTAGCTGCAGCCGCTGGTGCTGCCGCAGCTCATGCAGCGATAGCAGGAACCGCTCCGCGTCATGATGGCGCCACAGGTTGCGCACGAGGGTGAATCGCCCATGTCGTACAGGTCCTTCATGGCGTCGGACGCGTGGTAGATGCCGCGATCTTCAAAGGAAGATGCAGCGCCTGGCGCAGCGAGTCCGCTGCGTGCCTGAAGGTCGGGCGCAATGCCGCCCTTCGGGGCCGTGCGGTCTTCATATTCATCGCCCAGCATGGTGTTGGGTGGATTGATGATGGCCACCTGCTGCGGCGGTGTGGTGACCGTGACATCGGTCGCAAGCGGCTGATCAGGATTGAGGTGGATCGTGCCTCCGCCCGCACCAGGCGTTGACATGGCAACCGTGTTTGCAGGCGAGGTAATCGTACCCGCTACCGGCACCGTGGCCTGTGGGGTCAGCCCGGCGAAGAGATCAAGCTGTGTGCCCTGCAGGAAGCGCAACTCGATCCAGCGGAAGAGGTAATCCATGATCGACTTCGCATAACCGATCTGCTCGTTGCCCGTCCAGCCCGAGGGCTCGAAGCGGGTATGCGCAAACTTCTCGCACAGCACCTTCAACGGCACACCATGCTGCAGCGCAAGTGAGATCGCCGTCGCGAATGAGTCCATCAGACCCGATACGGTTGAGCCCTCCTTGGCCATGCGGATGAAGATCTCACCCGGCTGCCCATTCGGGTAGAGCCCGACTGTGATGTAGCCTTCGTGCCCGGCGAGCGCGAACTTGTGCGTGACCGAAGCACGCTCGGCAGGCAGACGGTGACGCACCGCGCGCGGCGGCGCCTTCGAATCAAGCGCGTCTGCATTCTGAAGCGATTGCGCCGTGATCAACGTAAGCTGCGCGTTCAGCTGCGCGATCGTAGCCTGGTGTGCGGTCAGCTGCTGGGCAGCGGCGGCGCGCTCGGCAGCGATCGTCTCCTCGATCTCGGTTTGCGCGGCGGCGGCTCCGGCGATGCTCTTCTGATCGTCGATCGCCTTCTTGTCGTCCGCATCCTTCTTCTTCTGCTGGTCGGTCGAGACGTTCAAAGGCTGCGCACCCTTTGATCCGTCACGATAGATGGCTACCGCCTTGATGCCCTGGCGCCAGCTCTCGAGATAAGCCTCGGCGATGTCCTCGACGGTGCAATCATTCGGCAGGTTGACCGTCTTTGAGATCGCACCTGACAGGAACGGCTGAGCCGCGGCCATCATCTTGATGTGGCCCATGTAGTGGATCGAGCGCGTACCCTTGGCCGGCTTGAAGCTGCAGTCAAAGCATGCCAGATGCTCGGGCTTGATGCCAGGCGCGCCCTCGATCGTACCCGTCGCGTCGATGTAGCTGACGATCGCATTCACCTGTGCTTCGTTGTAGCCCAGCTTGATCAGCGCCGACGGCACGGTGTTGTTGACGATCTTGATCATGCCGCCGCCGACCAGCTTCTTGTACTTCACAAGCGCAAGGTCGGGCTCGACACCGGTCGTGTCGCAATCCATCATGAAGCCGATCGTGCCGGTGGGCGCAAGCACCGTCACCTGCGAGTTGCGGAAGCCGAAGTGCTCGCCCTGGATCAGCGCCGCGTCCCACGCATCGGCCGAGGCCTGGATCAAGGCGTCGAGTTGCGGCACCGTGAAGGGCTCGTTGCTCTGACGCGACTTGCCAATCTTGTTCACCTCTGCACGGTGCATGCGGATGACGTCAAGGAACGGCTCGCGGTTGACGTAGAAGCCGGGGCATGCGCCACCTGTCTGCTCCGCCTTCTGGCAGATCGGCGTGGCCGCGGCAAGCGGCGGGCAGGTCTCGGCAATGACCGCTGACTGGTAGTAGGCATCGCCGCACAGGATGGCGGTGAGCGCGCCCGCGAAGTCGCGGCCAGCGTCTGAATCGTAGGGCAGGCCGAAGCTCATCAGCAGCGCGCCGAGGTTCGCATAGCCGAGGCCAAGCGGGCGATAATCGTGCGAGTTCTTCGCAATCATCTCGGTCGGGTAGCCGGCCGAGTCCACGATGATCTCCATCGCAGTGGTCACGATGCCGATCGCATGGCGGTAGGCCGGAATATCGAACTGACCACCGGGTGAGACGAACTTCAGCAGGTTGAAGCTGGCCAGGTTGCACGCCGAGTCATCGAGGAACATGTACTCGCTGCAGGGGTTCGAGGCGTTGATGCGGGCCGTGTTCTTGCTGGTGTGCCACTTGTTGATCGTGGTGTCGTACTGCATGCCCGGGTCGCCGCAGGCCCACGTGTTCTGGGCAATCCTGTTCATCAGCTCACGCGCCGGGAAGGTCGAGACCGGGGTGCGATCCTTCACCGTCCGGGTTGAGAACTCGGCGTCGCGCTCAACCGCCGACATGAACTCATCCGTCACGCGCACCGAGTTGTTCGCGTTCTGGAAGAAGATGCTTGAGTACGCTTCAGAGTCCGGACCGGAGCCGTCGTAGCCCGCCGCAATCAGCGTATAGGCCTTGGCCTCTTCCTTCGACTTGCACTCGATGAAATCGACGATGTCCGGGTGGTCTACGTTCAGCACGACCATCTTGGCCGCGCGCCGCGTCTTGCCTCCGCTCTTGATCACGCCAGCGAAGGCATCGAAGCCGCGCATGAAGCTCAACGGACCTGAGGCCGTGCCACCGCCCGAAAGCGTCTCCATCGAACCGCGGATGGATGACAGGTTCGAGCCCGCGCCCGAGCCCCACTTGAAGAGCATGCCCTCGGTCTTTGCAAGCGTCAGGATCGAATCGAGCGAATCCTGCACCGAGTTGATGAAGCATGCCGAGCACTGCGGCTTCGAGTAGCCGGTGGTCGAGAAGGTCACCTGGCGCTTGTCCGCGTCCCAGTGCCAGTTCTGCGCGTCCGAGTTCGGCTCAAGCCGGTCGCAGCCCACGTTGAACCACACCGGCGAGTTGAAGGCGACCTTCTGGTTCAGCAGCAGATGTGCGAGCTCTGCGTAGAAGGTGGCGGCGTCCTCTCCCGACGCGAAGTAGCCCGCAGCCATGCCCCAGTCGCGGATCGACTCAGCGACACGGGTGATGAGCGCACGCACGCCGGACTCGCGCTCGGGCGTGCCGACCAGGCCATGCAGGTACTTCGAAGCGACGATGTTGGTCGCGGTCATCGACCAGTCGACCGGCGACTCAACATTTTTCTGCTCAAAGATGAGCTTGCCCTTCCAGTCCTGGATGACGGCGTCGCGCAGCTCCCAGGTCACCTGGTCGTAGGGGCTGACGCCCGGCGTCGTGAAGTAGCGCGAGAACGAAAGCCCGGGCGCGGCGGTGGTTCGGATGGGGGAGGAGGCGGTGGCCTGGGGCTTCTGGACAGTTTCGTTCATGGGGAATTGCTCCTTCGCTCGGTACATTTCGGATAACTTGCGGGTCGCCTCGCGACCGCCTTGCTGAGGTGCGGAAGGCTCTGGCTGCGACGGGTTTGCCTGGGTGATGCTGAGATCTGTGAAAGCGCCGGGTTGATGCCGGCGATGTTGCGTGGCGGCGTACGGGGTGATCGCCCAACCTGGTTGGGCAAAGTCGCACAGGCCTGTTCGAAGTGCTTCAGTTTTGCTTGTCGGGTGCGGCTGACAAACGTAACGCTAGTAGCCCCTATGGGGTATGTCAAGTATAAAACATCTACATCTTGTGTTGCATAGGGGAGTACGCGAGCGACGTGCCTTTCCACTCGAAAGAGCCTGAAAACTCCGCAGAACTGCGGTGGAAATCAGCCGAAGAACAGGAGTGAAGCGGGTTAGCTGGTCGTTACAGGACCAACAATCAGGTCTTACCTGACGTTACGGATTCAGGCTCGAGGACACAAGGGGCCAGAGCTTGTGCCTGGCGGTGGATTTGAGGGAAACCGGGTACATCTTCTCAACGCATCAGCAGCCAGCCTGCGGCGCTCGACCCATCAGCCAGGCGGGCGGGTACGCGCAAATACAAAGTCTTGCCAAACTTGGTGCGATCCGATTAGTTTTCGATTATGTCAAAACTTCAAGCAGAGATTAAGCAGGCGAAGCCGTTTGAAAGCCTGCAACAGGAGTTATGGCTGAACCTTTCGCGAACGGCCGCGATGGTAAGTCACGAGGTGGAGCAGAAGCTGCGTCCGCATGGTCTCTCCGCAACCCAATACAACGTGCTGCGTATTCTGCGAGGCGCCGGCGATCAGGGCCTGGTGCAGCATGAGGTCGGAGCGCGTCTGGTAGCGCAGGTACCTGATGTGCCCCGCATCCTGAGCCGCATGGAAAAGGCCGGCTGGATCGAGCGTACACGCGGCACCAGCGACCGCAGGGTCGTCCAGGCCACCCTGACGGAGACCGGGCTCGACCTGGTCAATGCCCTCGACGACATGATGAGCAAGGCGCAGAACGCGCTGTTTGAAGGCATGAAGCCTGAGGACATGCAGCAGCTGTCAGAGCTGCTGGTGACCGCCCGCTGCGCCGGCAGCCGTGAGGATCGCGCGAACTAGAAGCATCATCAGCCGCGCCATGGAAGCGCCGGCAAGCGCCCCCATGCATCCATGGTGTCGTCCTCACCGAATACTGGAAGTCGAACCGTGACATCGAAGCCATCGTGCCGACGCTGCTTTGGCTGCGTGAGCATAAGCTCGACGTGGTAGTCATCGGACCGGCGCAGGA
Source organism: uncultured Acidobacteriaceae bacterium (assembly GCA_964247475.1). Lineage (GTDB taxonomy): Bacteria > Acidobacteriota > Terriglobia > Terriglobales > Acidobacteriaceae > Edaphobacter. Next base: position 5,939 of record CAXTUS010000031.1, on the reverse strand, counting down.
GTACGACACGCCGTTGCCCATGTTGCTCGCCTACTCCCTGCGGCAACACAATCCCGATCTTGCTGAAAAGCACCTTCTGCCCCATATCGGGGAGCTCGACAGGACCCTGGCAGCGCGCATGAAAGTCCTTGGCTTCACATACCTTTCGCCTTGGCAGACTGCCTGCGCCAGGGGAAGATGCCAGGAGTACGCGGGAACGCAAGCAAGCGCACCCATGCTTTCCGATACGAACCACTACACGACCGAGGGTGCGCTGGCGCTCTGCCGCGCCTGGATCAGCCGCGGCTTGTTCGCTGGGAAGATGCAGGCTGCTGCAACTGCGCCCTGACCACGTTCGGCGTCAGCACGCGATTGCAGTTGCCGGTACAGCAATGGTCCTTGCTGCTGTCCTTACGGCTGCTCAGGCTGCGGCTGCGCGCTCAAAGGCTGCTGCGATTTGTCCGGGTTGTGCATGGCGTAGTTCTCGAGCAGCAGGTTCTTCTCGTCCACTTCCAGCCGGTTCCTGGCCTGTTCATGCGCCTCGATAAAGGTCAGCGGCGTGCCTGGGCAAAGCAGGTTGCCACCGGCCGGCGGCTGGCCGGGCTGCTGACCGCGCGGGCTCAGGATCAGCGGTTCTGTCACTACAGGATCGAAGTCCAGCAGGCTGACCCGGCTGGAAAGATCGAGCGACCCGGGCGTGGTCGGGCCGCCCCCGGCAGCGCAGCTTGCGGAGAGATTCGCAGTGACATAATTCACCTCCGGCAGCTTGAACGGATAGTGGCAGATCGGCGGATCGTCCGGACGCTCCGACGAGTAGCTGCACACGCCATGTCCGGGCACTGAGAACGGCTCCCGCGAGGTCTTCCAGGTAGCTGGCAGGTCAGCCTTCAGCTGCTGCACGGCAAGCGACAGGTGAACATCGGCGGGCGCGTGTCCCACCTGGTTGAAGACGCTGAGCGGCATCACGATGGGCACGTAGGAGAAGGGCGAGCCGGCAGTGATGTGCGAGCCCACCTGGGTAATATAAGGCGCTGACCAGTGGATGCCCGGACCATCGATCGTGGCAGCGGCGCCATTGATGACGTAGTTCGACTGCCGATCCGCATCAGCGATCAGGAAGGGGATGGTAACCTGCACGTCGCCGCGGCTGATGGCAAGGTTGCCGGGCTGAGGATGCTTTGGCCCCAGGCCATCAGGAAGCGGCGACAGCTTCGGCACAGAGGCCACCGGGTAGCTGTGCCGGATGAGCGCCGTGGCTGGGGTGGCAAGCAGCACGATCGCGATCACCAGCGGCGTAGCGATCAGGATGGCGCGCGAATGTGCAGTGTGGCGCGTCGCATACTGCAGTACCAGCGCTGCCAGCGGGAGCAGGATAAAGAGTCCAATCACGATCGGCTCGAGCGCCGGCGGCGGCATGCGGCGCAGGATGATCCACACCACAAACAATCCGATGATCAGCAGATAAACGATCGCTCCGATGAACGACAGCAGCACCCGGGGAAAGCTGCTGGTAACCGCGGAGATGGCCGCAATCGGCACCACGATGACCACCGTCAGCAGCAGCAGGTTGTGCAGCAGCGCAGGGATCGCGGTCGTTGGATAAAGACCGGCGTGCTTCAGCAGGTAGACCTGCATCAGCAGAAATGGCAGGTAAAGGAAGGCCGCAATGTAGAGGAACTTCGCAGCCATCAGGGACGCCCAGTGGTAGGGGCGCGAAGTCCAGAACTGGCGATCCCCCACCAGCGGCTCATCGTGGATGAGACGCGAGATCAGCACCAGCCACGAGATGGGCATCAGGAAGACTTTGAGGAAGATCGCGAGCAGATTGATGATGCCCGCGTATTCATTGCCGATCCAGCGCGAGGGCGCGGCCCAGGCGCACGCGATGAAGAGGGCGAGCACCATGAGGGTCTCGGGCCAAAGGTGCATAAGGTCTTTGCGGAAGATGTGCAGAGGCTGCGGGGGCATGGCTGATCCTTGTAGATGCAAGAGCAAAGCGGGAATGCTGGGGCGCTGAGGTTGCGCGTAGGTCGCTCGGGCTGACTCTCCTTACGCGACGGGCACTGCCGGGGCGCGGCCAGACTTCGCGAGCGCCAGGAAGATGGCGCGCAGCGTCATGGGTTCGGCCTCAAGGTGCGGGACCGTTGCGCCCGTCGTGAAGACCTGAGCGACCTGCGCGGCGACCGGCTCACTGTCGGCATGCAGGTGCACAAAGCGTGCGGCGGTCAGGGTGTTTTCAAGCAGCAGCCAGGAGGTCGGAGGCTCGGCGCCGGTGCGGGTCAGTGTCGCCGGCATCTCGCCCGGCGCGGGCGGCGGCAGGGTGATCGTGATCTCGCGGAAGCGTGCCGTCAGCGAATGCATCTCTTCGGCAAAGAGCAGGCGTCCCTGGTGCAGGAAGCCGATGTGGGTGGCGAAGGATTCAACCTCCGCCAGGTCATGCGAGGAGATCAGAATCGTCGGGCGTTCGGAGTCTGGCACATTGGCCAGCGCCTCGGTGCCCGCCAGCGAGCGGGGACGCACCCGCGCCATCAGCGCCTCGATCAACTCGTCACGCACCAGAGGATCGAGTCCGGAGAAAGGTTCGTCCAGCAGGATCAGGCTTGGTTTGAACGCCAGGATAGAGGCGAGCGCAGCCTTCATCAGCATGCCGCGCGAGAGGTGTTTCAGCTTCCGGTCAAGCGGCAGCTCAAGCTGCCGCACCAGCTGTGCGTCGTCCCAGGTGGGATAGAAGCCCTTCAGGTAAGCAAGGAACTGGCGGACGGTCATCCAGTCGGGCAGCTCCTGATTCTCGCTTGCGTACCCGATTCGAGTGAAATCGTCGCCGGTGAGCGAGACCGTGGAGCGGTCAAGGATGGTGGCCGAACCCGACGTCGGCCGGATCATGTTCATCAGCAGCTTGATAAGCGTGGTCTTGCCCGCACCGTTATGGCCTACCAGGGCGAAGACTGCGCCGCGCGGAATGGTGAGCGTCAGCGGATGAAGCGCAGTCGTGGTGCGATAGCCCTTGGTGAGCTCATGCGTTTCGATAGCAGCGGAAGTCATTCTTCGAAGCTAGCAGAAATGCCTGCGGCAGGCACAACCGGGGTGAAGTCGAATACGAGGACAAAGAAGCCGTGTCGCGGGTGCCGAACGCTTCACGGGATCGAGGACGCGTCGCCTGCGGGGACACAAAGCGTCTGCCATTAAGCGGATAGGAGAATGAACCATCCGCCCGCCCCGCATCCGCCTCTATCTTGTCAACGGGTATTCGTGTTCAGCGAAAACTCACCACAACGATGTTGTTGCTGGGCCTGGATGAGGGTTGGCGCTGCTGAGTTGGGTCGAACAATCTGACAGCAGTTAGAGCAGATGGACTCTGACTGGGAGTTGAGGCGGGGAATGAAGTCTTTAAGGGCGGGCATATATTCGAAAGCTCCCGGTGAGATGGGCTCGGTCGAACGTGAGCGCTGCCGTACACACGGTTTAGAGCAGCAGATGGTGGGGTTGGTTGCCTGGCAGGACGCAGCCTCTGTCGAAGCTCGGCCGTCGCCATTCGGTGGCAGGCGATGCAGAGTGTGCGGAGATTGTCGAGATCGCACTGGCCGCCCCCCTCAGCGACCGGCAGGATATGGTCAGCATCCCAGAGCGAACGTCGCACGGTGATCGACTTCAATCCGTAAAAGTCGAGGCCTCTTGCGCGTTCCTTGCCGCGCGCGCGCTTCAGCGCTGCGTAGATCCCGATCGTGTCGGCCTTGCACTCGGCGCAGATCCCCTTGTCGCGGGCGAAGACCTGGTCTCTCAGGTACCCGGGATCGGTACGCAGGCGCCACTGGTGCACGCAGTAGTCGGAGCAGAAGGTGCGGCGTCGCGCGTTCAGGATCTCGAGCTCGCACCAGCGGCAGAGGGGACGGCCATGCTCGCCGAGCGGAAGGGTCGCGGGGCTGATGCGGCCGCCGGCAAGGGTGCGTGGAAGCAAAGTCACAGAAGGAAAGCATACGACGAAAGCTGCTGGACTTGGAAGAGGCTTTGCTCGGTGACGTCCCCAAGCCTGGGGTTTGCGTCGTGTTCCACAGCGATCGGAGGCTGGAACAGCCGCCTGCAGGCCAACGCTCCTGGGGACGCCAGGGAGGAAGAGGCATCTGCGACCAAGCGTGCAGTGACTCGAGCTAAGGATCAGACAGGCACCCTCTCCCCCGTGATTCCGGGAAGAGGGTTTTGTCGCTAGTGCACGTTGAGCGTAAAGCTGGTGCTCGCCCCGCCCCCGCTGACCGTGACGGTGTAAGCGCCGGCCGGCGTGCCGGTGGTGGTGGCAGGAGGCTGTACCGGGGTCGAGGAGCCACCGCAGCCGGCAAGCCCGGCCACGAACCCGAGCACCAGCAGCGAGGCCAACGCACTGCAGGCGCGGCGCCTGCGCACCTCGGGCAGGCTGAACAACAGCAGGCCGGCCAGCGTTGTGCCAGCCATGCCACGCAGGCCGAAGCGAGCAGGCAGGCCCCGGCTCGCGATAGTTCCCGCCTTCAGCGCGGGGTGCTCCGCCGTCGTCGTCAACGTAACCATCGCCTGTGCGCTGATGTTGGTTGCGCTTAGCGTGATCGAAGCGGGCGTGACCGTGCATGCCGGTACCACCGGCGTCGTGATGGTAGAAGTCCCGTTGAACACCGTTGCGCACGTCAGATTCACGCTTCCGCTGAAGCCGTTCCCCGTCGCGACTGTGACCGTGTTCGTGATCGGAGAGCCGGCGGCAGCCGTCACCGTGGCAGACGCTGGAGTCAGCCCGACCGTCGGAACAAAGCCTGCTTGGACGGTATAGGTGCCGGTCTGCGATTGCGACGTGGCGTAGTTGCCATCTCCCGAGTACACCCAGAAGAACTGGTAGTCGCCAGGCGTCAGAAAGGTTGCGTCCAGCGTCACGGTGGTGCTGCCGGTCTCGTCCAGGGTGACGCTGCCTACCTCTCCAGCGTTTAGCCCACCCTGGAAGAGCGTGACCACGCCCGCAGGGACGGGGCCTGAGCCCGAGGCCGCGGTCACCTTGGCCGAAAGCACGAAGAAGCCCGTCGTGCCGGTGGTCTCGGTCAGCGGCGAGATCGTCGTGACCGACGGAAGCGCGGTAATCACCACGGAGACGGCGTTCGAAACGCTTCCGGCAAAGGTGTTATCGCCCGAATACACGGCGGTGACC
>CAXTUS010000031.1:0-792 GCA_964247475.1 uncultured Acidobacteriaceae bacterium | reverse complement strand
GCTTCCAGCCGGCAGAAGCGCCGCAGGAACCGTCGCCGAGCCTGCAGCAAGCGTCACAGGATTGCCGTAGTTGGCCCCATTCAGCTTGAACTGGACCATGCCCGTGGGTGTCGCGCTGGAGGTGCCGGAGGTGCCGCTCGCGGCGGCGAGCGTGACGGTGAAGCCGATCAGGCTCTGGGTGGTGCCGGAGGGAGCAGTCGCGGCCAGGATGGCGGTAGCGGGTGCCGTACCGGCGGCGGTGACGTTCAAAGTGAAGGTTGGCGCGGCGGAGCTCGCGCAGACGCTCGAGCCCGAGTAGGCCGCCGAGATGATGTACGTACCTATCGTCGAAAATGACTCCGCAGGACTGATAGCCTGGCCGTTCACCAGCGGCACCGGCGCACCCAGCGACGTGCCGTTCGAGCTGAACTGCACCGTACCAGAGGGCGTGCAGCCGGACGCCGCGGTCACGATCGCGGTGAAGACGACGGTCTTCGCGGTAGAGGTCACGGTTGGCGACGCGCTCAGCGTGGTCGTAGTCGGAATCAACGTCACCTGCCCTGCGGCGCCCGCAATAAAGGCATTCACATCCGCCGATCCCCATCCCGTCACCAGGTCGTAGCCGGGAGTGACGGCATACCCGGCAAGTCCGCCGGTGAGCGTAGTCGGCCCGGGCGTGCTGTTGTTGCACAGGCTTGGAACAGTGAGGTCGCAGTTGACGCTTGAGGTCGCAGGAGTTACATCGTGGAATGGATTCGCTGTGGTGAGCGCGCCCAGGCGATAGATCAACGGGTTCAGGCTGCCCTGCCCCAT